>DATLMC010000065.1:0-9852 GCA_035537435.1 Pyrinomonadaceae bacterium | reverse complement strand
GTCGTCCATCAACAGTTTCAACAGCCGATCCACGTCCGAAAGGATCAAACTCCAGCGCTTGTACGACGCGACGCGGCGCGCGAAGCCGACCGTGAGCGCGCCGGGGTCGAAGAACGTGCGCGCCAGCTCCGCGCTCTCGGCGCTCTCGCCGAGGCGCAGGCGCGAGTGGACGAGCCGGTCGCGCAGGAACGCGATGAGCCGCCCCTTGAGCAGGCGGTGCGCGTTCCACAGCTCCTCGTCCGGCATCCGCGCCACCCCGCGCGACCAAGCCTCCGCGTCGCACGCGCGATCGTTCCAGTCCTCGCCGACGTAACGCTCGTAGAGCTCTCTCAGGACGGGCGCGACCCACGTCGGCAGGTGGACGCCGTTCGTCACGGACGTGATCGGCACCTCTCCGACCGGGCGACCGGGGAAAGCCTTCTGCCACAGCTCGCGCGAGACCTCGCCGTGCTTGCGGCTGACGCCGTTGGTCGAGCGACTCATCTTGAGCGCGAGCGGCGTCAAGCCGAACAGCTCTTCGTGCGGCGCGGCGCGACCGAGCGCGATGAACTCTTCGACGGAAAGCCCGAGCGAGTTGATGAAGTCACGACCGAAGCAGTGCTCGACGAGCGAGGGCGTGAACTCGTCGTGACCGGCGGCGACCGGCGTGTGCGTCGTGAACACGCACCGCTCGCGCACGCGCGGCGCGGCGTCGTTGAAGGTGTGACCCTCGGCGATCAGCTCGCGCGCGAGCTCGAGCGTCAGGAAGGCGGAGTGCCCCTCGTTCAAATGGAAGACGCGCGGCTCGATTTTCAGAGCGCGCAGCAGGCGCACGCCGCCGACGCCCAGGACGATCTCCTGTACGCAGCGCGTCTCGCGGTCGCCGCCGTAGAGGTGCCCCGTGATGAAGCGGTCGGTCTCGCCGTTCTCCTCGACATTCGTGTCGAGCAGGTAGAGTTTGACGCGCCCGACGCCCACGACCCACGCCTGCGCCTCCACCGTGCGGCCGCGAACCTCCAGGCTCAGGCGCAGGGGCTTACTCGTCTCCGGGTCGGGCACGAGCGCGATGGGCAGGCGCTGCGGATCGATCTTGGAGTAGTTCTCCTCCTGCCAGCCGTCGCGCCGCAGGCGTTGTCGGAAGTAGCCGTAGTGGTAGAGCAGCCCGACGGCGACGAGCGGCACGCCGAGATCGCTCGCGGATTTGAGGTGATCGCCCGCGAGCACGCCCAAGCCCCCCGAATAGAGCGGCAGCGAGTTGTGCAGGCCGAACTCGGCGCAGAAGTATGCGACCGGGCTCTGCCACGTGAGCGCGCCCGCCGCGCCCCGCGCCCACGTCTGCGCGTCGCCGCCCGCGTAGCGCGCGAACCGCTCGGCGAGCCGGCGCACTCTCGCGACGTAAGAGGGATCGGTCGCCATCCGCGTCAGGCGCAGTTCGGAGACTTCCGCGAGGAGGCGGCGCGGGTTGTGCTCGCACTCCTCCCAGAGGTGCGGGTCGAGGTCGCGGAAAACTTCCGCGCCGTCGGCCGCCCAGCTCCACCAGTAGTTCCAGGAGAGCGGCGCGAGCGCGGCGATGGATTCGGGGAGCGCGCGCCCGCCCGCTAGTGTCGTCTGATCGATCATCATTTGCGAAGGCTGTTGGCTGTCAGTTGTCCGTTGTCAGTTGTCAGTTGCACATGGTTGAGAAGCTTCACGACTAAGATGATCTTGAACGACTGACCACGGACAACTGACCACGGACAACTGACTAATCGAATTTATGATTGCGTAGGAACAGTTCGGCGTCGGGCCGCGAGAAGAAGACGAAGCGTACTTCGCGCAGCACGGCGGGCGACTCGTCGCCATCGTCGTCTAACGCGGCTTCTCCCGCCAGAAATTTCGCGACCGCTTCGGACGCGACGCGCGCCGCCTGCTCGCGCGGGTAGCCGTAGGCGCCGGTCGAGATCGCGGGGAACGCGATTGAGGCGAGGCGGCGCTCGGCGGCGAGCCGGAGCGAGTTGCGGTAGCACGAGGCGAGCAGTTCCGGCTCGCGCCCGCCGTGCCGACCCCAGACGGGTCCGACCGTGTGGATGACGTGGCGCGCGGGCAGGTTCCCGGCGGTCGTCGCGACGGCCTCGCCCGTCGGCAAGCCTTCGGGGTAGAGCGTGCGCCGCAGCTCGCGGCACTCGGCGAGGATCGCCTCGCCGCCGGCATCGTGAATCGCTCCGTCCACCCCGCCGCCGCCAAGCAGCGTCGAGTTGGCGGCGTTGACGACGGCGTCCACGCTCTCGCGCGTGATGTCGCCGACGAGGACGCGCACGCGACCGCTCAGAAATTCTTTCATGGCTCCCGACAGAAGGCGAGAGTGTAGCATCCTTCGCGGGCGGCGCGCAGGCCGCCGGGGGGTGCGGCGGCAGCTCAGCTCGATCCTGAGAGTAAGTGAAACCTGGATTCACCACAGAGGGCACAGAGGAGCACAGAGGAAGTAAAGAGATGTCTTTACTCTGTGCTCCTCTGTGCCCTCTGTGGTAAGTCCTGTGACTATGTGGCGGGCTCCGCGTCGGGGGCGTCATCGGGCGAGCGCGGCTCGACGCTCATCTCTTCGAACATATCGTGGCGGCGGAGTGCTTCGGCGACGAGGCGCGCCTTGTGCTGCGTGAGCGGGTGCTGGGGATCGACGCTCGCGATCTCGAAGACGCCTTCGTCGAGCATCACGACGCCGAGCGAGCCGAGGACGACGCCGGGCGCGATCTCCATCTCGCCGAGGTTGTGGATGCGGAAGTGCCCCTTCTCCTCGACCCACTCCTCGATGAAAGGATCGCGCAGGGCGTGTTCCGCCTCCGACTCCGTCAGGTAAGAGCCTTCGACGATGAGGCAATGCTCGGTGCTGCTCTTCATGACCGACCGCGGCGGGCGCGCCGAATTCCCGCGAGAGGTTAGGAGGTTCGCGCTGTCGCGGGAAAACTTTACAACAAGTCCGGGGGAGAAAAAAGAGTTATTTAGACAACCGCGAAGGGGGTGCGGGAACAGCTCCCGCACCCCCTCGCGATTCTCGAATAACTGCTCCGGCCCCGCGTCAGTACGCGGTCGAGCTGCCGTTGAGCGCGCGACCGAGGCGCACGAAGTAGGCGTCGAAGGTGACGAAGCTCGTGCCCTGGAAGAAGGCTTCGCCGCCCGTCTCCTTCGCGAGCCGGCTGAGCGAGCTCTGCCCGTAGCTGACGGCGGTCGAGTTCCTGCTGGTGAGCCCGACGGCGGGCGCGTAGAAGGTGTAGACGGCGACGCCGCGCTTCCGCGCCTCGCGGATGGCGCGCTGGAGATCGAAGCTGTTGACGGACGAAGAGGAGTCGAAGCCGCGCGACACGTCGAGCCCGTCGGAGATGAGCAGGACGGCGTTGCGGTTCTTACCCTGCGCGTCAAATTTCTTGAGCGCCTCGATCAACTCGACGTAGGGGTTGAACGGCGCGGCGGACTCGCTGGCGACGGGGATGCGCAGCGAGCGCGCGGCCTTGTCGAGATCGTCCGTGAACTGCTGCCGCACCTGGAGCGAGCCCGAAGTCAAGTAGCCGACCATCACGCGCGAGCCCGCGGGCAGCGCGCGGATGAACGCGCGCGTCACGCCGAGTTCGCCGCCGACGCGGGAGACGAGGTCGTCCTGCACGAGCACCGCGAGGTTCAGGGGCGTCCGCACCGACGCCTCAGCAGCCGCGCCCGACTCTTTAGACTTCCTGTCGGACGCGAACGCGGGCGACGCGAGCGTCGCCGTGAGGGCGACGACGAGCGCCGCGAATGAGTTAAAAAGTTTCTTCCGATTCATGATTCCCACTTCCCTTTTGACAGACAACGTTGACGGCGGACGTTCGTGAAAATCGCTTCGCCCGAACCGCGTCCAGACGACGAAGCGCGCAGCCTTCAACCACCACAGAGCCTGCGCGCCGGAGCCCGCCGTGCCTTAAATGCTGGCGTGTATTTGGATGCGGGAACGGTAGTTGAGGATGGCTGTGGAGGCGCGCAAGAACGCACGCGAACAACTGTAGGGGCAGGGCCTGTCCCCGCCCGCAACCGTAGGGGCAGGGCTCGTCCCTGCCCGCAACGTGCGCCAGTTCGCGCTCACGCGCTCACCCGGGTAGGGACGAGCCCTGCCCCTACAAATTATTGCCCCGGCAAACTATCTCTTCGCGTGGATAGCGCAGACCTCGCCGTCGTCGCAGGGAGGCGGGATGCCGAAGATTTGGTAGCGTCGTCTGGCGACGAGCTTGTAGAAGTGTGGGCCGAGCCACGTGAAGGGCGGGACGGCGAGGATGCGCGCGAGCCAGCGCCGGTTGGGAAGCACCGAGAGGACTGCGAGCCACGCGTCATAGCCTCTGCGCCACGTGCCGTCGGGGAGGCGGACGTGCATCTGCTCGGCGAGTTGTTTGTGCGTGTGCGGCGTGGCGCGGGCGAGGGCGGCCGGGTCGTGGTAGTCGAGCCATTCGAGGCGGCTCTCGCGGTCGAGCGGCTCGACGCGCGCGCGCGTCCAACGGCAGAGCGGGCACTGCCCGTCCGTGTAGACTTCAAGGCGCGTCGCCCGACTCAAAACCTCTGTGCCTCCCCCGCTCAAGACGCCCTGCGGACGGCTTCAAATTTCGACTCTTCGAGAGCCGGCGCGCCCTGCGTCGAGCCGGGCAGGTGGAACAGTCCCTCTTCCGTGATCGACTGCGGCGGGCGACGCCCGAAACGCAGCTCCTCGTCGAGCCGCCTGCGCAGGCCCCGGTATTTGAAGGCGAGCAGGCAGATGACCGCGAGCTGCAAGAGCCCGACCGCCGCCGCCGTGTAAACGTACCACTTCATTTATAAGTTACCTCCCGCCGGGAAGGCTCGCCCCGTCCGTCGCCTCTCTCGTCACAGCATATCATCACAGACGCCATACGACCGACGGGCGCGAAATGTTGTCGGGAATGGCGCGCGAAAAGTCCTCCCTGACTGCGCTCTGACACCTCCGCGACGGTGGCGGCGGGCCTGCACATCAAGTCTCATGTAGATGAAAGGTAACCTGTTTGCACGAAAAACCCAACAAACACCGGGGGGCGGGAGATGTATCATGCGCCGCGAGTAAATCTTTTCGTATTTACTCGCGCTCAACGAATGTGGCGGCGGGAAATTGCCCTCCCGTCGCCATTTCTTTTTTGATACTTACCCTTTAATGACGCGACCCCGACGAGTAGAAACCCGCCGAATTAATATTGACTTCGCGGCCGGAAGGGTATAATTTCACCGCCCCCCAACAGTTTATCCAGGGTTACTCACGAGTCCCGGCATGCCCCGCCGTCTCGTCACGGTAACTTAACCGGTGTGAGTCTCGGTGCGGGGATTTTACACACCAGGCCCGGTGCCCTTTTCCTCTCAGACCGAAAGGAGATCAGGCTATGCCGCGACTGCGCATTTACCTACTCGCGTCCCTGTTCATTGTGTTGGTCGGCTTCACCTCGGCGCGCGCCGACACGATCTTCATCGCAAACCTGACGAATGGGCAGGAGAACCCGCCGACGAATCCCACGCTCTCCAACGGCGTGACTCCCAGGCCGACGTCCTTCGGCACGGCGACGTTCACCCTCAACACGTCGCTGACGCAGATGACGTTTTCGGCGACGATCTTCAACATCGACTTCACGGGCTCGCAGACCACTGACACCTTCGACAACCTGGTGGCAGCACACATCCACGCCGGTCCGAACTTCCCCCCGACCAATAACCCGGTGGTCTGGGGCTTCTTCGGCACGCCGTTCAACGACACCAACTCTCCCACCGCCGCCCTGCTCAGCGACTGCACGGCCTTCTCCGTCGGCGTAGGCGGGACGTGTAGCGGCACTTGGGATGTGAGCGAAGGCAACGGCACGACGCTCAGCGCCCAGTTGGCGAACATCTTCGCGGGCCGCGCCTACATCAACTTCCACACCGTCCAGTTCGGCGGCGGCGAAATACGCGGCGCCCTCGTCGCCACGCCGGAGCCGGCGTCCATGCTGCTCCTCGGCACGGGGCTGGCGGGCGCGGTCGGCGCGCTACGCAGGCGACGTAAAGCTCGCGTGTAAGCGGCGACTCAGGTCGCTGAACGATGGGCGAAGCCCCGCGAGGCGCGCGAGACCTCGCGGGGCTTCGCCGTGTTCGCCAGACGCGGCGCAACGGAATGAGGATGTGCGACTCACATTTCTGCACGATAAGTCTGCTCGGTACGTTAACGAACATTATTTTCTTGACTCCGCATTCGACGCGGAGTATTGTCGCGCCCTCTGGTAGTCGCCACTTATACTCTCTCCACCCTCTAGGCAAGCAGAGGTAGACGCTGGAGAATCAAGACCGCCTTACAGCAATGTTCGGCGGTCTTGGTGCGTGCGCTACCAAAAAAATTCGCACACCTGATTAGCACCGCGTAGCGAGTTAGCATTTCCGTCTAACTACACACGTCTAATAACTTAATCAAAGTACCGGCTTCGCTTCGCGAACCTGCTTCGCACTGCGGCGGGGTAAGTTTCGGCGAGGCGAAGGGCGCGGATTCTTGCATCCGTGTTGCGTCGTTCGTTTTTGGCGGCGAAACGCGCGCCGCGGGGGCAGGTAGTCTGTTCGTCAGGTTTGCGGAACGCGGGTTGTTATGGGGGAGGGGGTTGAGAACACCCTTTCGCGGGCGCGGGAGTCGCTTTCCGGTGCGGCGGTCGGGTGACTACTTCCTGGAGACAGCCCTAACATGAACCGTCTGAAATACCTCGTCCTCGCAGCCGTCGTGGGCTGTGGAGCCGTCTGGGCGACCCTGAGCTTCACGTCGAAAGCCAGCGCGCGCCTCGCGAACCTGACGATGTCCGCGCCCTTCGAGCGCCGCGTGCTGGCGACGACGAAGGAGGCCCCCTTCGAGCTGCGCTTCTTCGAGACCGCCGTCAAGACCGACTCTCAAGGCAAGATCATCACGGGACTGACGAGCGACCCCGTCAAGAACATCCTCGGCGCGGAGGCGGCGGGCGAGCGCGGCGGCCTGCCACGCTTCACCAAGATCATGTTCGGCGCGAGCTACATCGACGGTCGCCCCGACCCAGGCACGCGCATCGACCCGAACAACCCCGTCGTCAAAAGCGGCAACCAGTTCTGGCCCTTCATCAAGCAGCCCTTCCGCTCGCAGCCGCGCGCCCTCGCCGTCACGCCCGACGGCCGCAAGCTCTACGCGACGCTGCCCGGCCGCGAAGGCTACCCCGACTGGCGCGTCGCCGTCGTCGACACGACGAGCCAGTTCGTCCTGAAGTGGATCGACCTGCGCCCGCCGGGACAGACGCGCGGGCTTCGCCCCATCGGCCTCAAAGTCTCGCCCTTAAATCGCGACATCTACGCCAGCCCCTACCTCGTCGTGCTCAACCAGTACGGCAACTTCGCCACGGTGGTGAGCACGCAGACCGACGAGGTGCTGGGCGAGTTCGAGACCGGCTTCTACGGCGAGAAGCTGGTCTTCAACGCCGCGGGCACGCGCCTCTACATCACCGACCGCTTCAGGGACGAGGTGCGCGCCTTCCGCGTCGAGCCCGGCCCCTTCTTCGTCCCCATCGGCGAAATCCCCACGGGGCCGACAGACCTTGAGCGCGCCAACCCGCGCGACCTCGACATCTCGCCCGATGGCAAGACGCTCTACGTCGCCAACACGCTCGGTCACACCATCGCCGTCATCAACATCGACGCGGACGCCAATCAACTCGTCAAGGTGATGCCGCTCGGCGGTCTGGCGACCGACGTGAAGATCGCGGGCCGCTGGGGCATCGTGTCGGGTCAGGAGACCAACACGAAACTGAACGGCAGGGAGAGCGGTCACGGTCTGCCGACGAAGGCGGCGGACGGAACCGTCATCCGCAACAACGGCCAGCCGCTCGGCTACACGCCCGTCATGACCGACGCGACGAAGGCGACCACCTTCGACGACATCGGCTCGGAGCTGAACATCTTCGACACGACGACCAACCAGTTCGTCTTCCGCTACGTGGACGAGGGGCGCGACATCTCGCAGCTCGTCACGCCGGGTCAGTTCGTCGACCTCGGCGACCACACCGCGGCGCAGAAGATCATCAAGGGCAGCGGCCCCGAGCAGATCGCGATCAAAAACAACATCCTCTTCGTCACGCACGCGCACGACGAGCGCGTCGAGGCGTTCCGCATCAACCAGAACGCGGCCGACCCGTCGCAGCTTCTGACCGAGCTGAACATCGAGTACACGGGCGGCATCACGCCGCAGGGCGTCGAGGTCTCGCCCGACGGCTCGCGCATCTACGTCGCCAACATGCAGACCGAGGACGTTTCGTTCCTCAACGTCGGCACCGACGGTCGCGTCTCGCGCGGCGGCTACCTCGCCGTCGGCGTCACGCCTTCGACGCCCGACCCGACCACGGGCGGCCACGGCCAGAACCTTTTCGCGACCGACGAGGAGGCGGGCCTGCGCTGGTTCTTCTCCGACGCCTACTCGGACGACGGCCAGAAGTCGTGCGGCTTCTGCCACTGGGACGGCCGCCAGGACGGCTGCCAGTGGAACGTCGCCGCGAACGCCGTCGGCGGCACGAAGGTCTGCCCGCAGAACAAGGACATCTCCGACAACTGGCCCGAGTGGTACGAGGGCCTGAACAACGACTTCATGGCGTACGCCTCCGCCTGCAACGGCGAGGTGCTGTTGGGTGAACGCAACCCGACGCCGCTCTTCCCGCAGGCGGACGCCGAGGATCGCTTCCGCGCGCGCGAGGAGTACGTGCTGCGCAAGACCGAGGAGAACTCGCGCGCCATCGGCAGAAACGATCTCTCCAGCAAGGCGTTCAAGGTCGGCTACTACGACATGGCGTACCTGCAAATCCTCTGGTCGCAGAACGAGACGCGGCAGTTCCCGAACCCGCTCAACCAGTTCCCCGACACGGACTCCGCCGCGCAGGTGGCGCGCGGCAAGCGCGTCTTCTCGACGAAAGTCGCAGAGGGCGGCGCGGGCTGCGCCGACTGCCACCACAACGGCAACAAGATGACGAACGGCGCGCTCGACGACACCTTCCAGGACTTCAACATCCACGAGCCGGGCGTCATCTCGGAAACGACCGTCGACGGCGACGGGCCTTTCTTCCGCCCGGAGAACGACTACTTCTTCGTGCGCTTCGGCCCGCCGCAGGACGTGGGCACGCCGCAGAACTTCTCCTCGCGCAACACCAAGCACCTGCGCTCGTGGTGGGACAGCGTGCCGAAGTGGCTGCACCACGGCTTCGCGCACACGGTGCGCGAACTCCTCCTGCCGCCCGACTCGCAGCTCCTGCTGCCCGGCGAGCGCGGCTTCAACTTCCGCACCGTCAGAACCGACCAGCGGCGCGGCGCGAACAACCTGCCGACGGAAGTGCCCATCACCTTCGAGGGCAGCGACGGCAAGCTCGCGAGCGACGGGCTGGGGCAGATCATGGTCAGCATCGACAGCCCGTTCGTCACGGGGGCGAACGGCAAGCCCCTGATCGACCGGCTCGGCACGTCGAACGTTCTGCCGCTCGTCGTCGGCGGTCAGATCAACCCCGCGCTCGAAGCCAACAACGTGCGCGTCATCAAGGACACGCACGGCAGGACCTCGCACCTCTCGCGCGCCGACTTCGACGCCCTCGTCATGTACCTCCGCTCGCTCTCGTCGCAGACCGTCAGCACGACGCCGACGAAGTCGAAGACTGGCGGAAGCGGTAGCGGCAAGGGCGTCCGCGGGAAGGGCATGATCTAAAGCGGCACGACGCTTCCCCGCACCTCGCGCGGGTGAACACGAGCGCGGCGGTCTGACGTTCGGGTCAGGCCGCCGCGCTTACGTTTTTGATAAGCATCTTTTCTCGGCTCGCCCACGACGGCGCGCGTAATCATGTAGGGGCAGGGCTCGTCCCAGCCCGCCCGGTC
>DATLMC010000064.1:0-8103 GCA_035537435.1 Pyrinomonadaceae bacterium | reverse complement strand
GTGGCGAAGTAGCCATCTTTCGTGAAGAGCGCCGCCCCGTACTCGCCGCGCTTGATGACGAGGGCGCGCGGCCCCGCGGCGAGAATCTTGCGCGCCGCGCGGATCAGGTTGGGCTCGCCCGCGAGCTGCCGCGCCTCGGCGGCGTTGATGATGACGACGTGGACTCCGCGCACGGCCTCCCAGACCGCGTCGGGGACGGTGTTGATCCAGTAGTTCATCGTGTCGAGCGCGACCAGCTCCGCGCCCGCGACCTGCTCGCGCACTTCCGTCTGTAGGTCGGGCTGGATGTTCCCGAGGAAGGCGAGGCGCGCGCGCCGCGAGTCCGCGGAGAGCTTCGGCTTGAAGTCGGCGAAGACGTTGAGCTGCGTGTCGAGCGTGTGCGCGGTGTTGAGGTCGAAGTCGTAGCGGCCGCGCCAGAAGAAGGTGCGCCCGCCGGGGACGACTTCGAGGTCGGTCGTGTCGATGCCGCGCTCGCGGAAGACCGCGAACTCCTCTTCGCCGAAATCGCCGCCGACGACGCCGACGACCCTCACGTCGGTGAAGAAGCTCGCGGCGAGCGAGAAGTGTGTGGCGGAGCCGCCGAGCATCCGCTCGCGCTTACCGAAAGGCGTCTCGACCGCGTCGAACGCCACCGAACCGACGACCAGCAATGACACTTGTGATTTTCTCCTGCGGTTGGGGTGATGTAAGAGGGGCTGTCAGTAGTCAGTCGTCCGTTGTCCGTTGTTGTGACCCACGGGTTCACACTTCTCTTGGAAGCATCCGAGTTAATCAGCCACGGAGCAACTGGCGACTGACTACTGACAACGGACAATGTGTTACGGCTTGCTCTCCGTCTTCTGCAAAGCGCCGCCGAGTGACTCCAGGCCCTTCTCGGCGTCCTTGCGGAAGCTGCTTTCGGGGTACTCGTTGACGACGCGCGACAGGTACATGCGCGCCTCGTCGCGGTGCTTCTCGGCGGAGAGCGTGGGGGGCTGCTTGCCCTTGCTCTGCGAGAGGTAGAGGTTGCTCATCCCGGCGATGTAGAGCGCTTCGTCGATGAGCGAGAAGTTCGGGTAGCCGGCGATGATCTCCTCCGCGCGCGAGAGCGAGGCGCGGTAGGCCTTCTTCAGCTTGAAGTACTGGCGGGCCGCCTCAAGGTTGTGCTTCGAGTCCTTCTCCATCAGCGGATCGCGCAGCACCGCCGGGTCGGGCTCGCGCCGCGCCGCGCCCTGCGCCATCGCCCCCGAAGCCCCGCTTAACATGACGGCTAAGCCAAACGCCACCAGAAATAACCTTTTCATACGACTAACCTTCCTTTAGTTAACGCCCGACGGGGCTTTGCACAAAAATCAGAAAGCAGTTCGATAAGTTGAGTCATCGCACCTCGGCATACGCATCATCTTGAGTCCGCCTTTGAATTTTTGTGCAAAGCCCGCCCGACGGGTAACGGCGAGCCCAACTTGCCTGTCACCTGTCACCTGTCACCTGTCACTGCTTCCGGTACTTTTTGATGATGGCATCGAGCCTCCGCGTTGTCGCCTCGGGCCACAGATCGGGCGCGGTGAAGATCGCGTTTTCGAGCGCGGAGCCGCAGCCGCACCCGCGCGGCCTGTCGGCGAGCTGCTTGACGGCCTCGCGCATGATGATCTGAGCGTTGCGGACGTTCTTGTTCAGGTACTCGACGACCTGCCCGACCGAGACGGCGTCGTGCCCCTCGTGCCAGCAGTCGTAGTCGGTGACGAGCGCGAGCGTCGAGTAGCAGATCTCCGCCTCGCGCGCGAGCTTCGCCTCCTGCAGGTTCGTCATCCCGATCACGTCCATGCCCCACTGGCGGTAGACCTGCGACTCGGCTTTCGTCGAGAACGCGGGTCCCTCCATGCACAGGTACGTCCCGCCGCGGTGCGCCACCACGTCCGCAGACTTGCAAGACTCTTCGAGCACATTGCAGAGTTCCGCGCAGACCGGGTGCGCGAAGGTGACGTGCGCGACGATCCCGTCGCCGAAGAAGGTCGATTCACGCGCCCGCGCCCGCGTGCGGTCGAAGAACTGATCGGGGATGACCATGTGCAGCGGCTCATACTTTTCCTGTAGGGAGCCGACCGCCGACGCCGAGAGTATGCGCTCGACGCCGAGCAGCTTCATCGCGTAGACGTTCGCGCGGAACGGCAGCTCCGTCGGCAGAATCTTATGCCCGCGACCGTGGCGCGGCAGGAACGCGACGCGGACGCCTTCGAGCGTGCCGACGACGAACGCGTCAGAGGGCTCGCCGAACGGGGTCTCGACCGCGACCTCCTCCACGTCCTTCAACTCGGGCATCTGGTAGAGCCCGCTGCCGCCGATGATCCCGATCCGCGCTGTCGTCATGTTTAACGTGCCGTCGTCATATTTAGTAGGGACAGGGCTCGTCCCTGCCCGCAGCGACCGCGAGGTCGCTTAAACCATGCGCCATCATCCGACATTGAAAGATGGCGAAACTTAATCCGCGCTGACGCGCGGCGGGCAGGCTCACCCCTGCCCCTACAAACACTCCTCTAACGAGCCGCCTCTTCGTGCGCGACGGCGCGGAGTTTCCCGCCGTCTTCGACGAGGCGGCAGAGCGGCGCTTCCGCGTCGTGGTAGAAGAGGCAGAGCCAACCCTCGCGCGCGGCTTGCGGCAGCAGTCGCTTCTTGGCTTCGAGCGTCTCGACCGGGTAGAGGTCGTAACCCATCACCCACGCCGGAGGGACGTGCGCGCGCGTCGGGACGAGATCGGCGAAGCCGTAGAGGGTGCGCCCGCCGCGTTCAAGGCGCGCGCACTGCATCGTGCGAGAATGACCGGGCACGCACTCCATCCGCAAGCCCGGCACGACCTCGTAGGTCGCCTCCCTCAATTCGAGCTGACCCGATTCGATCAGCGGCCGCCAGTTCTCCGCGAGGTAGCTCGCCCGGTCGCGCTCGTGGGGCGACTCGGCGTGCTCGAACTCGTCCCTTGAGACGAGGTAGCGCGCGTTCGGGAACGTCGGGACGACGCGCCCGCCTTCGCCGAGCCTCGTATTGCCGCCCGCGTGATCGAAGTGCAGGTGCGTGTTGACGACGACCGTGATCTCTCCGGGGCTGTAACCCGTGATCGCCTTGACGGACTCGCCGAGCGGGCGCTCGCGCCCGACGCCGTACATCTCCGACTGCCTCGCAGACCACTTGTCGCCGACGCCGGTCTCGACGATGACGCGCTCTCCGCCCGCCTCGACGAACAGGCAGTTCGCGCCGAGCCTCACGCGGTTCTCCGCGTCGGGCGGCGACTCGCGCGACCACAGAGAGCGCGGCACGACGCCGAACATCGCGCCCCCGTCCAGCCGGAACAGGGCGTCCGGCACGATCTCCACGCGGTAGTCGCCGAAATACATAAAACCGTCAGTTGTCCGTAGTCAGTTGTCAGTGGTCGGGCGTTTGATCAGAGCCGCGTCTTCGCTCACTCGCCCAGGGAACGAGAGTCCGGCAGAGATGAGCGACGGACAACTGACCACTGACTACTGACTACTGACAGCTCTTATTTACCCTTCCCCGCCTTCGTGTTCGTGTTCTTCGCGGGCGGCTGCTCCGGCGCCGGATTCTCGCCGGGCAGACCTTCGTCCCCGCCCATGCCGGGCGGCGGAGCCTGCGGGAGCGCCGGCGCGTCGATCTTGAAGTCGTCGGGGACGGAGACGTGCCTGCGCTGCGCGATGTCGTCGATGTACTTCTGGCGCTTCTCCTTCTCGACCGCCGCGCGCGCCTGCTCGCGCGGGGCGGGCGGCGCGCCCATCATGGGCGACTGCTGGGCACCGCCCGCGGCGGTGTGCTTGAGCAGGACGTGGCGCGCATGCACCTCTTCGACGTCCTTGCCCTGCTCGTCCTTCGACGTTCTACGCTCGTCCATCTTGATGACGTGGAAGCCGAAGGGCGTCTCGACGACGCCGCTCACCTCGCCAGGCTTGAGCGCGAAGGCGGCCTCCTCGAAGGGCTTGACCATCATCCCGCGCTTGAACCAGCCGAGGTCGCCCCCCTTGTCCTTGTTGCTCGGATCGGTCGAATACTCCTTCGCCAGGTTGGCGAAGTCCTCGCCGCCGCGCGCGCGCTTCGCGATCTCTTCAGCCTGCGCGCGCGTCTTGCTCTCGTCCAGTTCGGGGTGCTTGGCGATGTAGGCGTCGATCTCGGCGTCGGTCGCCTTCGTCTTCTCTTCGAGCGCCTTCGCGTTCTGCTCCGAGAACTTGCGCGCGAGCACCTGCGCCTCCTGCACCTGGATGAGGAGCTGCGTGCGGCGCTCCTTATCGACCCCCGCGGCTTTCGCCTTGCCCGCGACGACCGACATCGGCCCCCACAACTCGTTCTTCAGCCGGTCGCGCTGCTCCGCGGGCATGTTGGCCGCCGACGGGAGCATCCCCAAGTCCTGCACGTCCTTCAGGAACTGTTCGAACTTCTGATCCTGCCCCGGCTGCTTGAGGAATGCCGCGACCTCGTCCTTCGTGAAGAGCTGATCCGGGTTGGTCATGCCCGCCTCCTGCTTCTTCTGCGCGAAGGACTGCGCGTAGACGAAGGTGCGGATCGTTTCGAGCTGCCGCTGCGTCTCCGGCTTGTCGGCGATCCCCGCGGCGCGCGCCTCCTGCGAGAGCGCGAAGTACTCGCGCAACTGACGCGCGAAATCTTTGCGCTGCTCGTCGCTGGCGGCGACCATCGACAGCTCCTGCGGCGAGCGCACCATGCCCTTGACGATCTCGGCCACGTCGTCTTGCGTGAGCGTGACGGAGCGCGAACGGCGAGCCGCCACCTGCCAGACGATCAGCGCCAGCGCGATGGCGACGGCGATGCCCGCGACGATCATCGCCTTCGTCGTCGAGCTCATCCCGCCCGCGCGCGGCGTGCCCGCGCGCGGCGCGGCGGCCGGCGCGTCTAACGGCCGGGTCGCGGCAACGGGCGCGGCGGAGTCCGCCCCGCGCTCCACGCTCGCGGCATCCGCCTCGTCGGCGTCGTCCGCGCCGTATTCGTCGGGGGTGGCTCCGGTCGCGGCGGCCGCGTCGAGCGGCGTCGTCTCGGCGGACGCGACCGCGGTCGCGTCCGCCAGCCCGCTTTCAGCCTCGGCCGTCACCTGCGCGCCGCAGCCGGGGCACACGCTCTGATCTTCGGGCATCACCGTCCCGCAATGTTTGCATGTAATCATTCGCGTTTCCTTCTCTTCCGTTTATTCCCGTGACATGAAAAGTCTGTTTCGTCGCGCCGGCGCTCACGTGCGTCACGGACGCCTGCGGCGCGGGCGTGCGGCGGGCGCGGGCTTCGTGCCCGGCTTCGCCGCGGGGCTCCCGGTTGGCTTCGCGTTCGTGGCCTGCGGCTGCGCGGTCGGCGCGGTGGGCTGCGCTGATCCTTGCGGCGCGGCATCCTCGAAGTCTTCGGCGATCAGGACGTGCGAGCGCGAGGCGATCTCTTCGATCACGCGATTACGCTTCTCCGCCTCGACCGCCGCCCGCGCGCGCTCCCGCGGCGGTTGTTGCCGTGCGGACGGATCACCCGACGCGATCAGGACGTGGCGCGCGTGCACTTGTTCCACGTCCTTGCCCTGCTCGTCCTTCGACGTTCTACGCTCGTCCATCTTGATGACGTGGAAGCCGAACTGTGATTCGACGACCGGGCTCACCTCACCCGGCTTGAGCGCGAAGGCGGCCTCCTCGAAGGGCTTGACCATCATGCCGCGACCGAACCAGCCGAGGTCGCCGCCCTTCTCCTTGTTGCTCGGATCGGCGGAGAACTCGTGCGCCAGCACCGCGAAGTCTTCGCCCGCGCGCGCGCGCCGCGCGACCTCTTCGGCGCGGGCGCGCAGCTTCGACTGATCAAGCTCCGGGTGGGCGGCGACGTAGGCGTCGATCTCCTGGTCGGTCGCCGACGTGCGCTGCCTGAGCACTTCTCTGAAGTACGCGCCCGCGAGCAGCCGCGCCTGCTGGTAGGCGACCATCACTTCGGTCCCGCGCTGGCGGTCGAGCCCCGCGGCGACGCCCTTGCGCGCGGCGATCATCACGTTCGCCCAGTTGTTCTGCAACTCCTGCCTCTGCTGCGCGGGCACCTGCCCGCCGGGCGGCGGGTTGTTCTTCACGTAGTCCTGCATGAACTCCGCGAACTGCTGCTCCTGCCCCGGCTCTTTTAGGAACGCGGCGACCTCTTCCTTGCTCACGACCTGCTCCAGCGAGGTCGCCCCCGCGGTTCCGCGCGTCCTCGCGTAGTCGCGCGCGAGCACGAACGAGCGCGAGAGCGAGAGTTGGTACTTAACGTCGGGTCGCCCGGCGAAGCCCGCGGCGCGCGCCTCCTCCGCGACGGCGAACATCTCCCTCAGGTCTTCGACGAAGGCCTTGCGCGCCTCCGCGTCGCCTTCGAGTCGGACGCGCGCCTCCGTGGGGACGCCCAGAGCCCTGACCAGCAGCGCGAGGTCTGAGCCCGAGAGCGCGATGCCCTGCTTCGGCATCACGCCGTTAGACACGGGACGCGCCGGAGTCGCCTTCGGCCGCGGCGGGCGCGGCTTCTGCGCGGCGGCGCAGGTTGTGATCGCGAAAACGAACGTGAGGCTTGCGAGGCTCTTCTTGTAACTCAAAACCACTACTCTCCCTTAAGTTTCTGATCTGTTCCCGGCGCGCGCTCGACCAGTTCGAGCAGCACGCCGCCCGCCGAGGCGGGGTGCACGAACGCGACGAGGCACCCTTCAGCGCCGACGCGCGGCTCCTCGTCGATGAGGCGCGCGCCCTGCCGCTTCAGTCGCGCGAGCGCGGCGCGGATGTCTTCGACGCGCACGGCGATGTGGTGAATCCCTGCGCCGCGCTTCTCCAAAAATTTCGCCACCGGCGAGCCCGCGTGCGTCGGCTCCAACAGCTCGACGCGCGGCTCGCCCACCGGCAGCATCGCCACGCGCACGCCCTGCTCCGCGACCTCTTCCGTGTGGACGACGGTCAGGCCGAGCGCGTCGCGCCAGAACGCGAGCGCGTCCTCGATCTTCGGCGTGGCGATCCCGATGTGCTCGATCTTCATTCGTCAGTTGTCCTTAGTCCTTAGTCCGTAGTCCTTTGCCAGCTTCTAACCTGAGCGTCCTATTCGCCAGCCGCACACGACTGACAACTGACTACGGACAACTGACAGTTACTCTTATTCACCTCGCGCCTCACCGAGAACGCCCGCCGCCATGAACTCGTCGACGGCGGAGTAAGGGTCGCGCCGCTTCTCGGCGACTTCGTAAGCCAGGGCGTCGAGTCGTGCGTCCGCGCCCTCGCCGCCGACGGCGCGCGCGAGGAGGCGTTCGCGCAGGAGTTCGAGGATGCGCCAGCGCGCGATTGACGCGCGGCGTTCGAGGCTCACTTTGCCCTCGCGTTGGAAGTCGCGGTAGCGCGCGATTGCCGCGGCGAGTTCTTCGACGCCCTTGCTCTCGGTCGCGACGGTCTTGACGATTGGCGGCTCCCACCCGTCGGGGCGCACGGCGAGGGTGAGCAGCGCCTCCAGCTCCTTCTCGGTACGCAGCACGCCGTCGCGGTCGGCCTTGTTGATGACGAAAACGTCGCTGATCTCCATGATGCCCGCCTTGATCGCCTGCACGTCGTCGCCCATGCCGGGCACAAGCACGACGACCGATACGTCCGCCGCCTTCACGATCTCGACCTCGTCCTGCCCGACGCCCACCGTCTCGACGATGATCTTCTCGTAGCCGGCGGCGTCGAGGATCGAGACCGCGTCGGCGCTCGCGCGCGCGAGACCGCCGAGGTGGCCGCGCGTGGCCATCGAGCGGATGAAGACGCCCGCGTCGAGCCCCAGCGTCTGCATCCTGATCCGGTCGCCCAGGATCGCGCCGCCCGAAAACGGGCTCGAAGGATCGACGCAGACGATGCCGACGCGCTCGCCGCGTCTCCGGTAGAGCAGCGCCAGCTTATCCACCAGCGACGACTTCCCCGCGCCGGGCGAGCCCGTGACGCCGACCACGAGCGCGCGCCCCGTGTGGGGGAAGATCGACTTCATCAGCCCCGCCGCGCCCTCGACGCCATCCTCCACCTTCGAGATGGCGCGCGCCACCGCCCGCGCGTCCCCCGCGAGGATGCGTTCGAGTTCTGTGCTTACGGACGCGGCAGCCAATATTTACCCTTCAGG
>DATLMC010000063.1:0-6681 GCA_035537435.1 Pyrinomonadaceae bacterium | reverse complement strand
GAGTTCCTCCTGGACGAGGACGGGCGCTTCTACTTCATGGAGATGAACACGCGCGTCCAGGTCGAGCACCCCGTCACCGAGATGGTCACGCTCGCCGACATCGTGCGCAACCAGATTCGCGTCGCCGAGGGCGAGGAGCTGGCGTTCACACAGTCGGACGTGATCATCGTCGGCCACTCCATCGAGTGCCGCATCAACGCCGAAGACCCGCTGACGGGCGTGCCCTCGCCGGGGCTCGTCACCGCCTTCAACATCCCGGGCGGTCCCGGCGTGAGGGTGGACACGGCGGTCTACCCCGGCTACTACGTGCCGCCCTACTACGACGCGATGATCGCGAAGCTCATCGTCCACGCGCGCACGCGCGAACTGGCGATCATGAGGATGAGGAGGGCGCTCGAAGCGATGGTCGTCGAGGGGATCAAGACGACCGTGCCGCTGCACCGCATGATCATGGAGGACGAGGAGTTCATCTCCGGCAACTACTCGACGAAGTTCATGGAGCGATTCCTCCAGCGCGCCAACGGCGGCGCGAAGGTCGCCAGGGCCTGAGCCGGGTAAACGCGCCGCCGGGCGGTTGACTGGCGCGGTTAACCACCTTTATACTGAACGACTTCCCCGAGAGGGATTTTCGCGTCTGAGGAGTATCCGAGATGGCTTACGCAATCATCAGGTCGGGCGGCAAGCAGTTCCGCGTCGAGGAAGGCGCGACCGTGCGCCTTCCCTCGATTGACAGGGAGGCGGGCGAGACGGTCGAGCTCGAAGCCCTGGTCGTCGCCGACGGCGACGAGACGAAGATCGGCACGCCGGCGGTCGACGGCGCGCGCGTGACGGGGACGGTCGTCGAGCACGGGCGCGGCGAGAAGATCATCGTCTTCAAGAAGAAGCGGCGCAAGCAGTACAAGCGCAAGCAGGGTCACCGCCAGGGCTTCACCGCGGTGAAGATCGACACGATAGGATAAAACTGTCCGTCGTCCGTCGTCCGTGGTTAGTCGTTCAAGTCACCACTTGAGGACTCATCACAGCGATCACAAACAACGGACAACTGACCACGGACGACGGACTATTTGAGGTTTCATCATGGCACACAAAAAAGGCGTCGGCTCATCGCGCAACGGTCGCGATTCTAACTCGCAGCGGTTGGGTCTGAAGAAGTTCGGCGGCGAGGCGGTTCTCGGCGGCAACATCCTCGCGCGCCAGCGCGGGACGAAGTGGAAGCCGGGCAAGAACGTCGGGCGCGGCAAGGACGACACGCTCTTCGCGCTCATCGACGGCTTCGTGAAGTTCGAGGACAAGGGGCGGCAGGGCAAGTTCATCAGCGTCTACCCCGCGTCCGCGCCGGCAGCGCCGCCGGAGGCGACCGCCGCCGCGTAAAGTTTCAGGCGGATCACACGAGCCGTCTCACGACGCCCGCGCACGCCCCATACGGACGAGCGACGGGCGTCGTTCGATTTTAGATTGCGGATTTCGGATTGCGGATTCGAAACCCTAAACGCTTTTCGTCTACCATCCAGGGCTCGCGAATCCGCAATCCGAAATCCGCATTCCTCAATGTTTATTGATCGGGTCAAGATAAAGGTGAAGGCGGGTCACGGCGGGAACGGCGTGACAGCTTTCCGGCGCGAGAAGTTCGTGCCGCGCGGCGGGCCTTCGGGCGGCGACGGCGGCAAGGGCGGCGACGTGTGGCTCGTCGCCGACTCCGGCGTGAACACGCTGCTGCACCTGCGCTACAACCCTGAGCACTCGGCCGAGCGCGGCGGCCACGGCGAGGGCTCGAACCGTTCGGGGCGCGCCGGCGAGGACGTGCTGGTGCGCGTGCCCGTCGGGACGCAGGTCTTGGACACCGAGCTGGGCGACCTGCTCCACGATCTCACGCACGAGGGCGAGCGCTGGCTCGCCGCGCGCGGCGGGCGCGGCGGCTTCGGCAACGCGCACTTCGCCACCTCGACCAACCGCGCGCCGCGCTACCACCAGGAGGGCGGCGAGGGCGAGGAGCGCGAGCTGCAACTCGAACTCAAGCTGCTCGCCGACGTCGGCCTGGTCGGCTTCCCGAACGCGGGCAAGTCCACTCTGATCTCGACCATCTCGGCCGCGAAGCCGAAGATCGCCGATTACCCTTTCACGACGCTGGAGCCGCACCTCGGCGTCGTCGATCTCGGCGAGTACCGCACGTTCGTCGTCGCCGACATCCCCGGTCTGATCGAGGGCGCGCACGGCGGCGCGGGGCTCGGCGACCGCTTCCTCCGCCACGTCGAGCGCACCGTACTGCTACTGCACCTCGTCGATGTCTCGTCCGCTTCGGGGCGCGACGCCGTCTCCGACTACGAGACGATCAACCGAGAGCTCGTCGCCTACGACCCGCAACTAGCCGGGCGACCGCAGATCGTCGTCGCGACGAAGCTGGACGCGCTCGACGATCCCGAACGGCTCGAAGCGCTGCGGCGGCGCGTCGCCGCAGACGGGCGCGAGTTTCACGAAATCTCCGCGGTCGCGAACCGCAACGTGCGCGAGTTGGTGGGCGCGGTCGCGGCGCGGCTCGAAGAGTTGAAGGCGGTCGTCGTCGATCTGCGCGAGGGCGCGGACGCCGAAGCGCCGTGACGGCCAGGCGCGGACGGACGGCGCGCGAAGTTCGATGAGTCAGGCGAAACGAATTGCTCTCTACGGCGGCACGTTCGATCCCGTCCACGACGGGCACCTGGCGGTCGCGCGCAGCCTCGTCGAACTGCTCGCGCTCGACGGGCTGCTGTTCGTGCCGGCGCACATCGCGCCGCACAAGCGCAGCGCGCCGCCCACCTCGCCGTGGCACCGCCACGCGATGCTCGCGCTCGCGACGCAGGATGAGGAAGGCTTCCGAGTCTCGTCGATTGAGCTCGACGCGCCGGAGCGCCCTTACACGGTCGAGACCGTCGCGCGGCTGCGCGACGAGTTCGTCGGCGCGCGGCTCTTCTTCGTGATGGGCGCGGACTCGTGGGCGGAGATCGCGACGTGGCGCGAGTGGGAGCGGCTGCTGGAGATGTGCGACCACGTGGTCGTCACGCGCCCCGGCTACGGTTTGAGCTTTGACCACGTGCCGGTTAAGATTCGCGCGCGCGTCGTAGACTTGCGCGGCGCTCCGGCCGGGCAGACGCGCCGGGCGGTCGAGGAGAGCGAGCCGCCGAAGATTTTTCTGAGCGACGCGGTGAGCGAAGACGTTTCGGCGACCGGGGTCAGGCGCGGGGTCGCGCGCGGCGACAGTCCCGGTAGTTTGCGCGTGCCGCGCGCGGTCGCGGCTTACATCGACAAGTACGGGCTTTACAGAGTTCAGGCATGACACCAGACGAGCAACAGAGGGAAGAGGCGACCCCGCGCGCGACGAAGAGAGGCGCGGGGGGCGACGCGGCTAAGACACAGCCGGCCGACGAGGGCGTGAGCGCGCGGTCGGGCGGCGCGAACCCGGTCGCGCCGCCGGGCGCGGCGAAAGAGCCGCTCGACGAGTTCGTCGTCGCGGCCCTGCGCGCGGCGGACGACAAGAAGGCGCTCGACCTCGTCGTGCTCGACGTGGGTGAGGTCGCGAGCTTCACGGACTACTTCCTCATCGCGACGGGGACGAACGCGCGGCAGGTGCAGGCGATCTCGGACGAGGTGGTCGAGCGGCTGAAGAAGAACGGCCGGCGGCCCGCGCGCGTCGAGGGCTACCGCGGCGCGGAGTGGGTGCTGCTCGACTACGGCGATTTCGTCTTCCACGTCTTCGAGGAGAAGGCGCGCCGCTTCTATGATCTCGAACGCCTGTGGCGCGACGCGGGTCGCGTCGCGCTCCCGCCCGGCGTCACGGCGACGCCCGCCCCCGCGGCGGGCGAGAGGGCGTGACGGAGCCGGTCGCGAGATCGGAGGCGATGCGCGAGGTCGTACGCCTCGCTGAGCGCGTCGCGACGACCGACGCGAACGTTCTCGTCACCGGCGAGTCGGGCGCGGGTAAGGAGGAGGTCGCGCGCTTCATCCACTCGCGCAGCCGCAGGGCGAGCGCGCCGTTCGTCAAGATCGACTGCGCGGCGCTGCCCGCGGAACTGCTGGAAGCCGAGCTGTTCGGCTACGAGCGCGGCGCGTTCACCGGCGCGACCTCCGCGAAGCCGGGGCGGCTCGAAGCCGCCGACGGCGGCACGCTCGCGCTCGACGAGATCGCTCACCTCACGACCGACGCACAGGCGAAACTCTTGCGCGTCATCGAGCGCAGGGAGTTCGAGCGGCTCGGCGGGCGGCGCACCGTCCGCGTCGACGCGCGGCTCGTCGCGATGACGAACGTCGATCTGGAGGACGCCGTCGGCCGCCGCTCTTTCCGCCCCGATCTCTTCTACCGCCTGAACGTCGTGCGCATCCACGTCCCGCCCCTGCGCGAGCGGCGCGGCGACGTGGCGCCGCTCGCGCGGCAGTTTCTGAAGACCTTCGCGCGCAAGCACGGGCGGCGCGCGCGGAAGGTGGGCGCGCCCGCGCTCGCGCTGCTCGAAGAGTACGAGTTTCCCGGCAACGTCCGCGAACTCGCGCACGTCTTAGAGCGAGCCGTCATCGTCGCGGACGGCGAAGAGGTCGGCGCGGAGCACCTGCCCGAACCCCTGCGCGCGGCGGCGGCACTCAGGGGCAGGCGCGGGCGCAGGCTCACGCTCGCCGAACTCGAAGCGCGGTACGTCGTCGAGACGCTGGCGGCGGCGCGCGGCAACAAGTCTGAGGCGGCGCGCCTGCTCGGCATCAGCCGCAAGAACTTGTACGAGAAGCTGGCGCGTTATGGAGGGATGAAGGATGAGGGATGAGGGATGAAGTGGAGGATGGAAGAGGAGCTGATCGAAGTCAGCGGTGCTTTCATCCCTCATCCCTCCGCCCTCATCACTTTCGGTTGTGCGTCTGCGCCTCATCTGGGTCGGGAAGACGAAGAACGAGCACGCGCGCGCGCTCGTCGAGGATTACGTGGGGCGGCTCTCGCGCTTCTGCCGCACGGAGGTGACGGAATTGCGCGAGGGGTCGGGCGCGACCGACAGGGCGGTGCTCGAAGAGGAGGCGCGGAGGATCGGCGGCGCGCTCTCATCGGGCGCGCTCGCCGTGCTGCTCGACGTGGAGGGTCAACAGTTCAGCTCGCACGAGCTGGCGGCGCGGCTCGAAGGGTGGCTGGGCGGGGGGCGGAAAGAGGTCGCGTTCGTCGTCGGCGGACACCTCGGCGTGACCGAGGAGATTAAATCGCGCGCGGACGTGCGCTGGTCGCTGTCGCGGCTGACGCTGACGCATGAGATGGCGCGCGTCGTCGCCGCCGAACAGCTCTACCGCGCGTTCACGATCGTGCGCGGGCTGCCCTACCAGAAGTAAAGGGCGTTCCCGGTTTTCGATTTTGCGCCGCAGGGGTTATTATTTCCGGCTCGCGTGCAGGGCTCGCGGGACTCTGATCAAAGAATGTTTTCGGGCAAGGGGGAAGCGAGGATAAGTATGGATAAACGTAAAATGAAATCGTACCGCGACCGGCTGCTCGAGCGGCGCGAGGGGCTATTCAAACAGGTGAACGAGGCGGAGTTGTCGAGCCGGGAGCGCGACCTGGAGGCGACGCAAGACCCGGCCGACATGGCGGCGAACGCCTACACGAAGGAGCTGCTGATCTCGATGTCGGCGAACGACCGGCGGCTGCTCGAACACATCGACGAGGCGCTGGCGCGCGTCGAGGCGGGCGAGTACGGCGATTGCGTCAACTGCGGCGAGCCCGTCTCGGAGAAGCGACTCGAAGCCGTGCCGTGGGCGCGCTACTGCCTGAAGTGTCAGGATTTGCAGGAGCGCGGCCTGCTCAACACCGAAGAGGAATAGGGGCGACACGGCGGGGGCGAGCGGCGATCAACCGCCTCCGCCGCCGCGAAGAGTCTGCCGGCGAAAAATTTTCACAGCCCGCCGATCCGAGCCGTTCGGATCGGCGGGCTGTTTTCGTGTATGCTCTCGCGCAAAAGGCGACGCCCCTATCGGCGGAACTCACGATTGGTGAAACTCACGCGCCAACTCGATTCAATCTGCGACGCCGCGCTCGCGCTCTTCTACCCGCTGCGCTGCGCGGCGTGCGAGGCGGCGTCGGTCGAGCGTCGCTCGGACGCCCCGGCCTGCGCCGCGTGCTGGGGCGCGGCGCGCGTCTTCACCGGCGGCGAGCCGGCGTGCTGGAAGTGCGGCGCGCTCTCGCACGCCGCCGTCGCCGAAGAGTTCCGCGGCGGCGTCCGTTGTCATCGCTGCGACGAGTGGGAGTTCACGGCGGCGCGCGCCGTCGGGGTTTACGAGGGCGCGCTGCGCGCCTCCGTGTTGAGACTCAAGCACGAGCCGCACGTCGCGTCGCGCCTCGCGGGCCTCCTCCACGAAGCGCAGAGGCGCGCGCCGCTCGACGCCGCGACGCGGGTCGTGCCCGTGCCGCTCCACCCGGAGCGCGAGCGCGAGCGCGGCTTCAACCAGGCGTCGCAACTGGCGCGCGCCGTCGCGTCCCTCTCCCGCCTCCCGCTCGACGAGTGGAGCGTGCGCCGCGTCAAACACGCAGAGCGACACCGCGCCGGGATGGACGCCCGCGCGCGGCGGGAGACGGTCGCCGACGCCTTCGAGGTCGCACGCCCGCGCCTCGTCGGCGGCGAGCGCGTGCTGCTCGTCGACGACGTGTTCACCACCGGCGCCACCGTCTCCGCGTGCGCCCACGCCCTCAGAGAA
>DATLMC010000062.1:0-37200 GCA_035537435.1 Pyrinomonadaceae bacterium | reverse complement strand
GCAAACGCCCGTGCGCGCCGTCGTCGCGGGCGGCGGCGCGGCGCTCGCGGGCCTGCGCGCGCTCGCCAAAAAACTGGGCGTGGCCGATCGCGTCCGCCTGCCCGGCTTCGTCGTGGAGGGCGAGATGGTCTCGCTCTACGCGGAGGCGCTCGCCGTCTGCTACCTGCCCTTCGACGAGGACTACGGCTACGTCTCGCTCGAAGCGATGTACGCGGGGCGCGCGCTCGTCGTCGCGGCCGACGGCGGCGGCGCGACCGAGTTCGTCGAAGATAACGAGACGGGGTTTCTCGTCGCGCCCGACCCGCGCGAGATCGCCGCGCGCCTCGACGCCCTCTACGCGGATCGCGCGCTGGCGCGGCGGATGGGCGCGCGCGGGCGCGAAAAAATCCTCGCGCTCGGACTCTCCTGGGAGCGCGTGGCGGAGCGGATCATCACAGCCGCGGGCTGAGCGCGGCGCGCGACGCGACGGGCGGGCGCGACCGAATAACTGGATAAACAATCAATTGACCATCGCATCATGAGACTCGCGTACTTCAGCCCGCTCAACCCGCAGCGCTCCGGCATCTCGGATTACAGCGAGGAGCTTTTGCCGCACCTCGCCGCGGGCGCGGAGATCGATCTCTTCGTCGACGGCTTCGCGCCGTCGAGCGCGGAGGTGCGCGAGCGTTTCCGCTTCTTCGACTACCGCGCCGACCCGTCGCGCCTCGAAAGTCTCGGCGGCTACGACGCGGTCGTCTACCACGTCGGCAACGATCACCGCTACCACGCCGGGATTTACCGTGCGGCGCGCGCCTTCCCCGGCGTCGTCGTCCTCCACGACTTCGCGCTCCAGTCCTTCTTCCTCGCTCTCGCGCGCGAGCGGGGCGACGCGAACGTCTACCTCGACGAGTTGGGCGCGTGCCACGGCGCGCGGGCGCGCGCCGAAGCCTCGCGCGCCCTGGCCTCGGGCTCCGCCCCGCCTCTCTACGCGCGGCCCGCCGAGTTCCCGCTCAACTGCCGGCTCTTGCGCGAAGCCGACGGCGTCATCGTCCACTCGGAGTGGAGCCGCGAGAGACTGGCGCAGATCGCGCCCGCCACGCCCTGCGCGCGGATCAACCATCACGCCGTCTGCGGCGCGATGAGAGGAGTGGAAGCCGTGCGGGGCGTCGTCGAACTCGCCTCGTTCGGGCACGTCACGGCGGAGAGTTTCGGCCGGGTGTTGGACGCGCTCGCCGCGCTCAGGGAGGGGCACGAGTTCCGCTTCACGCTGGTCGGGGAGCACAACGACTTCGACGCGCGGGAACTCGCCGCCGGGCGCGGCTTGGCCGATCGCGTCGAGGTGACGGGCCGCGTCGCGCTCGCGGAGTTCAAGGCGCGGCTCGCCGCCGCCGACGTGGTCGTGAGCCTGCGCGAGCGGACGGTCGGCGAGACTTCGGGGACGGTCTGCCGCGCGCTGGCGGCGGGCGTGCCGGTCGTCGTCTCGAACGTCGGATGGTACGCGGAGCTGCCGGACGACTGCGTCGTCAAGATCGACGCCGGTGAGGCGGGCGGCGCGCAGCTCCGCGCCCACCTCGCGCGGCTCATCGAGGACGAGCCGCTGCGCCGACGCATCGGCGCGAACGCGCGGCGGCACGCCCTCGCCGAGCACTCGGTCGAAGGGAGCGCCGCCCGATACCTCGACTTCCTACGCGCCGTCGCGGCGCAGCGCGAGCGACGCCGCTTCGTCCGCGGCGTCTCGGACACGCTCGCGCGCTGCGGCTTTCGCGCCTCCGACGCCGGATTGCTGCGCGGAGTCGCGGCGGAGTTGGCGCGCGTCGCGCCCGCGCGACTCTTCGACGGGGGGCGCACGGCGGGCGAGCAGGGCGAGCAGGATGTTTGATTTCTTACGGGGGCGCTGGCACGCGCCGCCGAAGGGGGCGTCGCGTCAGAGTCCTTCCGCGACGATCATCTCGGTGCGCGACGACTGCTGGCGCAGCGCCTTCGCGCGCTCGTATTCGCCGGAGCCCCACCACGCTTTCGCGCGCTCGACCGAGGGGAACTCGACGATGACGAACCGCTTCGGCGACCAACCGCCTTCGAGCGTCTCGACCGCGCCGCCCCTGACCAGATAGCGCCCGCCGTAAGCGGCTATCGCGGGCGGCGCGAGCTGCTTGTAGGTCTCGTAAGTTTCGGCGTCCAGCACCTCGATCTCGACCACCACGTAAGCCGGCATCGTTGCCCTCCCGCTTCACTTCCGATTATACTTCCTTCTCTTTCCAGAGGTAGCCGACAGCCTCCCGGCGGCGTCTCCCTACAACTATCGCGCTTTTACCCAGAATGATTTTTGCCGGTCTTTATATATCGAAACCCGATTGACCTCGCCCGCTTCGTTGCTTTGAAATTCGACCAGAACGCCGTCAGGCTCAAACTGAAACTTCGTTTCGCTTGTCGCCTCTAACGTCATCGGAGGCTCCCCGGTCATTTGGGCGACTATCTTTGAGTTCGCTTTCTTGATGGTTACTTTTAGATCCGTCGCTGTGAGCGTATACGTGCCTTCGTACTTCGAGAGTTTTTCATCCGGTAAAGTGACGGGCGTGAACGACGGAATTGATGCTGGCGCGCCGTAGAGTATTCTCATGACGAGCCAAAAAATTTCGCCGGAAGGATAGTTTTCTCCGTTGGTCGTAATGGCAACTCCGAGCCTGTCCGAGGGCACGTAAAAATAGACCGAGCCGAACGCGTCAATTGAGCCGTCGTAAGTAAAGCCGATCTTCGTTCTGTTGTTGAAAGCCATCCGGGCGACGCCTTTCGCCGTGTCGTCGCCCGTGACGACTGGCGGCGTCGTCATCGATTGTAATGACTCTTCGCTGATCAACTTTTTATCGAACAGCGCCGCAAGGAAGAGGTTGATGTCGGAGGTTGATGAAACGATCGCACCCGCGCCGGCGGAGTTGCTCAGATCAGTACTTTTGGCTACCTGATTCCATTTGCCGTCGGCAAAAGTGTAAGGGAGTGCTTCGCCGTTTGAGGGGTTGATGTCCCCGCCGACGAAAGTATTCTTCAAACCGATCTTTTTGACGATCCGCTTGTTCAGTTGTTCGCCGTAAGTTGAGTTGGTCAGGGATTCAATGACGTAACCCAGCAAAACGTAAGCGGTGTTGCTGTATACCTCTTTTTCGTTCGGATTGAATTCAGGTTTATAGGCGGCGAAACGGGCGAGGATCTCTTTCTTTGTATGCGGCTTAATTTTCCATTCCTGGTAATCCTCGTCCAGCGAAAAATTATGGATCCCGCTTCGATGAACCAGCATTTGCTCAATCGTGATTCTGTCGGCGTTGGCGATTTGAGGAAAGAATTTTGACAGTTTTGTCTCCAGCGTCAATCTCTTCTCGTCAATTAGCTGAAAAATCATGACCGCGGTAAACGTCTTGGTCAAAGAAGCAATGCGGAATTTCGTCGCCCCACTGTTCCTGACCTTTTCCGCGCCCGAAACTCTCGAATAACCCAGAGCCCGGTTATAGACAGTCTTGCCGTCTCTGGTGATCGTCACCACGCCCATCATCTTGTTGTTTGATTCCAGCACATCAAACAGGCCGTCCATCTTTCGGGCATCAAAAGTTTGTTGGGCGGAGGCGGAACCGCAAACTAAAAGTGGCAAAGCGACGATAACGGCGAAAAGTATTTTTCTCATAAAATTTAGGTGATCGCGTGACGGCACTTCTAAAGTGACGAGCGGATTCTGGTAACTGTTTCTGCTTGAACTTCCCAATCGTTCCCCCGTTTCCAATCTAAGAAGTCTGTTGATAAAACCCCGCCGACACTATTTTTGTTCCAAATAGTTGGAGCCTCATATCCTAAGCTCGTCAGCGAACCGCTCCGACTCCTTATTAATTTCAAGCGCACGCGCAACGCGGCATGAAGGCAGCGCTATGCGCGAGCCCGGCGGAATGAGTTGTTAGGCGGCGGGCGATCCTGATACTTCCACGCGATCTGTTTCCGCACACCGGGGCTTGGCGCGCGGGCCTTTTCTCGCCGTCCCCGCCCTCAACAATTTACCCTTTTGCCAACATCTCGCCGGGAATCCACGCCCCGTGAAAGCCGTAAGGCACGCGCGCCGGAATCCGCACACGGGCCACCGGCGGCGCGCCGAAGTCCTGGGCCTCGACGACAATCAACTCGCTCGTGCCGTTCCCCTCATCGTGTACAAATGTCACGAGCCAACCGTCGTCCTCCGCACGGGCGTTCGGGCGCGGCACGAAGACGCCCTCCCCGCCGATGCGCACTTTGCCGTGGTAGTGTCGTTCGCTCACGCCTTTCTCAAAGTCGTACTTCAGTAGTTCGTTATACTCATTTACGTTAAAGGCGTAGCCGTATCGTGTCTGGGTTCCCACGAGCCCCTCGTTGATGCGGGGAAAGTCGGTGGGCACGTCGTCGAGCGCTTCTTCCCGCGCGGTTCCGGTCTTCAGGTTCAACCGCCAGCGACACATCACGGGCGCGAACTCTTTGCCGATGGGAGGGGCGTCGCCCGTCCGCGCGGTCGGCGGCATGAAGAATGAGTCTGGAAACTCTTTCGTACGGCAGGCCAGCAGCACTACCTCGTCGCCGTCTTCGTAAGCGTTCAGCGTGTGGAACACGTAGCAGGGAGAGACCTCGAACCACTTGATGTCCTGGCCCCTGCCGTAGCGTGGCAGGACTCCGAAGCGAGCGCCTCGCTCCGGCTCGAATTTCAGCAAAGGCTGGCCCCGCAGCAGGCGCTTGATGCTGACCGTTAACGGCACGTCCAGAAAGATGGTGTGCCGCGGCGTGACGGCGAAGTCGTGCATGATGACGGGCCGGGGAATGTCGATGGTGGTGATGCCGGCGAGTTCTCCCCGCGCGCTGACCACACCGTATTGGACGGACGGCTTGAACATGCTGTAGCCAAAAAACAGCATCTCCCCTGTCGCCGGGTCTATCTTCGGGTGGGCCGTGAACTGATGCTTAAGCCCGCCGCCGTAGGTGTAGGCGCAGACCGTCTCCAGGTCTGGGACTTGAATCTCGTGCGGCTCGCCCCCTTCCCAGAGGGCCAACAGCCGGCCGTCGTGGCAGACGAGGGCCGTGTTCGCCGTGTTCTTGATCATTGGGAGACGCTTGAGTCCGTTTCGCATCAGTCGCCCCAGCATGGCGACACTGGGCGGGTCCAGGAAACTTCCGAACAGGGCACGGCCCGCCGCGTTTTCGGCCTTCCAGTACGGAGTCCGAATGTAGCGGTTGCGGTAACTCGCCCGGCCGCCACGGATTCGCACTCCGTGGAGCATGCCGTCGCCCTCGAACACGTGGTAATTCCTGATCGGCGGGAACTGCGGGTTGGGGCCGTTGCGCACGAACATGCCGTCCATCTCCGGCGGCAACTTGCCGAGCACCGTCAAATCGTCGGCCGTCACTTCTTCGCGGACGGGGGCAAAGTTGCCTTGCAGGAAAGGATTCGCTGTGGCCGAGGCGTCGTCGGTTAAGAAATTCCGCCGGCTCATCCGCATGGCGCGGTCCCTCATTTTTATTAGGGTGAAAAGTTAAACCTGCAACGCAGCCGCCTGACGCCGAAGCTGAGCGGGCGCGCACACAACTGCGTAACGGCAAGCCTTGCCAACGAAAGCCGCGCCATGCGCGCCCCGCTCGAACGACTCGTTCGGCGGCGGCATTCTATGGAAGCACGCCGCGTTTGAACATGTCGAACCACAGTTTAGTGTCACCTTCATTATAAATGCCGAGCTGTTGGATGATTTCGCGCCCGAACTCGACGCTACCCAGACCGCTTGCGGTAATCAGATTGTTATCTGAAACTGCCAACTCATCCACGTAGTATTCCTCATCCCGGTAATCAGGCACCATTGTCTTTAGATACTCTTTCCCATTGCTCGTATGCCGAACGTTGCGCGTAAGTCCGGCTCTGGCGATTTCCAACGTCGCCCCGCAAATTGCTCCGACAGGAACATTCTCTGCGTGAAGCTCGTGAAGGAGATCGATAAGCCCTTCATCAGAACAGCTCTCCCACATATCTCCACCAGGCATGATGAAAATGCACGCTTCGGCCGGATTCACGTCACGAATTGTAATTTCAGATATGAGCTTAAGCCCGCCCATAGTTGTGACTTGCTTGTCAGAGAACCCGGCCGCCACCACATCATACTTTTGCGACTTGTTAATTTCGCACAACGCGTGGGCCGGTTCCCAATCCGCCATGCCATCGAAAACAAGAAGATATGCTTTAGGCTTCATGTAAATCTCTCTGTAACCGCATTATTCCGTCAGCCTTCTCACGGCTTCCACAAGCGAATGAATATCATCGGGCTTCCTCAGGAACAAGTCCACGCCCGCGCCCCGCGCCTCCGCGCTACAGTCGGTCGCCGAGACCATGATGATCGGCGTCGTGCGGTATCTCGGCAGGCTGCGGGCGTATCGGGTGAGTTCGATCCCACTCGCGCCGGGCAACTCGTTGTCGAAGAGCAACAGATCGTAAGCGATGCCGCCCGCGACCCGGTTCATCGCGCAGTTCCCATCGGCGCACGATTCGACTCTCCAGCCCTCACCTTCGAGCAGGTCGCGGACGGCCTCCGAGACGAGGCGGTTATCTTCGACTAAGAGGATCGTGAGGGGCATCGAATTTATGGGCGGGGGAGGCTCATCCCTTTTATCACCACGACAGGTGAGCCTTGCGGCGCAAACCCCCGCCCGCGCCGCCATCCCCACCCAAATTGAGGGACGGCGGCGCAACCGAATTTGTGCTATCTTCTGCGCCGCGTTCTTTCTAAACCAGCGACGGCTAATGCGAAGCTCAACCCTCAACTCACACGACTGAGTGATGAGCATCGCCGTTGAGTGTGAAAGGTTCATTCTCACGGCGACACAGTTGAGCGGACGTAGGCTATTACTATTTTGTAATAAAAGCAAGCTGGACGCGCACCCGTCAGGAGGACGCTCCTGATGGGCAGGAAGGCGCGTCCTCGGATCAAACGCTTGCCTAAGAAGTTGCGGCAGATTCGCTTGGCGTTAGGTCTGTCTCAGACGGCGATGCTCAAGCGTCTAGGGGCGGAAGACCTTATCACCTACCACCAAATTTCGAGGTTTGAGACGGGAACGCGCGAGCCGCCTTTTATCGTGTTGCTGCGTTACGCTCGCGTGGCGGGAATTTCAACCGACGTGCTGATTGACGACAAGTTAAACTTGCCCGCCAAGCTGCCCAAAGGCTAACCGACTTTTCGTACAGCCCCTAGACTTTTCGGACAGGCGCGACTATTCGGGCAAAGCCGCCGAGCGTCGACTGGTAAGGGATTGATTGAGCGGGGCGAGGGCAACTTATTTCTGGTTGTCGCAAGGCGTCCGCCACGGTCGCCCGGCCCGCGCCGGCGAACACTTCCCGGACGGGGGCGGAGTTCAGGAAGACGTCGCGTAAGCGCTCCTCGCGTACGGCTGCGGCGATCCCGTCCACGATGGCGGCGGCGCGGGAGAACGCTTCGAGCGCGCCGGCCTCGTCACCCCTGAGCGCGCGCAGCCTACCGAGGTCGGCGTACGTCTTCCAGGCGACAATCGGAACAGGATGAGTTCGCAGCACGCCGAGGGCCGCGTCCAACTCTTCGGCCGTCGCCTCCAGGTCTCCGCGGGCCAACGCCACCTCGGCGAGCAACTTGTGCGAGACGGCGACGTACTTGCGCGCCCGGTAACGGGTGGCGGTCTCCTGAAGACGTTGCGCGTGCTCCTCGGCCGAGGCGAGGTCGCCGAGGGCGAGCTGGTGTTCGGCCGCCGCGGCCTGGAGGCGGATCTGGTAACGCCAGCGGAACCACGCGTCGCGCCGGAAGATCTGCTCCACCTCGCGGAAGGCTGACGCCGTCTTTTCGCCGCGGCCGGCCCGGCCGTGATCAATGCCGAGGTTGATGAGGGAGTTCGCCTGCGCTTCGAGGACGCCCCTGCTCCGCCCGACTTCGACGCCCTTCTGGTCGTACGCGATGGCGCTCTCGAAATCCTGTAGCTCGCGGTAAATCCAGCCGATGCAGTTTGGAATGCGCGTCGACCAGAACTTGTCGCCGTAGCGCTCGGCCAGTTCGAGCCCCGCCTCGAACGTGGCGAACGCCTCCGACATGTGGCCCTGATTGCCGCGCACCATCCCCAACACGAAGTAACCTTCGAGCAGCAGGAAGGAGTCGTGCAACTCCTCCGCGAGCGCGCGGGCCTCCAGCAGCATCCGCACGGCCTCGTCGTATTCGGTCTGGAAGAAGTGCATGATCCCCCGCCAGGCGAGACCGGTGAGCAGCACCGACTTGTGGCCCAACCGCCGGGCGCTCTGGATGATCTCGTCGAGCATCCTTTCGGCCTCGGCCAGTTCGCCGCTGCCGAGGTGTTTGAGCGCGAGCACTTGCATCGCCTCGATGCGGAGCGCGTCCGACTCGGCCCGCTCGGCCGCGCGCAGAATCTCGTCGGCGCGCTCGGTGATCTCGTCGAGGCGGTGCGAGTAAAAGAGGGTCATGCTGAGCGCGTTGAGCGCGGCGGACTCCTGTTCGGGAGAGCCGGCGCGCCGGGCCTCGCCGAGCATCTCGGTGAAGTCGTCGACCGCCTCGCCGAAACGGCCGAGCGCCATCAGCGCCCGCCCACGCTTCCGGAAGAGGCTGATGAGTGGCTCCGTGCCCTCCTCCGGCGGGAGCTTCTTCGCCAGCTCGATGGCGCGGCCGTAGTTCTCGGCAGCTTCCGCATTGGCGTAGAGGCCGGCCGCGTTGTCACCGGCGCGGGAGAAGTATTCTCCCGCCCGCCTGTGATCGTGGCCGCGCTCGAAGTGCGAGGCGAGCTGCGCGGCTATGCGCGCGGACTGTGGGCCGTAGTGGCGCTCCAGCCGCTCGCCCACCTGGTAGTGGAGCAGGCGTCGTCGCTTGCCGACGAGGTCTCCGTAGAGCACGTTGCGGTAGAGGGCGTGCGCGAAGCGGTAGCGCGTCGAAAGGCTCCCGTCCGGCAGCTCCTCCTCGCCGACGGTCTCGATGAGGCGGTAGGCGCGCTCGACCTGCGCCAGCCGCTCCTCCAGCTCGACGTCGTCCGCGCCGAGGAGCCCCGCCAGCACGGTCGAAAGAAACTCCTCGCCCACGACGCTCGCGTACTGGAGCGCGCGCAGGTCTTCGCCGCCCAGCGACTCCAGCTTCTTGCGAATCATGCTGCGCACGTTCTCCGGGGCTTCGAGGCTCATCTCGCCGGGCGGGCGCGTGAGCGACCAGCCGTCCCCACGCCGCGTGATGTCGCCGCGCTCGATGAGGAATTGCGCGAGGCTCGTCACGAAGAGCGGGTGCCCCTCGGTCTTGGCGTGGATGAGGGCGGCCAGCTCCCGCGGGAAGTCGTTGGGCGCGAAGCGCGAGTCGAGGTAGTGGGCGACGGCCGGCTGCGACAAAGACCCGAGCGCGATCTCGTCGCAGAGGCTGTGCGCCTCCATCTCCAGCTTGTACGACCTGAGCGGATGGTCGGACGCTTCGACATCGCCCGGCCGATGCGTGCCGATGATCAGCAGGCGCTGGTCGCCGACCCGCTGCGAGAGGTGGCGGAGCAGGTCAACGCTCGAAGGGTCGGCCCAGTGGATGTCTTCGAGCACCAGGGCCACCGGCGAGTGCGCGGCCAGGGCCGTGAGCATGTCGCCCATCTCGCGTAGCATACGCTCGCGGCCCGCGCCGGCCGTCTCCTGCTGCAACTTCTCCAGCGCGACGGTCGACACGAAGGCGGCGGGGAACTGCAAACACCACGTGGGGGCGTAGGCCCGCAGCAGCGCCACGATGCGCTCCCGGTGCGGCCCCGTCAGCAGCGATCCGACGGCTTCGAGGAACGGCAGGTAGGCCTCGCCCGTGCCGTACTGCTCGACGCAGCGGCCGCTGGAGATGACGAGGGCCGTGCACTGGCGGCGCGCGCGGCGCAGGAACTCGCCGACGAGCGCGCTCTTGCCGATGCCCGGCTCGCCGGTGACGAAGGCGACGCGCCCCGATCCTTCGATGGCCCGCCGCAGCAGTTCGTCGAGTTTCTCCATCTCGGGCGCGCGCCCGACTACCGCCTCGCCGCCGGCGTCATCGGCGGCAGTGGAGTTCGGCTGTTCGGCGGGGCAGTTGAGGCCGGCCGCGGACGTGCTGCCCAGAAGCTTCAGCGCGTCGGCCAACTCCGAGGCGGACGCATAGCGCCGCTCCTTATCCTTCGCCAGCGCGCGCTCGACGATCAGGTCGAACTCGACGGGGAGGTCGGCCCTGAGGCCGCTCGGCGGGCGCGGCTCCGACGAGGTGATGGCGTGCATGACCGACAGCATGGTCGTGCCGCGGAAGGGGAGCTTCCCCGTGGCGGCCTCGTAGAGCACACAGCCGAGCGAGAAGATGTCGGAGCGCGCGTCGAGCTGTTCGGCGCGCGTCTGCTCGGGCGACATGTAATGAACCGTCCCGAGCACCGTGCCCGCGCCCGTCAGGTTGAGACGCGTCGCCGCCTCCGCGTCCACTTCGCCGCCCGCGCCCTCTATCGGCTTCGCCAGGCCGAAGTCGAGCACCTTGACCTGCCCGCGCGGGCCGAGCAGGATGTTTTCGGACTTGATGTCGCGGTGGACGATGCCGGACGAGTGCGCGGCGGCGAGCGCGCCGGCCACCTGCGAGCCCAGGTCGAGCAGGTGCGCGAGCGCCAGCGGCCCGCGCCCGATCACGGCCCGTAGCGTCTCGCCCTCGACGTACTCCATGACGATGAAGTCGACGCCCTCGTGCTCTTCGATGGAGTGGATGGTGACGATGTTCGGGTGGTTGAGCACCGAGGCCGAGCGCGCCTCCTGTAGCAGTCGCTGCCTGGCCCTGGCGTTACGCGACGCCTCTTCGGGCAGGAGTTTGACGGCGACAAAGCGCCCGAGCTTGGTGTCCTCGGCCCTGTAAACCCGCCCCATGCCGCCCTCGCCGAGCATATCGAGGAGGACGTAGTGCCCGAGTGTCTGACCTGTCTGTAGGAATTCCATCGCGATCCCTCCCGTACCGGCAGCTGCCGGCGCGCCCCGGCGTCGTGCGCGCGCGACTATCCCGTCTCCGCGCGGGCGATGAAGGCTTCGAGATCGCGCACGACTCGCTCCGGCCGTTCCCAGTGCGGCGAATGGCCGGTTTCCGGATAGACCTTCAAGTCGGCATTCGCGAGCGCGCCCAGCAGGGTGTCCTGCCCGCCGCGCCGCAACAGCGCGTCCTGCTCTCCCCAGAGGATCAGCGTCGGCGTCCGGATGCGGTCGAGCCGGGGCGTGTGATCGTCTGCGAGCAGCCCCGCCAACGTGGCGCGCCAGACGCGCGCCGGCACCTTCAGGCTCTCGGCCACCACGCCCTCCATAAAATCTGCCGGCACCGGCCCGTACACGGTGCCGGCCTGGAAGTCGCGCGCGAACTCCGGAGGGACGAGGTCGCCGAACGCCTCGGCCGCCTGCTGAAGCTCGAAGATGCCCTCGATATGGCTCGCGGCGGTCATCGAACTGACGAGCGCGAGCCGCGCCACGCGCCGCGGCGCATCGATAGCCACCCGCTGTGCGACCAGACTCCCCATGCAGTGGCCGGCGAGGGTCGCGCTCTCCAGACCCAGCTCATCCATGAACGCGACCACGTCGGCGGCGAAATCCCGTAACGCATACCCGCCGGCCGGCCGCTCGGAGTCGCCGTGGCCCCGCTGGTCGAGGGCGTAGACGTGGTAGGACGCATCGAGGAGGGGCAGGACGCGGCTGAATGAGAACGAGGAGTCCGTGTAGCCGTGGAGCAGGATGACGGCGTGGCCGGCCGGATCACCCTGCTCCGCGTAGCGCAGCCTCACGCCCGTGTGGAGTCTCGCCTCGGCGAACCGCGGCGGTGTGATGACGAGATTCATCTGTTCACAGTCTCCCTGTCGGCCGCCCTCCGCCCCGCCTGCGGGCCGGAGGGCGGCCGGTGAAGCACGACCCTGCGCGGCTTAATTCTTCCGCGCGATGTAGAAGTTGTTCATGAAGTCGTGCGCTAGTTGCCTGACCTCGACGCGGCGGAAGCCGGCCTCGGCGAGCATCTCGACGGCCGTCTCCTCGCCCCACATCGTGCCGAGCCCCTGGCCGCCGGCGGCCAGCGAGACCGTCATGCAGTGCATGGCCGAGATCGTGTAGAGGAACGGCGCGACCGGGTGGTCGAGGTTCTTCTCGACGTGCCGCGACCCGCGGATGTCCTGCATCAGGAAAGTCCCGCCGGGGCGCAGCGCCTCCGAGATCCCTCGGAGCACCAGGGCCGGTTGGGCCTGATCGTGAATGGCGTCGAAAGCCGTGATGAGATCGTATTCCTCACTCTCCCCGAGTCGTGTCACATCGCGGGCCTCGAAACGCACGTTCGTCAGTCCCTGACGCTCGGCTTCTCTCCGTGCGGCGCTCACCGCCTCCTCCGAGAAGTCGTAGCCGGTGAACCGGCTCGACGGGAAGGCGCGGGCCAGCCGGTTTAACGCGCGCCCGCTGCCGCATCCTACGTCGAGCACGTCGCCGCCGGCTCGCAGAGCCTCGGCCAGACCCGGCGCGAGCGGCAGGATCGAATCGAGCAACCCGGCGACGACGGTCTGCTCGCTCTCGTCGGCCATCACTTGATGGAAGCGCCCGAACGCCGCGTAGGGGACGCCGCCCCCGTGGCGGAAGCATTCGACGATCCGGTCCTCGACCGCGCCGAGGATCGAGACGAACTGCGCCGTCACGGCGAGGTTGTTCGGCGTGGCCGCGCGCGTCAGGAAAGCCGCGTGCTCGGTCGGGAGTGAATAAGTGTTGGCGCCGGGGTCGTATTCGACGACGAGGCCCGTCGTCATAGCACCCAGCCACTCGCGGACGTAACGCTCGTTGAGCCCCGCCGCCTCGGCGATCCGTGCGGGCGAGGACGGGGGGAGCGCCGCCATCACGTCGAAGAGCCCCGTCCGGTGGCCGATGCTCGTCATCAGCGCCACCGCGGACCCGTTAATCGCGCCGAGCATCTTCTCCGCGAATAGCTCGGCCCTGGACTTGCTGCTCTGCTCTAAGACCTGTGTGGACATATTAATCTCCTTCACTGACGCCCGTTACCGGCGCGCCCTCTTGCTGTATAATCGTCGGGCGCCGGCGGAAGCGACGCCTCCTACCTCGCAGCACCCTATTCGTTAACGCGCAGGCGGCGGGCCTGAAGTACTCAGCCGCCGCTCAAATAGTTCTCAATTAAATCTCAACCCGGAGACGATGCCTCTGCCCCGCTTCTACGAATTCGGCCCCTTCCGCGTGGACACCGCCGAGCGCGTGCTCCTGCGCGACGGCGCGGCCGTGCCGCTCGCGCAGAAGTCCTTCGACGTGCTGCTCGCGCTCGTCGAACGGAGCGGCCGCCTGATCGACAAGGGGGAGCTGATGCGGAAAGTCTGGCCCGATCAGTTCGTGGACGAGGGGAACCTCACGCAGCACATTTATACTTTGAGGAGAGTTCTGGGCGGGACAGAGGGCGGGCAGCAGTACATCGAGACCGTCCCCCGCCGGGGCTACAGGTTCTCGCGCCACGTCGAGGCCAAACTCGGCGCGCCGCCATCCGGTGACGGGGAGCACCCGGCGGCCGAAGCGGTGTCGGAAGCGGAGCGCGACGCCGCGCCGAAGCCCGTCACGCACCCCGAGACGAACTACACGCGGAGCGGCGACGTGAACATCGCCTACCAGGTGATCGGCGACGGGCCGCTCGACCTGGTCTTCGTCATGGGCTGGGTCTCGCACCTCGAATACTTCTGGAAGGACGAATCCTTCTCCGCGTTCCTGCGCCGGCTGGCCTCCTTCTCGCGCCTCATCCTGTTCGACAAGCGCGGGACGGGGCTCTCGGACCGCGTGCCGCTGAACGAACTGCCGACGCTGGAGCAGCGGATGGACGACGTCCGGTGTGTGATGGAGGCGGCCGGCTCCGAGCGTGCCGCGCTCGTCGGCGTCTCGGAGGGCGGGCCGATGTCGGCGCTCTTCGCCGCCACCTACCCGGAGCGCACGGCGGCGCTGGTGATGATCGGGACCTACGCCAAACGCCTCTGGGCGCCCGACTACCCGTGGGCGCCGACGCCGGCGCAGCGCGAGCACTTCATCGAGGAGATGCGTCAGCACTGGGGCGGACCCGTCGGTCTGGAGGAGCGCGCGCCGAGTAAGGCGGGTGACCCGCTGTTCCGCGAGTGGTGGGCCACCTACCTGCGGATGGGCGCGAGTCCGGGCGCCGCCATAGCGCTCACGAAGATGAACGCGGAGGTGGACGTGCGCGACGTGCTGCCGACAGTCCGCGTGCCGACGCTCGTGTTACACCGCACGGGCGACAGGTGCCTGAAAGTGGAGGAGGGGCGTTACGTCGCAGGGCTGATACCCGGGGCAAGCTACGTCGAGTTGCCGGGGGAAGACCACCTGCCGTTCGTGGGCGACCAGGGCGCGATCCTCGACGAGATCGAAGAGTTCCTGACGGGAGTCCGGCACAAGCCGGAGCCGGAGCGGGTGCTCGCGACCGTGCTCTCCGTGCGCATCGCCGACTCGCCGGGGCTGACGCCCGAACAGGAGCCCGACCGCTGGCTAGACCTGCTCCACCGATTCCGCGCGCAGGTCAGCCGCGAGGTCGCTCGCTCGCGCGGGCGCGAAATAGACATGACGGGCGCGGGGCCGCTCGCCATCTTCGACGGGCCGGCACGCGCTATCCGCTGCGCGTGCGCCATCAGCGAGTATGCGTCGCGGCTCGGTATCGAGGTGCGGGCCGGACTCCACACGGGCGAGTGCGATCTGCTCGACGAGAACCGGGTCGGCGGGCTCGCGTTGGAGATCGGCATGGAGATCAGTGAGCGCGCCGGGCCGGGCGAGGTGCTCGTCTCCCACACGGTCAGAGACCTCGTGGCCGGCTCAGGGCTGCTCTTCGAGGAGCGCGGCACAGAGGTCTTCGACGCCTTCCCGGGCCGGTGGCGCCTGCATAAAGTCGCGCGCCAGAGTGAGGCTCCGGCAGTAGTCTTGCAAAAAATATTTTAGCCACAATCACTGGTGAACAGAAGATCGCCTGGATCTCTTGAAGACTGATTTCGGTTTCGGAGGGGCAATGACAAATCTTGAAAGACTGGCCGGGGGCGTCGAGCGAGTCCTCTCCGAAGAGGTCGGCCGCATCTTCGCGGAGGTGCCTTACGCCGGGCACCTGACGGGCGGCGACGATCTCGACGACGCCTACTACCTGCGCCACCGCGTCGAGACGATCCGCCGGATCCGCATGACGAGCAAGACGGATGCCCTGGCGCTCTTTCACATGGTCGGTGAGGATTACGACGCGGCGCGCAGGTGGGCGCACTACACCGCGCAGGAGCTGAACCACGACTTGCTGTACATGAAAGATCTCCGCCGGCACGGTATGACCGACGAGGCGGTGGCCGCCGTCGAGCCGTTCGCCTCGACGGCGGCGATGGTCGACTACCTTCTGATCATGATCAACCTGACCGGCGCGCTGCCCGCCGTGGCCTACTCTCTGTTCGTCGAGTGGAACTCGGCGCGCGGCTCGGCGAGGGTCGTCGAGAAGGCCGAGAGGAAGTACTCCGGGGCGCACGTCGCCGGATCGAGGGCGCACGTCGGCATCGACGACGATCAGGATCATTACGCGATGGTGCTCGACATCGCCCACCGACTCCTCGCCAGGGGAGGCGGCGGCGAAGAACAACTCTTCGGGCTGCTCAGGGAGATCGCCGGCTTCTTCCGCGTCTACTTTAAAGAGCTCTACGAGCACACCATCGCCAGGCGCGATCGCGAGTCGGCCGTCATCGCGGTCTAAAATTGCCGCGGCCGGCTCGGACTCCACGGTCGTGCCGGCTATATGCTAAGACCTGTACCTCGCGTCGCCCGCGCCCCTTACTTGACGACGTCCAGCCCACCGGGCAGGCGGGCTATGATCGGACGCCCGCCGACCGTGCCCAGCGAAGCGTCGGCTTTCCCCCCCTCCAGCAGAGAGATGATCTCTTCAAGGCGCTGCTTGTCCTCGGCGGTCAACGCCCCCGACCTGAGCCGCTCCTTGAGCAGCTTGTAGTCTCCCGTCTGGGAATCCTGTTTAGTCATTTTCGTTCTCCTGGACGTTGGTTTGCGGTCAACTGTTTTCGGCGGCGGGTTACATGCCTACCCCGTCGCCTTCAGACACCTGACGGACTTTTGTCGGGTTGGCGGCGCTCCGCGCGTCACACCCGCCGGGCTGTTTCAATGAACTCGGAGAAGAACGGGTTGCCGAGTAGCGTCCTCTTGGTAGCCCCGTCCGCGTCCTCCGCCCACTCTTCCACCGCCCGCCTCATGTGCTCCAGACCCCAACGCTCCTTCACCCCCGCGGCCGCCCCCTTCACTACGCCGAGCCTGCGCAGAACCGCACGGTTGACCTTGCACAGCAGCCCCTTCGGGACGATGTCGTGCGTGTCGTGGGCGATCCACCTCTCCAGGCAGCGCAGGTAGCCAGGGAGCGCGACGTGGAAGCTCCCGACCCCGATGTAGTGTTCGAGCGTGATCACTTTATGGGCGAGGCTCCCCGGCAGGAAAAGAGTCTGACCGGGCTCGACAGTGAACCACCTGGAGCTGGGCAGCGACAGGAACTTCCCGATGTCAAAGGCGGCCTGGTCGAAGACCGTATCCCGATCCACGTCCTGGAAGCCCGCCGCCTTCCCCTCCATCCTGTCCCACGCGAGCCAGAGTTTGCGCCCGAGGAAGCAGTGGTTCGTGCCGTCGCAGTCGTCGGCGTGGTTGTCCGTGAGGTTCCCGGCGGTGCTGACCACGAGCGTCATCATCTCGATGACCTGCATGAACTCAGGCCCGAACTCCGGGTCGGTGCACAGGACGTTGAAGTCGCTGAGGGCCGACGTGTCAATCACGTCGTCGAACTTCGTCCGCCGGAAATGGAGGTCGGTGACGCTCAGAATCGCGCGCCCTCCCTGCCAGCGCCTTATCACCTCGGGGACTTTAACGCGGCGCCGAGTGCGCGAAGGACCCGCCTGAATGCGCGCGGTGCGCGACGCGGGGAAGCCCTGCCTGATGCCCTCCGTGAGTGCCGCCCGCACGTCGTCGCCGCCCTTCATCACCGGCACACGGAGATCGGTGAACAGGTTGATCTCACCCCGCGCCATGCGCGAGAACATCAGCGGGCGCGAGAAGGGAGTCGGCTCGACGCGCTTCATTTTGAGGCGGGGCAGATCTTGCGTACCGACGCGCAACGTCTTGTCGATACCCGCCGCCTCGGACCATAGTTCGGTGACTTCGTCGGACATACAACGCTCCTCGTTCTTAACCCGGCAGGTGGAAGCCGGGAAACGAAAGCACCCGTGGGGGGCGTGGGTGTGCGCGTGCGCCCCCGGCAGGTATCGCGGGAGGTGCTATCGGCCGGCACACGTGGAGGGCTCCGTCGGGAATGGGATCACACGGATTAACGGCTGGATCGCCCAAATTCTTCTCCGTCCCGGAGGGCGCAGATGGTGAACGTGAGGCTCGCGGGAGCAGATCCCGCCAGCGAGACCGTGACCGTGAAGCGTGCGAAAGATACACCCGCTTTCGCTGACGCGCAACAGGTTTTTGGTTCGCGAAAGGCTCTCGATCTGTGCAGCGATCGCGAAGAGGCTCCGTACAGACTTCGCCCGGCCTGAAGGCGGCTTCGGCGGTATGATCTTATCGCCCGGCTCACGGACGCCGCACTCAACGTTTTCCTCTCCGACGACTAACATATACTTTGCACTTCTACACGTGTCGGCTTAATATGTAGAAGCACGAGGTAACATGCATCAATGACGCTGACGAAATCGGATCTCCCGCAGGGCACGTTGGATCTGTTGATCTTGAAAGTTGCCGCGCTCGGCCCGGTCCACGGGTACGCGATCGCGCGACGCCTCGAGCAGGCGTCGCGCGGCGTGGTGCAGGTCCCGCAGGGCTCGCTCTATCCGGCGCTGCACCGGCTCGAAAACCGGGGCCTGCTGGCGGCCGAATGGAGGGAGACCGAGACCGGGCGCGAGGCCAAGTTCTACCGCCTGACGCGGAAAGGGCGGGCGCAGCTCGAAACGGAGGCCGCGGGCTGGCAGCGTCTGGCCGAAGCCGTCGGCCTGATTCTCAGAATGTCTGAAGGAGGCGCGGGATGATGTGGTGGCATCGCCTGTTTCACCGGAGTGAGAAAGAAGAGGAACTCGACAAGGAACTGCGCTTCCACCTGGATCAACACACGAGTGACCTGATCGCGCAGGGCTACAGCCCTGAGGAGGCGCGCCGGCAGGCCCGTCTGACCCTCGGCGGCCCGGAGCAGGTGAAGGAGGAGTGCCGCGACGCCCGCGGGACGCGGTGGCTGGAGGACCTGCTACAGGACGTGCGCTACTCCGCGCGGGTGATGCGGAAGAATCCCGGCTTCACGGCCGTCGCCGTGCTCACCCTCGCCCTCGGGATCGGCGCCAACGCCGCCATCTTCTCGGTCGTCAACGGCCTGCTGCTCCGGCCGCTCCCTTACCGCGACTCCGAGCGGCTGGCGATCATCTGGACTCACTCGCCGGGCGCGAACGTCGCGCAGGACTGGCCGTCGCCGGGGCAGTTCTCCGCGATCAAGTCGCTGGCGGGCGCGTTCGAGGACATGGCCCTCGCGCAGGGGGCGAGCCTCAACCTCGCGGGCGAGTCGGGGGCGGAGCGCGTAGACGCCCTGCGCGTCCCGTCGAACATGTTCACGATCCTCGGGGCCAGTCCTCAACTCGGCCGGGCCTTCCTGCCGGAGGAGGACGCGCCGGGCAAGCCGCCGTCCGTCGTCCTCAGTCACGGGCTCTGGCAGCGCCGCTTCGGCGGCGACCGGGGAGTGCTGGGCCGACAGCTCACGATCAACGGGCAGAGCTACACCGTCGTGGGCGTGATGCCGGCGGACTTCTCGCTCGGCTTTGACGTGATGCCGACCGTCGGCGCGGTGCAGCAGCCCGAACTGTTTCTGCCCCTCCCGCTCAGCGCGGAGAGCATGCGCAGCCAGGGAGACGAGAACTACAACATCATCACCCGCCTCAAGCCGGGCGTCGGCGTCGCGCAGGCGCGGGCCGAACTCGACGCGGCCGCGCGGCAACTGGCGCAGCAGTTCCCGGACACGTACCCGCCGAGCCGCGCCTTCAGCTTCAGCATCAGTCCGCTCCTCGAACAGGTCGTCGGCGATGTCCGGCCGGCCCTCCTCATCCTGCTCGGCGCGGTCGGCTGCGTGCTCTTGATCGCGTGCGCCAACGTCGCCAACCTGCTGCTCGCCCGCGCCGCCGTGCGCGAGAGGGAGATGGCCCTCCGCACGGCGCTCGGCGCGGGGCGTTGGCGCGTAGTGCGCCAACTGCTGACGGAGAGCCTCGCGCTGTCGTGCGCCGGCGGCGGGCTCGGACTGCTCGTCGCCTACTGGGGGTTAAACTCTCTGCGCGCGCTCGGGCCGGGCAACATACCCCGCGTGCAAGACATCGCGATGGACGCGCGCGTCCTGGCTTTCACCTTCGGCGTCGCGGTGCTGACGGGCGTTCTGTTCGGGCTCGCCCCCGCGCTCAGGGGCTCGCGCGTGAACCCGATCGCCGCGCTCAAGGAGGGGGGCCGCGGCTCAGCCGGCGGGCACCGACGCCTGCGCGACGCGCTCGTCGTCGCGGAGATCAGCCTGTCGCTGATCCTACTCGTCGGCGCGGGCCTGCTGATTCGCAGCTTCGCGCGCGTGCAGCAGGTCCAGCCCGGGTTCGACACGCGTGGAGTCGTCTCGATGCGCCTGTCAGTCGCGGGCACCTCCTACGCGGGCGAGCGGGCCATCGCCTTTTACCAGCAACTGCTGGAGCGGGTGCGCCACCTGCCGGGGATCGAATCCGCCGGCGCGACTTCCATCCTCCCGCTCGGGGGCGGCATCGGGTGGGGTGGCATTACCATCGAGGGCTACGTGCCGGCGACGGGGCAGTCCGTGATACAGGCCGACCAGCGCATCGCGGGGACGGGTTACTTCGAGACGATGAAGGTTCCGCTCGTCAGCGGCCGGTACTTCGACGAGCGGGACGCAAAGGACTCGACGAAGGTCGCGATCGTGGACGAGAAGATGGCGCGCACCTACTGGCCGGACCGTGACCCCGTCGGCAAGCGCATGAAGCCGGGCGGAGCCGATGACGACACGCCGTGGCTGACGGTCGTCGGCGTGGTCGGCAACGTCAAGCAATACGCGCTCGACGCGGATTCGCGCGTGACCTTCTACACGCCGCACCAGCAGAACCCCTCGGGCACGATGTACCTGGCGGCGCGCACGTCCGGTGATCCACGGGGACTGACCCCCGCCGTGGTAAAGGAGGCGCGCTCGCTTGACCCCAACGTGGCCGTTTTCGACATTAAGACGATGGGGCAACGCCTCTCCGAGTCCTTAGCGCGGCGGCGCTTCGCGATGCTCGCGCTCGGGCTGTTCGCGCTGGTGGCGATGCTCCTGGCGGCGGTGGGCATCTACGGCGTGATGAGCTACTCGGTGGCGCAGCGCACGCGCGAGATCGGGGTGCGCGTCGCCCTCGGGGCACAGCCTCGCGACGTGCTCGCGCTCGTCATCAGGCAGGGATTATTGCTGGCACTCATCGGCGTCGGCGCGGGACTGGCGGGGGCGGGCGCGGTGACCCGCGTGATGGGGAGCCTCCTGTTCGGCGTGAGCGCGACCGATCCCGCGACTTTCGCCGCCATCCCCCTCCTCCTCGTGGCGGTGGCGCTCCTGTCGTGCTACGTGCCGGCGCGCCGCGCGACGAAGGTCGATCCGATGATCGCGTTACGGGCCGAGTGAGCCGTCGGTTTGTGTCGACAGGTAAGCTGCGACATATTGTTCTCTGATCCGCACAGTCACAAAGGAGCGCATATGGCGCGTGCAGAGAAAGCGCCGCCCGTCGTTGCGACTCCGTGCCGTGCCCGAAAGTGACAAACCTCACGCGCCGCTTTTTATCAAGCCGAACTGCATCACCCGCCCGCATGGGCGATAAACATGAGAAGCGTGCCTGATGCGGCGCGGCTGCAACGCGTCGTTATGCGGCATTGGATTGCTTCGACTTTGGATAAATTCAGAATCTTCACAAGTGAATCGACGTTTCCAAAGTCACACGGAGACTCATCATTAAAACTTAGTTTGGTACGCGACCCTTTACCGCGTTAGCACGGGCGCTACATGTGATACGACCGGCGGCGTCCGCCGGCAGGCGAGCGCGCATCCGCGCACGGAGTCGCGCGAGGTCCCCGGAAGCCATCGCCGCGAGCCGTGGCCCGACGCTCGGCCCGCCGAGGATGGTCGCCCAGTAGTCGTCGAAATCGGCGAACGTCCGTCGCACGTTGATCTCCCGCGTTTCGACCGACTCCAAACCCGCACCAGTCCACAAGTCCCGCATCGCGTCTATTCCAGACGCGTCGGGGCTCGGAGGCGTCGGGACTGCGACGCCCAGCGCGCGCATCTCAACCTGCAACGCGTCGTAAGGGAAACCGCCGCCTTCCATGTCCCACGCGTACGCTGCGACCGTGCCGCCGGGGCAGACCACACGCGCCATCTCGGCGACGCCCCTGGCCGGGTCGGGCACGAAGAAGATCACCAGCGGCATGACGGCCGCGTCGAACGTGTCGTCCGGGAAAGGCTGTGCCATCGCGTCGCCCTGACGAAACTGTGCGACACGCGACGCCGGTCGCGTGCGAGCATAGGCGAGTTGCCCCTCAGACGGGTCTATCCCATGTACCGAGGCCGGCGCGCACCGCCCGACGAGCATTTCGGTAAAGGCGCCGTTGCCGCAGCCAACGTCGAGCCACCGCAAACCCCGTTTGGGAGCGAGCCAGTCGAGGAAAGTCTCACCCGCGAGCCGGCTCCACTCTCCCATGTATCGTTCGTAGGCGGCCCCGTCGTCGAAGCGGATTTGGTCGGTCACCGTTAGTGTCTTCCTCCGGTTAGACTACCTGCGAAAAGTGGTGCTGTATCGCGGCGTCGCGTGCCGCCTAACGCTCGGATTAACGGGCGAGCAATTAACCTCAGGATGAAAGAGCCACCGGGTTGCGAGTGCGGTTGAATGAGTTGTTAGGCGCGGCATGAATACAAAAAGCTTCATGGCCTCAGCTTGTCATCACAAGGCCAAACTGCTCTCGCAATACTTCCGCGTACTCTTCTTCACTCACCAGGGTGCGCTCCCGCCGCCCGCCATTCTTAGAAGTTGTGATAAGAAGCATCTCGCTCAGCGTGATGCGCCCTTCGGGGGTAGCGCGCGAGCAGATGCGCGCTCTGGTGAAATGTGACTGCGGGGAAGTCTGGTGGTAGCGGCACATCTCGGCATAGTCGGCGTACGTATAAGTCTGCAAGGTAAAGCGATATTGCGCCTTCCATTCGTCACCCTCATCGCGCTGCGTCAGAATCAAGTGAGCGCCGTCCGAAAGAATACGGTAAGCACGGCTGCCCTGCACCTGCTCGCCCCGTTCGTCGACGAGCAGCGGTTCACGGAATGAATCACCAAATCCCACATCTACGAGCCAACGCTGCTCTAACGTAACCATCAGCGCCATGTGGTCGAAGTCCGGGCCAAACTCGCCTTCCGCATTGGCGACTCCCGCTGAGAGCATCCGGACGTCGAAGCCGAGGGCACGCAACAATGCGGCAAACAGACCGTTGGCCTCATAGCAGAAGCCGCCGCGCCTGTTTTCAACGATCTTGGTAAACAGGGCTTCGTCTTCAAGGACAATCGGCTGCTCGGCGTGAATACTTAGATTTTCAAAAGGTACGGCCAACAGATGCGCGACTTGCAACTCGCGCAAGGTCTCGGCAGTGGGAGCGAGCGAGCCCTGATAGTTGATGCGTTCGAGGTAAGCCTTGACGTTCAAGCAACTCCTTCCCCAACCATGCAAAACTCGTCAGCGCCTAACGCACGGCATCACCCGCCCGCCGCCGCCGTGGATGTTGAGACCCACGCCGTCGCGGGTCGGGTGCATGCCGTTGTTAGCCGTCGCCTTTTGTCGAAACGCGCTACGTCGGCAAAAGTACCAGTAACGGATAAGCAGCCAGACATGCGATAAAGACCCACGCCCATATGTTGGCGAAATTGAAAATATACCTGCGCGTGAACAAAGCCGGATCGGATGGGTTGAAATACAAAACGCCGCCGTACACGCGCCGCGTATCGATGGCCCTCTGAATTTTTACGTCTCCGAACCTCTCTCCCGTCCCGCGCCTCACAATCAGCAAACGATAACCGTAGAAAAGTGCGCCAGCAAGCGAAAGTAGAGCTGCAATTACGGTGATGGCAAAAGCCGGGCGGGAGAGAAATCTGAATCGTGCAAGACTGAGGAACATTGTGTCGAGGGAAGACGCGCTCATCTTAAACGCGACGAGGCAGCGCAACCAATCCCACAAGCCCGCGCTAAGGCGAAGATACTGTTTTCGACTCTCTGTTTGCTCTTCGGAGGTTCCGAGAGGGACGGCGGTTTCGGACGCCACTGTGCCGTATTTCATCAACAAACAGACCAACTGCGTGTCAACAGCCATCAGCGGCACCCGGAAAACTGATAACACACTTTTCCCGGCCCACGTCTCCACCTCACCCTGGAGGTTCAAAAACAATGGCACGCGCTCAGGCAGCAGGGGATAGAAATACGCCAGCACGAAGAAAGGCAGAATGCTGAAGGCGACAATAAAAATCTCAAACGGGGTCTTCGTGTAATCGCCCAACCGTGGAGATCGTGGAAAAGTCGCTCGCATGTTCGACTTTCAGACTTTCACAACACGAAGACGGCTAACTTGAATTATACGCCCTCACGGGCGTCATGTTTTACGCCCATTTAGCCGTCTAAGCCGCCGCCTAACCCTCATTGTTTACGCCCAGCGACTTAACGGGTACGACATCAGGACAGTGCAGGCGTTGCCCGGACACTCCGACGTGAAGACGACGATGCTCTGCACGCACGTGCTAAATCGGGGCGGCAGGGGAGTCCTTAGCCCGATGGATAGCTAACTTGGCACACTATAGGCACACGACAATAGAAAGGGCGACCATGACGGTCGCCCTAACTTATTGACTACCTTGATGAGCCGTGCTGGGCTCGAACCAGCGACCCGCTGATTAAGAGTCAGCTGCTCTACCAACTGAGCTAACGGCTCGTAGTGCGCAGAGAATTATACGGGACGAAAAGTAACTGTCAAGAAACGGCGCCGCGCGCGGCCCTCGGAAGTCACCGCGTGGTCAGCTCCTGCGGGAGCTGCTTGTCGACGCGCGGGCGCGCGGGCGCGTCCGCCAGCTCCGCGGCGGTGGCGAAGACGGTGCGCGCTACCTTCTCCATCTTCTGGAAGTCGATCTTCTCGACCGCGTCCGAAGGGCGGTGGTAGTCCTCGTGGACGCCGTCGAAGTAGAAGATGATGGGCACGCCCTTGCGCGCGTAGTTGAAGTGGTCGGAGCGGAAGAAGAGTCGCTCCGTGTCGCCCGGCGCGTCGTACTTGTAGTTGAAGGCGAGGTTGAGGAACGAAGAGTTGACGCGCTCGCTCAGGCTCCCCAGCTCCGTGCTCATCATCTTCGAGCCGATGACGTAGACCTCGTTCGGCCCCGTCAGCCTGGCGTTCGCCGGGTTCGTGTCGCCCTCTTTTTTGCTGCGCCCGATCATGTCGATGTTGAGCTGCGCGACGACGCGGTCGAGCGGCACGGTGGGGAAGCTCGTGAAGTACTGCGAGCCCCACAGGCCCTTCTCCTCGCCGCAGTGCCAGACGAACAGGAGCGAGCGCCTGGGGCGCGCGCCCCTGGCGAACGCCTCGGCGATGGTGAGGATCGAGACCGTGCCCGATCCGTCGTCGTCCGCGCCGTTGTTGACGCGGTCGCCCGACGCGTCGGGCGAGCCGACGCCGATGTGATCGTAGTGCGCGCCGAGCGCGACGTACTCGCCCTTCAGCGCGGGGTCGCGCCCTTCGAGCACCGCGACCACGTTCTGCGTCGTCGCCGTCTCGGAGGCGGAGGCGACCGCGAACTTGACGCGCTTCTTCGGCGAGAGCGCGAAGGCCGCGCCCGCTTCGCCCGTCTGCGCCTGCTTCATCACCTCCGCGCCCGCGACCGCCTCGCCCGCGAAGAGCGCGTCGAGCAACTTCTGCGAGGCGTAGACGGTCGGCAGGCGCGCCGACGAAGGCGTCTGCTCGCTGAAGCGCTCGACCTGGTAGCCGCCGCGCTCCAGTGCGCCGCGGCGGAAGCCCCAGAACCGCGCCATGTTGCGCGTGCGCGGGACGACGATGAGACCGCGCGCGCCGTGGCTCTGCGCGTAAGACTCCGCGTCGTCGTAGTCGACGCCCGCCTTGCCGCCCAGTTCCGCGCGCGTCATGCCGGGGAGGAGCCCCGTCCCGGCGACGACCATGATCTTGTCTTTCACGTCGATGCCTTTGTAGGCGTCGATGTTCTTCGACTTGACGATCCAGCCGTGACCGACGAAGACGAGCGGCCCCTCGGCCGCGCCCGGCGCGCCGGAGACGAGGAAGTCGTCGCCGAACAGGTAAGGCTGTCCGTCGAGCGTGAAAGTGGTGCGCGCGGCGTCGACCTTCTCGCGCTTCAAGGCGATGCGCTGGAAGTATGTCCCGTCGTCCCCCGCGGGCTTCAGGCCGAGCTTCTTGAGATCGTCGGCGATGTACTTGGCGGCCGCGTCCAGACCTTTGGAGGGCGTGTCGCGCCCCTCCATCGCGTCCGACGCGACGACGCTCAAGTGTTCTCTAAGGCGCGCGGCCGTGATCTGCTTCGACGCCTCGACGGTCGCCGCCGGCAGCGTCGTCGCGGCGGGCGCGGCGGCCGTCGCCGCCCCCTGCGACTGCTGCGGCGCGGCGTTAAAGGGCAGCAGCGCGAAGAGTAGTAAAAGGGCGGTCAACTTAAACTTGTTCATCGAACCTCCGAGAGTGTGTCGCAGTCCGGCGCCGCGCGGGAAGAGCGGGCGGTCTTGCCGGCGCCTATGATTTATCGATGGCAAAAGAGAGATACTCGCGGCAGGGGTCGAACCTGCGACCTCTCGCTCCGGAGGCGAGCGCTCTATCCACTGAGCTACGCGAGCATAAGAACGTTGGGTCAATAAAATAGCACAGCCCGCCGGGCGCGAGCCAGCCACGACTAGGCCCGCCGCGCCCCCTCATCTTGTCGCGCCGTGCGGCTTCGTCGTATGCTCCAATTTTACAACCCGCGCCGCTTCTTTACGGATGACCGACCAGGATCACTTCGCCGAGTTCAAAAACTTTCTCGCGCTCGAAGCCGACGCCATCAACGAGACGGCGCGGCGCGCGCGGCGCGCGGAGGTGGAGCGCGCCATCGGGCTGCTGGCGGCGTGCGCGGGCAAAGTGGTGCTCGTCGGCGTCGGCAAGTCCGGCAACGTGGCGCAGAAGATCGCGGCGACGCTGACGAGCACGGGCACGCCCGCCGTCTACCTGCACCCTTCGGACGCGCTGCACGGCGGGCTCGGCGTGGTCGCGCGCGGCGACGTGGTCGTCGTGGTGAGCAACAGCGGCGAGACCGACGAGATACTGGCGATGCTCCCGTCCCTCAAGCACCGAGAGGTGCCGCTCGTCGCCGTCGTCGGGAATTTGCGTTCGAGCCTGGCCTCGCGCGCCGACGTCGCGCTCGACGCCAGCGTCGACAAGGAGGCGTGCCCGCTCAACCTCGCGCCGACGACCTCGACGACCGTCGCGCTCGCCCTCGGCGACGCGCTCGCCCTCACACTCATGCAGTACAAGCGGCTGACGCCCGAAGAGTTCGCCCTGAACCACCCGGCGGGGCGGCTCGGCAAGCGCCTGATGCTCAGGGTCGGCGATCTCATGCACGGCGGCGCGCAGAACCCGACGGTTAAAGTTGACGCGACGCTGCTCGAAGCCGTGCACGCGATCAGCCGCGGGGGCCTCGGCGCGGTCAACGTCGTGGGCGGCGACGGGCGGCTCGAAGGCGTCATCACGGACGGCGACCTGCGCCGCGCGCTCGAACGCACGCGGCCGGAAGACTTCGGCGCGCTCGCCTGCTCCGGGATCATGACGCGCCGCCCCTGCGTCACCGCGCCCGACGCGCTCGCCTACGCCGCGCTCCAACTGATGGAGAACCGACCGTCGCAGATCTCGGTGCTGCCCGTCGTCGACGCGGAAGGCCGCTGCGTCGGGCTCCTCCGCCTGCACGACATCATCCGCAGCGGCTTATGAAACCCGTCTCGGAAGAACGGTTGCGGGGGCTGGCGGAGGAGTTCATCGCCGTCATGCGCTCCGAACTCGGCGTCGAGTTGCGCTACGACGAGGCGTCCGTCGAGTGGGTGGACGGCTACGTCGGGAGAGTCAGGGCCGGCGTGAGCGCAGACTCGGTCGGGTCGATCTCAAGTCTGATCGGGTCGTTCCTCGGCGAGTGCGTCATCAATAACTACGGCGGGAGCTGGCGCGAGACGGGGGACGGGGTGGGCGTCTGCTTCGACGAAAGTAATTGCGTCTTCCCGTTCGCGAAAGTCCACAAACAGTTTCTCCACGGCGAGGGGGATTCGATCCTCAGCTTCTACAGAACCATCGGGATCGTCTTCAAAGATTTAATCAATGCTCAATGACAATGCAGCACCGGGCCGCGCGTCGCGGACTCGGCTACTGATCGCAGGACTGCTGGCGTGCGCCTTCCTGGCGGCTAACGTCTGCGAGGCGCAGACGGGTCGGGCGCGCGAGGCGAAGCCGATCCCGGCGGGCGAGGTCGTCGTCACCATTAACGAGCAGACGTTCAACGCGCTCATCGAAGCCCTCTTCACGCTGCCGCAGCCGCCGACCTTCCCGCTCGGCGGCGCGGCGTCCGGCGCGGAGTGCCCCGGCGAGCTGAGCCTCGCGCGCGAGATCGCGGGCACGCGCACGATGGTGCGTTTCCGCGAGGGGCGCGTCACCGCGCCGGTCGCGTTCCGCGGCTCATACGCCGCGCCGGTCTTCGGCTGCCTGAAGTTCGAGGGCTGGGCCGACACGGCGCTCGACCTCGCGTTCGACCCGGCGAAGCAGGCGCTGACCGCCCGCGTCGAGGTGCGCGAGGTGCACCTCAGTAAAGTGCCCGCCGTCCTCAACAACGGCGTGACGGGCCTCGTGCAGGACTCGCTCGACGCGCGCGTCAACCCGATTGAGATACTGCGCGCCGAACAGGTCTCGGCGCAGTTGCCGCTCAAGAAAGTTTCGAGCGGCGGGTCCCTGCGGCTGCGCGCGAAGGAGGTGCGCCACGAGATCACGGGGACGGAGCTGCGCCTGCGAATCTTTTACGAGTTCGTGAGGGAAGACTGAACGGCGCGGTCGACGGATAGGCGGCGCGCGAAGTGATATGATGTCGGCGTGAGCGCGAAACCGGATCGACGTTCCCTCAAACAGACCGCGGCGCGCTGCCTCATCTTGCGCTGCCCGGAGTGCGGCCGCGCGTCCGTCTTCGAGCGACCCTTCCAGGTCAAGCACCACTGCTCGGCGTGCCGCGCGCTCTTCAAGCGCGAGGCGGGGTTCTTCGTCGGCGCGATAGTCGCCAACGTGCTGACGACCGAGCTGGTCGTGCTCGCCGCCTACTTCGCCGGCCTCTACCTCGTCGGTCAAAACTACGACCTGCTGCTCGCCGTCCTCTTCGCCGTCGCGGTGCTGTTCCCCGTCGCCTTCTACCACCACAGCTGGAGCATCTGGCTCGCCGCCGATTACCTGATCGAGTCGCTGCCGAAGTACGCGGGCGAGCGAGGCGCGCCGGGCGACGGCGCGCGCAGGCCGGGGCGGGCGGGGAGGCGCTGAGCAGGGTGCGTCAGCGCGCGGCGGGAAGGCTCGCCTCGGCGTGCATCTCGACGACCTCCCAGGCGGAGTCGTCGCGCAAGAGCTTCCGTATCAGCATCGCGTGGAAGAGGTGCCCGCTGCGCTCCGCGCGGACGCGCCCCAGAAGCGGCATCCCCAGCAGCGCGAGGTCGCCGACGATGTCGAGTATCTTGTGGCGCACGAACTCGTCGCGCGAGCGCAGGGGCGCGCGGTTCAGCATCCCTTCGGGCGTGAGGACGATGGCGTTCTCGATCGAGCCGCCGCGGATCAGGTTGGCGCGGCGCAGCATCTCGATCTCTTCGGTGAAGCCGAAGGTGCGCGCCGAGGCGATCTCGCGCGCGAACGCGCCGGGCTCCAGCGCGTCGAAGGAGAGGCGCTGCTCCCCGATGAGCGGGTGCGGGAAGTCGATCACGCAGTCGATCTCGAACCCGTCCGACGGCTCGACGCTGATGCGTCTCGGCCCTTCGGCGACCGAGACCCTCTTCCTCACGCGCAGGGCGCGGCGCGCGGCGGACTGCCCGACCACGCGCGCGAGAGAGATCATCTCCGCGAACGCCTCCGCGGAGCCGTCCATGATCGGCAGCTCAAGGTTGTCCACCTCGACGTAGGCGTTATCCACGCCCGCGCCGCGCAGCGCCGCGAGCAGGTGCTCGACCGTCGAGAGCGTGACGCCTTTGCGCATCAGCGTCGTCGCGTAAGAAGAGTGCGAGACGTGCTCGACCGTGGCGGGGATCTCAAAGTTGTCGAGATCGGTGCGGAGGAAGATGTAGCCGGTGTCGGGCGGCGCAGGCAGGAGCCCGACGCGCACCTGAACGCCCGTGTGCAGGCCGAGCCCCGTGGTCTCGACCGATCCGCCGAGCGTCGTCTGTTTGATCAAAGTCGTGGATGATTCCTTTCGCGGGCGAAGCGCGCGCCTTCGGTTCGATCCGGAGCGGACTAATGGGAAGCAACATCCGTGCCCGAAGCGCCGCGCCGCAAAACCTGAGAAACGTCGCGCCCGCGCGAACCTCACCTGATCGGACTGTGGCGCGCGGGCGACACGCGCCCGCGCTCTCTGCGGCGCACCCGCGACAGAAACGTCGACCGGTAAGTAGCGGATCGTAAATAGCGTGTGACGGGTGAGGGCTCGATTTAGGATTCACGATGGGCGGCCGGCGGCCCGTCACCTGTCACTTGTCACCCGCCACGGCTTTACATATCATCGACGCACAATGCCGCCGAAAAAATCTTCCGAGCCGGTGAAGCCGACCGAGCGCGTCTTCCTGATCGACTCGTTCTCGCACATCTTCCGCGCGTTCTTCGCGCCGATGGGCGCGCGCATGGAGCCGCTGACGAACAGCCGCGGGCAGGTCACACAGGCCGTCTTCGTCTTCACCAACATGCTCCGCAAGCTCCTCGCAGACGAGCGGCCGCACTACGTCGCCGCCGTCTTCGAGTCGGAGGTGCCGACCTTCCGCCACGAGATGAACGTCGGCTACAAGGCGAATCGCGCGGAGATGCCCGACGAACTCACGTCGCAGATCCCCTACATTATACGGGTCTGCGAAGCCTACAACGTGCCCATCCTGAACGCCCCCGGCTTCGAGGCGGACGACGTGATCGGCGCGCTCGCCGTGCAGACGGCCGCGCGCGGGTTGCAGGCGGTCATCGTCTCGAACGACAAGGACATGACGCAGCTCGTCAGCGATCCGCTCGTCGTCTGCATGAGGCAGAACTCGCAGAACGTGAAGCGCAAGGAGCCCGTCCCGCCCGTCGAATGGTGCGACGAGGCGTGGGTCACGAACAAGTTCGGCGTGCCGCCCTCGCAGATCGTCGATCTCCTCGGCCTGATGGGCGACGCGGTCGATAACATTCCGGGCGCGCCCGGCATCGGCGCGAAGGGCGCTGTTCAGATCGTCAAGGAGTTCGGCTCCATCGAGAACGCTTTGAAGAACTGGGAGCAGGTCAAGCACAAGACCTACCGCGAAAGCTTACGCGACAACGCGGAGTTGATCTTACAGTCGAAAGAGCTGGCGACGATCAAGACGGACGTTAACATCAAGCTCGATCTCGACAAGCTCCGCTGTCAGGCTCCGGATCGCGCCGCCGCCTACAAGCTCTTCCGCGAGCTGGAATTCCAGTCGCTCACGCGCGAGTTCGCCGACGCCGCTGGTGACATCGAGGGCGGCGCGCACTCCGAGCGCAACTACCGGCGCGTTCGCACGCCCGAAGAACTCGAAAAGCTCACGCGCAAGCTCTGGGACACGGAGCACTGGGCGTTCGCCGTCTCGGACTCGACCCCGGCGGGCGCAGGCGCGCAGGGCGGCGCGCGCGACGAGGCGCGGCCGACCGGCGTCGCCATCTCGACCGCGCAGAACACTTCCGCCTTCGTCGATCTCGAAAACTTCGAGGGCGGCCACGAAGCGGCGGTCGCGCCCCTGCGCGACGTGCTCGCCAACGGCCTGCTCTCGAAATCCGTCCACGATCTCAAGCGCGCCACGGCGCTGCTCGCCACGCTCGACATCACCGTCGAGGGTTTGACGGACGACACGCTGCTCGCCGCCTACCTGCTCGACCCCGTGCGCAGCAAGTACGATCTGGCGGATCTCGCGCGCGAGGCCGTGAGCGTCGGCGGCTGGTCCGAGGAGACGCCCGAAGGCTGGTCGCAGCCGCACTACCGCGCGGCGGAGACGGCAGACCTCACCGCGCAGGTGGCGGACGTTCTGCACGGTCGCATCCTTGAGCAGGGGCTCGAAGCCCTCTACACGGACGTGGAGATCCCGCTCGCGCCGCTGCTCTACCGGATGGAGAAGGCGGGCCTGAAAGTCGACACGAAGGCGCTCGGCGAGTTGTCGAAGCTCTTCGGCGCGGAGCTGGAGAAGCTGACCGCGCAGATTTACAAGGTCGCGGGTCGCGAGTTCAAGATCGGCTCGCCCAAGCAGGTCGGCGAGGTTTTGGAGTCGCTCAACATCAGCACGGGCAGGAAGACCTCCACGGGTCAGGTCTCGACGAACCGCGCCGTGCTCGACGAGCTGGCGCAGAGCTACGAGCTGCCCCGCCTCATCATCGAGTACCGCGAGCTGGACAAGCTCAAGGCCACCTACACCGACGCGCTGCCGCAGCAGATCGGCGCGGACGGCCGCATCCACTCGCAGCTCAACCAGACCGTGACGGCGACCGGCAGGCTCTCGTCGAGCGAGCCGAACCTCCAGAACATCCCGATCCGCACGGAGCTGGGTCAGCGCATCCGCCGCGCGTTCGTCCCAGAGAAGGGCCACGTCTTCGTCGCGGCGGACTATTCGCAGTTGGAGCTGCGCCTCTTGGCGCACATCACGCGCGACGAGAAGATGCTCGAAGCCTTCAAGCACGGCGAGGACATCCACGCGCAGACGGCGCGGCTCGTCTTCGGCGCGAAGACGCCCGCGGAGCTGAAGGAGAAGCGCCGCTTCGCCAAGATCGTCAACTTCGCCATCGCCTACGCCGTCGAGCCCTTCGGCCTGTCGCAGCGCGTCGGCATCTCGCGCAAGGAGGCGAAGCAGGTCATCGACGACTACTTCAAAACTTACAAGGGCGTGCGCGAGTTCATGGACAAAGTCCCGGAGGAGGCGCGCGAGCGTGGCTACGTCCGCTCGATCTACGGCCGCGTCCGCCCGCTCCCCACCATCAACGACCGCAACGGTCAGATCAGAGCGCGCGCCGAGCGCGAAGCCATCAACATGCCGATCCAGGGCACGGCGAGCGACATCGTCAAGATCGCGATGCTCAAGGTCGAGGACGCGCTCCGGCGCGAGGGGCTCGCGGCGCGGATGGTCATGCAGGTGCACGACGAGCTGCTGGTCGAAGCGCCGAAGGGGGAGGCCGACCGCGTCGCCGCCCTCCTCAAGCACGAGATGGAGACGGCCGTCGAGCTGGACGTGCCGCTCGACGCGGAGGTCGGCGTTGGCGCGAACTGGATGGATGTGAAAAAATAGCCGACGGCAAAGCCGTCGCCTGCGCCCGCGAGCCTCCCCATCGTCTCCCCGCACCATTCACGCGGCACTAAGGAAGAGATCACCATGACGACTCGCACGCCACCGCCGTCCGCCGATCAGAGCGATCCCGGAAGGGCCGCGCCGCGCGAGATCGTCTACACGGGCTCCTACGTCTCGCCGGAGGGCGGGGTTTGGGAGCCGCAACCGCCGCGCGAGGACGGCGACACGAACCGGGGCTGATGGCGGGCGTGGCGGGACGAGCCGCGCCGCGGGCGCGCTCGCGCCGCGCCCTATCCGCAAGCAGATGGGCGACGAGAGGAAGAGTCAGGGGTCGGGCGAGCGCGGCGAGGGGCGCGTCGTCTACAGCCGCCTGCCGACGGGGGCGGAAGGGGAGCACGCGCCGGGGGCGGGTGGCAGTCTCGCCGCGCGCCTCGCGCGCGAGCCGGTCGCGCCGACGCTGCCCATGCTGGTGATCAGCTTCGTGCTGCTCGTCGTCGTCGTCTTCGCGCTCGGCAGGCTGAGCAGCAACGAGCTGCGCAACGTCAGCGACCAGACGCAGCGCGCGCAGCAGCAGCAGACGATGGGCGTGCAGTTCCTGCTCGACCTGCGCGGCGCGTTCACGCGGCTCGACTTCGAGGCGCGCGACCGCGGCACGCGCGAGTCGCGCGGCGGCATCATCAACCCCTTCGACTCGAAGCTCGGAAACGCGCGCGACGAGGCGCGCAAACAGCTCGCCGCCTTCGAGCGCACGCCGCGCTCGCAGACCCCGCAAGGTCTGACGCTCGTCGCCTTCGCGCGCGACTTCATCGAGAGCACGCGCGACGCCGACGCCTACTCGACCGGCGGCTTCGTGAAGTTCCGCAAGCTCGACCGTCAGGCGGAGGATCTGCTCGCCGAGGCGAACAAGCAGCAGCGGGAGGTCGACGACGAGCGCCGCCAACTCTACGAGCGCGCGCAGGGCGAGACGCGGCGGCTCACCTACCTCGCCGTGCTCCTCTCCACGCTCATCGCGGCGACGAGCGTCTGGGAGGTGCAGCGGCGCTTCCGGCAGCTCCGGCGCAGCCTCGAAGAGTCGCGCCGGGAGCGCGCCTTCAGCGCGCAGATGCTGGAGGGGATGGTCTCGGCGGTCGCGGCGATAGACGGGCGCGACCGCGTCCGCAGCGCGAACCGCCCGTTCCTGAAGCTCTTCCCGCGCGCCGCGGTCGGCTCGTCCGTCCACGACGGGGTCGCGCCGCCCGAAGCCTCGAAGATGTTCGCAGCGACGACCTCCTCGCGCGTCGAGGAGGCGGCCTACCGCGGGCGCTGGGTCTTCACGCCGGAAGGCGAGGGCGACCCGCGCCACTTCGAGGTCTACTCGTCGCCGCTCAACATCGACGGCGAGCACGGCCAGATACTCACGCTCGTGGACGTGACCGAGGCGGCGCGCAACGAGTCGGAGCTGCGGCGCAAGACCGCGCTCGCGGCGGTCGGCCAGGCGGCGGCGCAGGTCGCGCACGAGATCAAGAACCCGCTGGGCAGCATCCGCCTCGGCGTCGCCATGCTGCGCGACATGACGAGCGGCGAGGAGGCCCACTCGACCATCGATCTGGTCGAGCGGGGCATCGAGCACCTGAACAAGCTGACCGTGGACGTGACCCAGTACTCGCGCGAGAGGCAACTCGCGCTCGCGCCCGTCGAGCTGCACGCGCTGATCGACTCCAGCCTCGAACTCGTGGAGGAACGCTTGCGCGAGCGGGAGACGCCGATCCGGAAGGACTACGCCGACGAACCGCTTGAGGGCGAGCTCGACGCCGATCAGTTACAGCAGGTCTTCATCAACCTCGTCGCCAACGCGGCCGACGCGAGCCCGAAGGGCGCGCCCGTCACGATCACGACCGCGCGGACGGAGGGCAGGGCCGTCAAGGCGGGCGGCAACGGGGCCGGCGCGCGCGTGCCCTTCGCGCGCGTGACGGTCGCGGACAGGGGCGAGGGGATGGACGAGAATGCGCGCGCGCGCCTCTTCGAGCCCTTCTTCACCACCAAGCAGCGCGGCACGGGGTTGGGTCTCGCCATCGTCAAGAAGATCGTCGAGCAGCACGGCGGCGCGATCACGGTCGAGACCGCGCCGGGCGAGGGGACGAGTTTCCACGTCGAGTTGCCGCTCAGGCGGGGCCAGTAAGGGCCAGGGTTGGGAAGAATCCGTCTCAAAAAAGTCGGTTGAAGAACTTCAGACCGACGATCCGCATCCGCCCCTGATCGCGTGCGACGACGCAGCCGTCGATCTGGTAGTAGGGCTCGTCCTTGCCCAACACCCCGGAGCGGTAATAGCCACGCAAAGGCTCGACCTTGTGATCGGCGGGCGGCGCGAGTTTGGCGGAAAGCACCCCCGACTTAAACTCGCGGACGCGCTCGGCGACCGAAGCGTGCTCGGCGCTCAGCCGTTCGAGGTGTGAGCGGAAGCGCGAGACATCCCGCTCCAGTTGAGAGACGTACGCGGGGAAACCCCGCGCGTCTTCCGGCGGCTCGCGCTTGAGAACGGCTTCGATGTCGGGCGGGAAGAACAGTGCCTCTTCTCTGGCGCCGCCGGGGCTGACGAGGGGCATCATCAGGAAGAAGATTTGCATCCGCAGCTTATACGCCCTGATGAGTAGCCCGCTGTCGACGCCAGCGGAGCCCCGGCTCCCGAACTCCCCGTCGCCGACGGCGATGGCGCGCCGCCGCGCCACGTCCTTCGTAAACGTCGCCTCGTAAGCGCGCTCGAAATCAAGGTTCTCGCCGAGCAGGTGCTCGAAGCTCTCGCACACGCGATAAGCCTCGACAACGTCGGGCGTTTGCTTCACCTGCCGGGGCAGGGCGAGACCGTCAGCGCCCGATAGTGCGGAGGCGCAGCACACGATGAGACGTAGCAGGGCGCGCCGTGTTGGGGACATATCCTGTTAGTGCCTCCGCTCAGGTGACGGGAGAATGCTATCGGCCTCTAGCTCCTCGTCGCGATAACTTCAAGGTACTCACCCTCGCCATAAGTCGTGCCGTCGGTCGCCTGATTGTGCTCCGCCCACAACCGCTCCAGGTCTTTCCGCAGCGCGGCCTGCCCCTCCGCGTCGAGCGCCTCGAACGCGCGCTTCGTCGGGCCGTAATACATGCGGAAGGACTCGACAACCTCGGCGGGCGGAAACGGGTATCTGAACGGGCACATGCGCCGCGTCAACTGTAAGTCCGCGACACTATCGCGGAGCCGTGCGCGCACAGTCTCCTCGTCGCCCCACTTGACGGGCGACGGCATGTTGGCGGGCGGCGGCACGTATTTGCCCGTGAGCTTGAACATCTGGCCGATGAACCCTTCCGGCGTCCAATTCGCCATCGCGATCCGCCCGCCGGGCCGGCAGACGCGCACCAGCTCGGCCGCCACCAGTTCCGGCCGCGGCGCGAACATCGCCCCGAACATGCTCACGACTACGTCGAAGGCCGCGTCCGCGTAGGGCAGGTTCTCCGCGTCGCCTTCGTCGAATTGAATCGTCAGGCCCTCGGACGCGGCGCGGGCGCGCGCCTGTTCGAGCAGGTTCGTGGCGATGTCGACGCCGGTCACGGCCGCTCCCGCGCGCGCCGCCGGCAGCGACAGGTTGCCGCTCCCGCAAGCCACGTCGAGCAGGCGCGTGCCCGGCCGGAGCGCGAGGCGGGCGATAAACTCTTCCGCGCCCGTCTCAATATGCTTTGCGACCTCGCCGAAATCGCCGGCCATCCACATCGCTTTGAGCCGGGTCTTCAAAGACTCCATCTCAGGGTTGCTCGTACTCACCGCTCATCTCCTCTTCATCAAGGCTCTCGTGACAAGCCCGCCGCCCCACGCCCGAATTAACCCGCGCCGGGCGAATGCCGTTCAAGCCGATTCGCAAGGAAGCATCATGAAAGCCGTGCTGTCGAGGCGTCGGGTTGAATGAGTTGTTCGGCGGCGTAAGGCGTGTTGTTATCGCGCTCTCATTCTCGCTTTCTCAGCATGAATACCGACTCCTCCGCGCTATTCGCAAACTGTCCGCTGAGCCTCAGCCGGTCGCCGGATATTTGATAGGTTCCGTCGAACAGCTTCGCCCCCTTCTGTAGCCACCACGCCCAAACCGTCAGCGTCCGCTTGTCGGGGTTTGTCTCAAAGTGATGCCATTCGTAGGAGCCGTCTTTGCGCTTGAAGACGCAAAGGTGCGCCCGATTCCTTTCAAAGAAAATCGTCGACAGATCGTCGGCCGTTGGGTCGCGTTGAGGAGACGTTTCTACTATGTCCCACGCCCCGTCAATAATTGTCGGCGCGCGGTTATTATAGTTGGCTACCCAGTAGCTGAAAATCGCCGGCAGCAGAATCACCAACGCGCGTACGGCATATTTGCCGTACGCCTTAGACTTCGTCGATGGCTCTGAAGGGAACAGGCTGTTCTGTTTCAACCAGAAGAGTTCGAGTAGCTCTACCTTGTGGGCCGTGAGAATAATTAACCCAAGTTGCTAGTTGAGAGTTGGCGCGTTCTTTGAAGGCAAAGGAAAATCCCCTCCACTTCGCCGGCCAGCGAAAGTAGGAGGGGATCGGTGATCGATCACACGACCGCACTTTATTGCATCACGGCCGATTT
>DATLMC010000061.1:0-31154 GCA_035537435.1 Pyrinomonadaceae bacterium | reverse complement strand
CGCCTCCAGCGTGAGTAATAGTTCTCACGCTGGAGGCGCTGGAGTCGCGAAGGAAGCGGCCGGGGACTGGGTCGTACTTCCTAGCGCAGCGGGAAAAAGACCGGGACGAGCAGCATGATGACGACGAAGACGACGGCGGTGAGGATCGAGCCGACCTTGACGAAGTCGAAGAAGCGGTAGCGGCCCGGCGTGTAGATCAGGACGCAAGCCGGCTCCAGGGGCGTCAGGAAAGAGCACGACGCGGCGTAGGTGATGGCGACGGCGAAGGCGCGCGGGTTCAAGCCCAACTGCGCCGCCGTCTGCATGGCGACGGGGAGCACGACGAGCGCCGCCGCCTGGTTCGACATCGGCTGCGTGAGCGCGACGGTCAGAAGGATGAAGCCGCCCAGGACGGCGAGGTCGCCGTAGCCGCCGAGCGTCTGCACGATCACCCCGGCGAGGTACTTGTCCGCGCCCGTCTTACTCATCGCCGTGCCGAAGCTGATCATGCCGGCGATGAGGACGAGCAGGCGGAAGTCGATCATCTGGTAAATCTCGCGCGTGCGCACGGAGCGCGAGGCCAGGAGGATGAGCGTGCCGATGAGGACGGCGACGGCGAGCGGGATGTTAAACGGGTGGAAGACCGAGAGCAGCAGGAAGACGGCGAAGCCGAGGAGCGCCCACTTCCGCTTCTCCGCGCGCCCGCGCTGCTCCGACACGTCTTCGAGCAGGAGCAGATCGCCCTCGCCCGCGACTTGTTCGACCTGCGCGCGCCGCCCCTGCACGAGCAGCACGTCGCCGAAGCGCAAAGAGACGGTCGAGAGCTTGGAGAGGAGCGCGACCCCGTGGCGGTTGATGGCGAGCGTGGTGAGCCCGAAGCGCTCGCGGAACTTCGTCCCCTTGAGCGTGCGCCCGATGAGGCTCGACCCGCGCAGGATCATCGCCTCGAACAGCTCGACGCCCCCGGTTTCGAGATCGCGGTCGCTCAACTTGAAGTCGCCCTTGATCTCGACGCCCGCCTCCGTCTTCACCCGCAGGATGTCTTCGACGCGCCCCTGCACGAGCAAGAGGTCGCCCGCCTGAACACGCTCTTCCGGCCGCGGCGCGATGCGGCCCTGCCTGCCGCGCAGTATCCCGACGACCGTCAGGTCCATCGACTGGCTGAGGTTCGCCTCCGCGAGCGTCTGTCCGGCGAGCGGCGAGTCTTCGAGCACGACGACCTCGGACATGTACTCGCGGATGTGGTACTGCTCGGTGAGCGAGTCGGCGTTGCCGCGCGCGGGCAGCAGGTGCAGGCCGACGAGCAGCATGTAGATCATCCCGACGACGACGATGGCCGCGCCGACCGGGGCCAGCTCGAACATCGTGTAGGGCGGCTGGTTGTATTTCGTCAGCGCGCCGGAGACGGCGAGGTTCGTCGAAGTGCCGATGAGGGTGCAGGTGCCGCCGAGGATCGCGCCGAAGGCGAGGGGCATCAGGAGTTTCGACGGCTGGATTTTCGCGCGCGCGGCGATGCCTAAGACGACGGGGACGAACATCGCCGTCGTCGTCGTGTTCTTCATCACGGAGGCGCAACCCGCGGCGACGAACATGATGAGCGACGCGAGCATGAAGCGGTTCGACCCGGCGGTGCGGTGGAGCCTGCGGCCCACCACGTCGACGACGCCGGTCTTGACGAGCCCGCCCGTCAGGACGAAGAGCCCCGCGATGGTGATGATGATCTCGTTGCCGAACCCGGCGAAGGCCTCCTCGGCGGTGAGCGTGCGCGTCAGCACCATCGCGATGACGAGCAGGATCGTGACGATGTCGATGGGGATGCGCTCCGTCCCGAAGAGGACTAAGGCGACGAGCAGGAGGATGAGGACGGTGGCGATCGCGGGGGTCATCTGGGTGTTCCGTGTTCTGCTATAATCCGGCGCTCATCGTTAAAGATTAAAGACGGGCGCGCCACACACTCCCGCGAGAGCGGCGCGCCACATCGTCCGACCCTTGTGTGAAGGAGATTAACTCGCGTGGCAAAGCATCGCATTCTCGTCATCGAAGATCAAGAAGACCTCGCCGAGATGTACGAGTCCGTACTGGAGCGCGAGGGATACGAGGTGATCACGACCTACGCGGGCGAGGAGGGGCTGGCCGAGTTCAATGCGAGGGGCGCGGACGCCGTGCTGATGGACATGACGCTTCCCGAGATGCACGGCACGAAAGTTCTGGAGGAGCTGCGCGCGCTCTCGCCGGGCGTGCCCGTCGTCGTCGTCACGGGCGAGACGCTCGCCGAGTCGCGCGACGTGTGCCAGCGGCTCGGCGTGCAGGAGTACCTGACGAAGCCCGCCGCCGCGGACGAGCTGCTCAGGGCTGTCTCGCGCGCACTCGCCGCGCCCGCCACCGACGAGAAGTTCATGGTCGTCACCGTGCGCCTGCCCGCGAGCGTCCTGAAAACCCTGATGGACGTTGACGAGAACCTGGAGCGCGCCATCACGCGCGTCTGCCGGGAGTGCGCGGGCGATCTGAAGAAACTTACAGCGCGCGGGGCGCGGTGAGGGTGGGCGGGATGCGTCGCACGCACGCCGCACGTCTGCTGGCTTGCCTCTGCCTGTGCTGCGCGTCGACGGCGTGCGCGCAAGTGGCCGCGCCGCGGACGAAGCAGAGCGGCGCGGTCTCCGTCGTCCGCCTGCCCGACGACTGGTGGGAGAGGCGCGAGGGCGTGCCCGACTTGCAGCCCGCCTATATCGAGAACCTTGAGGTGCGCCGCCCGACCGACGCCCCGCCGGGCGAGTACCTGATCGGCGGCATCATCGGCGGCGACAACGACTACATCGACGAGCTGTACAAAGACATCCCGCCGCCCGGCTACACCGCCGACTTCTTCGCCGTCAACTTCAACGACAACTTCAGAGCGCGCGCCGCCGCGCCCCAGGAGTGGGCGCGCGCCAGGCGCGTCTCCACGAAGCCGCACTGGGTATACCTCGAATATGACCCCAAGGAAGAGAAGGCCGAGTTCACTTATCGCGGCTTCCGCTACGCGAAGACCGGCGACTACATAGGGAGGCCCGTCCTGCTCTCGCCGGCCGGCAAGTGGCTCGCGGTCTTCAGCTATTCGGGGAAGAAGACCAAGCCCGACCTTCTGTTCGGCGGCGGGGAGCCGCGCACCGGCGACGTGTTCTGGGACATCTACGACGCCTCGACGGGCGCGCGCATCGCTTCCTGGGAGGCGCGGGGCGTCCGAGACCCGTCGTTGTTCCACAAGGCGACGACGTGGATCGGCGACCGCTACTTCTTCGCGCCCGCCGACCCCAACGCGAAGTCTTACCTCGTCTTCACGCTGCCGGAGTTTCAGCCCATCGAGAACCCCGGCACGGTGCGCTTCCCCGCCTGGCTCGGCGAAGGCGGCCAGCCGATGCGGCTCCCCGACCCGCGCCTTGACGGGGACGTGCGACAGCCGTCGCGCGAGTACGAGGAGCGGCTGCTCGCAGACCCGGCGCGGCCCGGCGCGCGAGAGCTCCTGTTCCGCCTCAAAGACGAATGGGTCGAGCTGCTGCCGCCGCTGCCGCCGAGCGCGCGCGACGGGGCGGGCTCGCGCGGCATGAGGGCGCGCGGCGCGTACAGCAAGAGCGTCTACGCCGTCACGCTCGACGGGCGGTACAAAGTGCGCGAGGCTTCGCCCGAAGAGTGGCAGCGCGCCCGACCGCTCAAAGCCACGCACACGCAGATCGATCTCGACAAGACTTACGAGAGCTTCGGCGGCACGCGGCGCGTCTACAGGTTCTTCGAGAAGACCGGCGCGGCGTGGGGCACGCCGCGGGCGCTCGCCGCGCCCGACGACTGGCTCGCCGTCTTCAGCTACACCGCCGCGCCCGGCACGAAGGCGGCGGCGGTCGGGGAGCTGCACGTCGAGGTCTACAACGCGCGGCCGGGCACGCTCATGCTCTCGGCGCGCGCGCCTTACGCGGGCTCGGCGGACGCGTTGTTCGCTGGCGCTCGTTGGCTCGGATGCCCCTTCCTCGTCCTCCCCCTCGAAGAGTCCTACGGCTCGTGCCTGCTCTGGATGCTGCCGGAGATGGAAATACAGAAGTGAGTGGGCGGGGCCGGGGGGGCGCTCAGTCGAAGAGCGACTGCTCGACGGCGGTCGAGGCGCGCTTCCCCGTCTGCTTCTTCGCGGCGGCGTGCGGGTGCTGCGCGAGGTGCTCGGCGTTCAAGCCCAGCTCGCGCAAGGAGGCGGCGAACTTCGCGGGGCCGTGCATCGTGATGACGCGCGACGCGCCGGACTCGCGGGCGAGCCGCACCAGCTCGTCGTAGTCCGCGTGGTCGGAGAGCGGGAGGACGAGATCGACGCCCTTGTACATGTAGGGCGCGCTCCGCGAGAGCGCCCAGCCCGTGAGCATGATCAGGAAGCGCCGCTCGATGTTCTGGATCATCGGCTGCTTGCGGCAGCCCGGCGGCGCGACGAGCACGCGCCCGCGCACGTGCTCGCGGCTATACTTTTCGTACTCGCCCGAAAACTTCACGCCCAGCTCGCGGTAGATCTCCGAGACGTTCCAGTTCGATCCGTGCAGCGTCACGCGGTAGCCGCGCCGCAGCAGTAGCTCCAACGCCTCCTGACTCTTCCCCAGCGCGTAAGCCAACACCACTGGGACGCGGTCGTCCGAGAGCGCGCGGTCGCACGCGGCGTAGAGCCGGTCGAAGGTCGCCACGTCGGGAGGGAAGCGGTAGAGCGGATCGCCGAAGGTCGATTCCATGACGAGCGTGTCGCACGCCACGATGACGGCGTCCTCCGCCGCGACGTTCGGGCGGAGCTTGATGTCGCCCGTGTAGACGAGACGCTCGCCCTGAGCCTCGACCAGAATCTGCGCGGAGCCGAGGCAGTGGCCCGCCGGGTAGAACGTCAGCGCGTAACGGCCGTAGTCGCGCCGCTCGCCGTAGACTTGCGTCGTCACCTCGGCCTCGCCGATGCGGTGGCGGAAGATGCGCGCGGTCTCCGGCGTGGCGATGATCGCGCGGTGCCCCGCGATGTGATCCGAGTGCGCGTGCGAGATGACGCAGCGGTCGCGCGCGCCGTCGGCGTCGAGCCACAGATCGAGGTCGGGCAGGTACAGCCCCTCGCGGTATTCGACTCTGAGCAAAACCTCCCCCCTTCAAACACGCCGGCCTTCGACCCCGCTCGCCGCCGGCGGTTAGCCGTCGTTGCAGAGGCAACCCGAACGAGAGTCCATCAAGATTTCAACACAGGCCGGGACAAAGAGCCAACGGGGGCGTCGGAAGAACTCGCGCCCGGCCGATCCGGGGTGCTTTGTGAGGGGCGACGAGCGAGCCGACGCGGGGCGGCAGGGCGCGGTGTCTGTTCACCGCCGGGCGGTCGGGCGGGTTGATTTCCGGTGTGTCGGGAGCGCCCGGCCTTAGGGCCAGCGAATCACTTTTTTAGGCGTCGCGGCCGCGGGCTGGGGCGGGAGCGCGAGAGGTTCGGCGGGGCGCGTGCGCGTCTGAACTTCTGTGCGACGCGGAGTCGCCGTCGCGCGCGGCGTCACCGTGACCGAGCCCTCACCGCCCGCCCCGCCGGCCGACTGCGTGGGGCGGCGGGCTGGCGGCGGCGCGACCGGCAGCGCCACGCGCTCCGACACGGGGCGTCCGCCGGATGTTGATTCGCCCTGCGCCGAGATCAGCACGGGCTGCCGCGTGCGAGACGTTTCGGGCTTGCCGCTGTCGCGCCTGTCGGCGCGGGCGTGGGCCGGCGCGGCGGCGCGACCGGCGGCAGACGGCGTCGCGTCGAAGTCGGCCATGCCCGGTTTCTGCGCCGCCGGTTTCTGCGCCTTCTGTTTCGGCTTCTCCGTCTTCGGCGCTTCCTGCGGCGCGGGCTGGGGAGTTGCGACGACGGCGGGCGGCGGCGGCTGGGCTTCGGTGGCCGCGGGCGTGATCATCCAGTTGACGGTAAAGAATGTCGCGCCCGCGGTGAGCCCGCTGATGAGGGCTAAAAGGATCAGCCGCGAAAGCGAATAACTACTCCCGGCGTCATCACCGACGTAACTTCCTGCCGGACGGCGCGCTGGTCGTGCGGCGCGGGCGGCGGCCACGACGGCGGACGCTTCCCCGTCCCACTTCCGACCGTGAGGCGTCTGCGCGGGGCCGACCACCGGCGATCTCGCCGGGGCCATCAGAGTCGTTTCCCCGTCCGCTTCCGCGTTCGAGACGGCCGCGCCTGCCGGGGTCGAGCCGTTGGCCGCCCCGGCTTCTAAAATCAGAACAGGAGTTGCCGGCCGCGCGCCTCGCTCCTCGAACCTCACCGGCTCGGTCGGTAAGGCGTCGGCGGGCGCGGGCGACACGACGCCGGATTCCCGGCGCGTCGCCGCCGATTCGGCGTCCCTCAATAAATTCGCGACCTCAAGATGTCCTTTTGAGAGCGCCCACCCGCGCGCCGTCATGCCGGTTCTGTCCCTACTCGTCACGTCGGCGCTGTAGTCCAGCAACGCCCTCACGCCTTCCTTGTGACCGAAGAAGGCGGCGATGCTCAAGGCGTTAAAACTGTCGCCCCGCCGCGCGTCAACGTCGGCTCCCGATCTCAACAAGAGCCGCACCGCATCCGCGTGCCCCCCGGCGGCGGCGGCGATCAGCGCCGTCTCGCCGTAATCGACGGCGGCGTTAACGTCCGCGCCCGCGGCGATGGCCTCCGCGAGGGCGTCCGTTTCGCCCGCCGCCGCCGCGCGCACGAAGTCGCGCGGATCGAAGTCGCGCGGATCGTCGATGAGTTGCTCGCGAGCCTGTATCGCTTGTGACATCGAAGAACCTTCTCCTCAAACGGGTCGCCATCCGGGCGGCGCGGTGGCCGTGTGGCGGGCGTCGCGCGCGCGTTATCCTCGCCGGCTCGTCACTTGATCACCTCGACGCGATCATTGGGCTGCAAAGGCACGTCGGGAACTTTTCCGGACGTTAAATCCTGCAACTTAAAAACGCTGGTGCTTAAATACCCCTGCCCGCTCTGCCGTAAGAGTCTCACGTCGCCGCCGCGCGAAAGTTTACCCCCGGCGGCGAGGATGGCCTGAGTGAGCGTGATCCCGGGGTGGAACGCCTTCTCGCCCGGCACGTCAACTTTGCCGCCGATGTAAAAGAACTGGACGGGTCGCTTCTGGACGGTGATCACGTCCCCCGACCTGATGGGTATGTCCAGGGCCGAGGAGTCGTTGAGATCGATGGTGGTCTTGGCACCGGCGGGGGTCGAGACCTGCACCTGTCCGGCTTCCGGGCTGAGCTGCGCGTCGGCGAGAATGACGTAGAGCGGTATGGCTTCGCGTTGAATGATCTTCGTGCCGGGTTCGCGGACGAGCCCGCTGACGATGACGTGGTGGCTGGCGTACTCGCGCACGCTGACCGACACCTCCTGCCCCTTGGAGAACCCCAGCCGCTTCAGCCCGGCGGCGATCCGCTGACCGATCTCCTCGACCGTCGCGCCCGCCACGCTCATCGGATCGCCGGCCAGCGGGTAGTCGAGCAGCCCCCCCGCCGTCACCACGTAGAGGGTTGGGGTTGAAGGATTGACCGGGGCGTTCAGCAGCCGAACGTCGAGCACGTCGCCGGGGCCGACCTGATAGACGCGCGTGAGTTCAGCGGCGGGCGCTGATGAGGTCGACGGGGGTGTTTCCCCGGCGGTGACTCCGGGGGCAGGCGGGGCGGCCGGCGCGCCGGGGCCGGACGCGGCGCGGGCCGTGGGGGGCGTGCCGTTACTCGAACCCCTAGAGTTCGACTCCGCCCTCTCCGCGCCGACGCCGCCCACCCTCTCGACCGTGGGCGTAGAGACATTCGCGGGGGCGTGACTTCGAGGCTCCCCGCGCAACTTAAAGTATGCCTCGCCGAGCCGTGAAGCCGCCTCGTCGTCCTTCGGGTCGATGCGCAGCACCTGGTGGTAAGCCTCCGCGGCGTCGCCCCAGCGCCCGGCGTCCGCGTAGACGCGCCCCAGGCCGTAGTAGGCGTCGGCGTAGTCGGGGTTATATTTGATGGCCTGCTGAAATGCCTTGATTGCCTCGTCGAACTGCTTGGCGCGCCCGTGCTTGACGCCCAGCTTGTAATAATTTTTAGCCTCGCGCCGCTGATCCTTCGCCGCGCCGCCGGGCGCGCCGCCGCCGACCGGCTTCGCCTCGCGCGCCGCCGCGGGGGCCGGATTGGGGCCTGCCTCGCGGGCGTCGGCGCGGGGGGCATCGACGGCCGCCCCGCCCGCCGGGGCCGGTGTCGCCGCGGTCGCGGCCCCTTTGCGCGCCTTCTCACTCGACTCCAGGCGCGTCGCCTTTTCGTAGTAACGCTCGGCGGCGCGGGCGTCGCCTAGCTTTTTATAGGTTTCGCTCAGGCGGAACTGTGGGTCGGCCCAGGACGGAAAGATTTTGGCGGCCTGGGTGAAGTTTTCGGCCGCCAGCCGGTACGATCCCAAGTCGTAGTAGACTTGTCCCAGGCGGTTGTAAGCCGTGGCGTCCTTCGGGTCGATGCTGAGCGCCTGCGTGTAGGCTTTGACGGCGTCGTGCGGGCGGTTCAGTAGTCGTAAGGAGTTGCCCAGGTTGAAGTAGGCGTCCTGGTAATTCGGGTTGAGTTCTACGGCCTTCGAGAACGCTTCGACCGACTGCTCGATCTTCCCCGCCAGAAAGTAGTTGACGCCTAGATTGAAGTAATCGCGGCTGCTTAAATTTCGACCCGCCGCTCCGCGGTCGGGGATCCGGGCGCCGTTTCTTGCAGACGCCGCCGCAGAAGAGTCCTGGGCGCGCCGCTCCGCGGGTTGTGCTTGAGCTATTGAAGGGGCAGCAGCAAACGCGGTAAGGAGAGCAATGCCATAAACCTTCATCGTGCCCTTAACCTCCCGACCACCTTTCGGGCAGCGCGCATGAGAGCGAGAGCGGTTAGTCTGTTTGGGAGAGACTGGGACGAAGGCGCAGTATACAGGATCAGTGTGTAAAGTGAAACGTCTCCCCGGCGGCGTGAGGCTCGACTCTTAGCCGGTGTGTCGCGGCCGGCGTGTCGCGCGTGTAGGATAAGAAGAGGCGGTAGACTACGAGGCGGGCATGAGTTCCACACGAGAAGAGACAGATCGAGCAGGCGGCGCGCGCCGCCGACTGCTGGAGCGCCTCGTCTCGGCGCGCAAGCTCGTGCGCGCCGAGGCGATCTTCTTCGCCGCGCTCGCCGCCTTCGCCGTCCTCGCGCTCTACGCGCGGGCAGACGCCTACTTCGCCTGGGACTTGCGCGCGACGCTCGCGCTGCAAGGCGTGGACGCGCCCGGCTTCCCCGCGCTGATGCGCGCCGCCTCGGTCTTCGGCAACGGCGCGAATGGTTGGCTCCTGACCGCGCTCGCGATGCTCCTCTTCTTCCTGCGGCGGCGGCGCACCGAGATGTTCGCGCTGCTCCTGAGCGTCGGCGGCGGCGCGGTGGTCAACCGCTTCGTGAAGTTGGCGGTCGGGCGGCCGCGCCCCGTCGAGCAACTGGTCCGCGTCTCCGGCGAGTGGGCGCGCGAGAGCTTCCCTTCCGGGCACGTCACCTTCTACGTCTGCTACTTCGGCTTCCTCTTCTTCGTCGCCTTCGCGCTGCTCCCGCGCGGCTCGAACGCGCGCCGCGCCGCGCTCGCGCTCGCGGCGCTGCCCGTCCTGCTCATCGGGCTCTCGCGCATGTACCTCGGCGCGCACTGGGCGAGCGACGTGTTGGGCGCGTACCTCCTGAGCGGCGCGTGGCTCGCGCTCTGCGTCCACCTCTACGGGCGATGGAAGGCGCGCTCGACGTTCCACCGCGACGAAGTGTCGGCGGCCGCGGCCCAACCCGCGGCGGACGAGACGCCGCGCCCCTGAAGTGGGCGCGTAAGGACGTAGCCCACGGCTTGGAGCCGTGGGCTACAAATCTTCCACCCGCCCGCGCGGGCCGCACCCTCCCGCGTCGCCGGTCTCTTCAGTGCTCGATGACGACCTTCGCGCCCTTCGGCACGGCGTCGAACAGCTCTCTCACATCTGCGTCGTCGAGGGCGACGCAGCCCCACGTCCAATCACTCGCGGAGCCGCCGCCGTGGATGAAGATTTCGCCGCCGAGCGCGGTGTCCCACGGCGGGCGCAGGCCCCGCTCGATGGCGCGGACGATGCGGTCGCGTTCGGCGCGCGTGATCAGGTGATCGCGCAAGCCCCGCTCGGCGTCCTCGCGGTTCGGGTAGCTCAGGCCGAGCGAGAGGTAGAACTTGCTCGCCGCGTTCTTCACGCAGACGTAGAACTCGCCCTCCGGCGTGCGGTAGTCGCCCTGCCGCTCCTTGTCGTCCGACGCGTTCTTGCCGAGCGCGACGCGGTACTCGCGCACCACCCGTCCGTCCGAGTAGAGATCGAGTCGGCGACCGCTTTTCGAGATACGGATGCGCGGCGAGACGAGCGGGAGCTTCAAGGGCTCGCGCGCGTCTCGCGCCGCGTTCGTCGTCTCTCCGTCGGGCAGCGGTCTCACTTCCGTGTGCGCGAGCGCCGCGACGAGCAGCGCGGCGGCGATGGACAGGCTGGCGATAATCTTCATCACGTGCGCGCCGCAAACATTGCGACGCGCGTTAGACACCGCGCACGCTCACCTGGTTCCACATAACAGCTTAGAACCTCAAACAAGACCGGGATAACTGTAGGGGCAGGGCTCGTCCCTGCCCGCGTCGCTTCATTAAGCACGACGCGGATTATTAGCGAGCGGCCGGACAGTAACGAGCCCTGCCCCTACGTCATTACGCGCGCCGCCGAGCCTTGTTAGGTGCGAAGAGGAAGCTGGCTTTAATTCGACGTGACGAGCCGCCAGTTGTTCGTCGGCTCCGAGGGCACGCGCTTGTGCTCGGCGACCCAGTCGATGATGAGTTCCCTGATCTCCTCGCTCGAACGGAACACTTCGGGCGCGCCCTTGTACATCGTGTAGCCGCCGCCGCCGTTGACGCGGTAGTTGTTCGTCGCCAGCCGCAACTTCTGCGCGGGGTTTAAGGGCTGCCCGCGGAAGCGCAGATTCTGGATGCGCTGCCCCGTGGGCTTCGTGAGGTCGAGGTCGTAGGTCACGCCCTCGGCGATGTCGAAGTTGAAGCCGGGGATCTTCTCGTCAACCAACTCGGCGGCCGATTTGCCCGGCGCGTAGGGCAGGAAATACTTCGCCGAGTGTTCGAGCGCGTCTTTGAGTTGTCGCCCCGTCACTTCGAGGACGACGAGCGTGTTCTCGTAGATGTAGAGCCCGGCGATGTCGCGCACGCTGACCGCGCCCCGCGGCAGGCGCGCGCGCGGGTTGAAGTTCGCGACCATCGACACGTCCGCCTTGCCGACCTCCATCTGCACGCGCTGGATGAGATCGAGGATCGCCGTGTCGCGGAACGACGCCTGCTCCGCCGACAGCTCCGCGGGCGACTCGCCGATGACGCGCGCGAGCCAGCCCTGCGCCTCGCGATCATACGGCTCCGCGATCCTCGCGATCTCGGCGTCGACTTCGGTGCGCTCCGTGACGGGCACGGTGCGCGCCTGCTTCGCCGCGACGCGCCAACGCCCTCGCTCATCCCGCTCCAGGTAAACGTCCGCGCGCGCGACGTGCCGCCCCCAGGCGTTCGCCTGCGTTAAGAGCGCGCCGCCCACCGTGATGTCCGGCACCTCGCGGTGCGTGTGCCCCATCAGGATCAGGTCGATGCCCTTGACCTGCCGCGCGACGGCGACGGCTTCGTTCTCGTGCGGGGCCTGGCCGGGCGTCACCTCGCCCGTCCGCAAGTCCTCTTCGAGCCCCATGTGCATCGCGACGACGACGAGGTCCGCGCGCTCCTTCCCGCGCAAAACTTCGACCCACTTGCGCGCCTCCGCGACGGGCGCGCGGAATTCGATCCCCGCGTAGTTCTCCCTGTTCTCCCAGGAGGGGACGCCCGCCGTCGTCAGGCCCAGCACGCCGACGCGCACGCCGTTCAACTCTTTGACGACGTAGGGCTGGTAGTAGGTCTCGTCCGTCCCCGCCTTGTAAGTGTTCGCGGAGAGCCAGGGGAAATGCGCCTCCCCGCGCGCCTTCGCGAGCACGCCGAGCCCGAAGTTGTACTCGTGGTTGCCGACCGCCATGGCGTCGAACCGGAGCGCGTTCATCGAGAGCATCATCGGATCGGCGGGCGCGTTGTTCATCTTGTTGTGGACGTATTCGAGCGGCGTCCCCTGAATGGTGTCGCCCGAATCGACGAGCAGCGTGCCCTGCGGGTTCTCCTTGCGCGCCGCGCGGATGATGGTCGCCGCCTTCGCCAGGCCCCGCGCGTCCGGCTTGTTCGTGTAGTAATCGACGGGGAGGATGTTGCCGTGCAGATCGGTCGTCGAGAGGATCGTGATCCAGGCGCGCTTCGCCGCCGCGTCGCGAGTCTGCGCGGGCGCGAAGACCGTGAGCAGCGCGAGCGAGAGCAGCAGGAGTGTGGGAAGCGACCTTGCCGAAGAATGTCTGTCCATGTTTGGCTTCCTATAGTGACTGGCGCGATGAAAATCCGATAAACGTAGGGGCAGGGCTCGTCCCTGCCCGTTGCGTGTTAACGACTCAAGTTGAGAGGCGAGGGATCATCGCGGGCGGGGACCAGCCCTGCCCCTACGTTTATCCGATCCTTGTTAGTTGCTCTTGGCTTCGTAAACTTCGACCGCGACGACGCCCGCGACCCTGCCCTCGTAGACCTTCGTGAAGCGCGCGCGCACCTCGTCCATCTTCGCGCGGTTCTCGAAGTAGGTGCGCCCGCGCTGGAGGATGTAGTAGGCGGGTTGGGGCGCGGCGTCGAGTTTGAAATCAGAAGCCGAGAGGACGCGCGCGTCGAGGTCGGCGCGGTCGAACCGTTCGAGGTAGTGGCGGACGACGCCGGGCGTCTCGTGGGCGAGGGTCGCGCCGCGCGGCGCGCGTTCGGCGACGAAGCGGATCGCCTCGCGCAGGCCGTCGTCGTAGAACTCGTCGTGCGGGAAGTAGTAGCCCGCGCGTCCCGCGCCGAGCGCGTTGGTGTACATCGCGTAGTGCGGGCGGCTGGCGAAGGCGCTCCACGCGGGGAGCGCGAGGAAGACGAGCAGGACGGCGGCGGGCGCGAGCCGCGCGCCGAGGCCCGGCGCGCCGCCCCGGCCGAGCCGGGCCGCCCGGTTGAGCAGCCACGCGACGCCGACCGCGGCGAGCATGTAGACGAAGGGCATCAGGCTGAGCGTGTAGCGCAGCCACTTCGCGCCCATGACGGAATACGGCACGATCCAGAGCAGGAACATCAGGAGCAGGAACGCCGCGCCCGGCTCGCGCCGGCGGCGCACGCAGACGGCGAGGCCCGCGCACATCGCGGCGAGCAGCGGCAGCGGCAGCTTGATCGCGAGGAAGAGCAGGTAGAAGTAGGCGGGTACGCCGAAGGGCGTGGACGAGACGTGATTCGCGTAGAGCGTGTCGCCGAGGAGGTAGCCGTGGTGCGTCAGCAGTTGCTCGCTCGAATAGGTGTTGATGTAGTGCCAAGTCTGGGGCAGCAGGATCGCGGGGTTGGCGACGAGGAAGGCGACGAGGAGGACGACGTAAAAGATCGCGGGCGTGTGGCCGGCGGGTTCATTCGGCTCCTTGCGGCGCAGCCGCGCGAAGTGGTGGTAGAGCATGTTCAGCCCGAAGTAGTGGGGGAAATACTTCGAGGCGAGCATCAGGCCGAACGAGACGCCGCTCCAGGTGTAGAACCTGCGCTTGAGCGGCGGGTCGAAGCCGCTCGTCTGCTTCGCGCGGACGTAGAAGTAGAACGCGAGGAGCATGAAGAAGACGAGCAGCGTGTCCTCCTTCGCCACGCGGTTGTAGGTGATCGCGTTGACGCCGAGCGCCCAGAAGGCGGCCGCGACGAGCGCCGTCCGGCGGTCGAAGAGGGAGCGCGTGAGCAGGAAGAGCGGCAGCACCGTGAGCGCGCCGAAGAGGATGTTCGGGAACCGGAGCGCCGCCTCGACGCTGATCTGAAGCGCCGCCGGGGCGGCCCCGTTCCAGGCGGCGGCGGCGCGCGTCGAGGCGAAGGCGAGCGTCTTCATCAGCATCGGGTGCTCGGCGTTGGGCGTGATGTCGCCGCGCCCGTAAGCGCCGACGGCTTCGAGCTTGTTGATCTCGTCCTCGGCGAACCCTATCGCGGAGACGCCCGCGAGCCGCAAGCCCAGACCGCAGGCGAACAGGAGCGAGAGCACGACTAAAGTCGCGCGGTCGAGAGACCACGAGCGGGCGAGCGCCGCCGACCCCGCGCGCGCGTCGGCGAACGCCACCGCTTCGGTCGCCGTAGCCTCTTCCGGGATCAACTCGACGGAGCTTTCCAAAATCACTGCACCCTTAGACCGTATCGCGAGCCTCGAAAGATCGAAACGCCGAAGGACGATGGCGGGACGCGGATGGGTTGCGACCTGTTTAGAGTTCACGCCCGAGCGCGTCGTGTCCCGGACGGCCCGAAGGCGGAACCCTGCAAGGCGCGCTCTCGCGCCGCTCGCCGCCCACTAATAGGACGGCCGGGGCGTCGTTAGTTTTACGTGTGCCGTGCGCCGAGCGGTTCGTCGCCGACTCCGCCGCGCGTCTCGTCCGCGGCTCTGCGCCTGCCCTCGGCCACGTCGTGCGCCGCCTCGCGCGCCTCGCGCGCCGCGGCGCGCACGGTCAGGCCCCGGCGCACGAGCAGCGCGACGCCGACCGCCGTCCACGCCACCACGCGCGCCTTGCGCACGATGGCGAGCGTGACGCCCGCGGTCGTCCCCAGGGCGAGCGCCTTCGTGAACATCCCCGTGCCCGCCTCGTCCACGCCGACCCGCATCGGCACGAACTTGAAGACGACGTTGATGACGCGGTTGACCGACTCCAGCACGAACGCGGCGAGCCACGAAGTCCTCGCGCCGCTGATGAAGTAGAGCGTGGCGAAGACTTCGAGGACGCCCGCCAGGTGGAAGCAGGCTTCGAGCAGCATGATCGGCAGGAAGCGCGCGCCGTGCCGAGCGTAAAAGCCGTAGACGCGATCCTCTATTGCGCCGAAGCGCGCGCCGTGCCGCCCGGCGAAGCCGCGCCCCACGCCGCGCGCGGCGAAGAACTCGACCGCGCCGCTCAAGAACCTCCAACGCCTGCGCACGACCACGTAGCCGAAGAGGATGACGCAGGCGATGACGCCGAGCGTCGCGTAGCTCAGCAGCCGCAGCCGCGGCGGCAGCGGGAAGCTCAGCAGCAGCGCCGCCATCCCCGCGAAGACGAAGAGCGCGACCGAGAGCATGTAGAAGAGGTTCTCGACCGCGAGGGCGGCGGCGGCGGCGACGAGCGGCACGCGCTCGCGCGCCATCGCGGCCTTCGCCGGCTCGCTGACGACGATGCCGAGCGGCATCAGGTTGCCGAGCGCGTCGCCGACGAGGTAAGCGCCCAGGGCGTCGCGCCAGCGTAGGGCGTGGGTCGACTCGAAGCAGCGCGTCCAGGCGAGGGAGCGCACGAGGGGTCGCAGGGCCGAGACGAGGAGGATGAAGAGGAAGCCCCAGCCGAGAGAGCGCATCTGCGTCCAGACGAGCGCGGGGCCGGCCTTCCAGACGAAGTAGGCGAAGAGGAGCAGCCCGGCGAGCGCGAACAACACACCCGCGCCGGTGAACTTGCGTGCCGATTCCTGTCCCGCCGTTCGTTCGTCCATGCCGCGAGCCGCGCGCGTCGCGTGTGCGTGACTGCCTTTCCTGGTTGTTCCGACGCTTCGAGGTGCTTGCGCAGCAAGATACGTCATTCCGCCACTCATCTCAACCAAACGCCGCCGCGCGCCCCCATTAAACAGCAACTCGCGCGCCGTTCGGCGGGCGCGCATCGACGCCGCAAGTCGGGCGGCGCGGCGCGCCCCGGCGCGCCGCAAAAATGCGACACATGACAAAAGCCGTAAACCGTCAGCCGCGGCGGGTGACAGGTAAATCCGTTTTCCCTTCCTGTCACGGTTTACGGTTCACCCGTCACGGCTTTCACGGGTTGACCGCGGGCGCGTCCGTGAGCGATGCTAGCGCGTACATTCGGCATTCCGGCACACTTAAAATCATTAGCGAAGGGCACTTGTTATGAGTAAAGCAGCACCCGAAGAGTTACCGACCGGCTCGCCTCTGACCACCTACTCGGAGGACGAGCAGATGTTCCGCGCCTCGGTGCGCGAGTTCGCGGAGGGTGAGCTGCGCCCGCGCGTCGAGCGGATGGACGAAGAGGCGAAGATGGACACGGCCGTCATCAAGCAGCTCTTCGATCTCGGCCTGATGGGCGTCGAGACGCCGGAAGAGTACGGCGGCGCGGGCGCGAACTTCTTCACGGCGATCATCGGGGTGGAAGAACTCTCGCGCGTCGACCCCAGCGTGGGGGTTCTGATGGACGTGCAGAACACGCTCGTCAACAACGCGCTCATCCGCTGGGGCTCGCCCGAGCAGAAGAAGAAGTACCTGACGCGCCTCGCCTCCGACACGGTCGGCGCCTACGCGCTGAGCGAGGCCGGTTCCGGCTCCGACGCCTTCGCGATGAGGACGACGGCCGTCGACGCGGGTGATCATTACGTCATCAACGGCCAGAAGCTGTGGATCACGAACGGCATGGAGGCGGAGATCTTCGTCGTCTTCGCGAACGCGAAGCCGGAAGAGGGCTACCGTGGGATCACGGCCTTCGTCGTCGAGAAGGGTTTCGAGGGCTTCTCGGTCGGCAAGAAGGAGAACAAGCTCGGCATCCGCGCCTCTTCGACCACCGAGATCATCTTCGACAACTGCCGCGTCCCCAAGGAGAACCTGCTCGGCGAGTTCGGCAAGGGCTACAAGGTCTCCATCGAGACGCTGAACGAGGGGCGCATCGGCATCGGCGCGCAGATGATCGGGTTGGCGCGCGGCGCTCTGGAAGCGGCGCTCTCTTACACCGCCGAGCGCGAGCAGTTCGGGAAATCCATCAACAGTTTCCAGGGCGTGCAGTTCCAGCTCGCCGAGATGGCGACCGAGATCGAGGCGGCGCGCCTGATGGTCTACAACGCGGCGCGGATGAAGGACGCGGGGCTCCCGTTCGTCAAGGAGGCCGCAATGGCGAAGCTCTACTCGTCGCGCGTCGCCGAGAAGGTGTCGTCGAAGGCGATTGAGATGTACGGCGGCTACGGCTTCGTCAAGGACTACCCGGTCGAGAAGTTCTGGCGCGACTCGAAGATCGGCGCGATCTACGAGGGCACGTCCAACATGCAGTTGCAGACCATCGCGAAACTGATCACGAGCGGCAAATGAGGGGTAAACGGTGAACCGTGACGGGTGACAGGTCAAAGCCAGAAGCTAACAGCTAAGAGCCCGTCTTACCTGTCACCTGTCACGGTTCACTGGTCACGGCATTTATGTCTTCGCGCATTGAAGTGTTCGAGCAGATGCTCGCCGCCGAGCCGGAGAACGCGATGGTGCTCTTCGGGCTGGCGAAGGAGTACGAGAAGGCGGGGCGCGACGAGGAGATGATCGCGGCGCTCACGAAATACCTCCGCCTGCACAACGACGAGGGCAACGCCTACGGGATGCTCGCGCGCGCCTGCGAGAGGGTCGGCCGGCGCGAGGAGGCGCGCCGCGCCTACGAGCGCGGCATCGAGGTCGCGACGGCGCACGGTCACCCGTCGATGGCCGAGGACTACCGGATGACGCTGGAGACCGAGTATGCGGATTGACGCGCGGGAGTTGCCGGTATGAAAGAACTGATCTTCCTGGTGGAGGACGCGCCTGAAGGCGGGTACACAGCCCGCGCCCTGGGCGAAGACATTGTTACCGAAGGCGACGATCTGGATGATTTGCGAGACATGGTGCGCGACGCCGTGCGCTGCCACTTCGATGAAGGCGAAGCTCCCGGCGTGATCCGGCTTCACTTCGTGCGCGAAGAAGTGCTCGCCGTATGAAGCTGCCGCGTGACGTCTCAGGCGACGATCTCGCCAGGGCGCTTCGGACTTGTGGCTACCGAATTACACGCCAAGCCGGAAGTCACCTGCGGTTGACAACAACGGAAGGGGGCGAGCATCACATTACGATTCCGCGTCACAGCCCTCTGCGTATCGGCACGTTCGCCACTATCCTTGACAGAGTGGCTGCCCACTTTGGGATCAGCCGGAGTGAACTGTTAGAAAGAATTAAACTCTGATTTGGAACGGGAGAGTTAGTAAGATGGCGACTGAGTTGAAGGCGCGCGAGTACCGTGGCCTGGGCGCGGACGAGATGATCTCGATCTACCGGACGATGTACCTGTCGCGGCGCGTGGACGACAAGGAGATTCAGCTCAAGGGGCAGAACAAGATCTTCTTCCAGATATCGGGCGCGGGCCACGAGGCGGTGCTCGTCGCCGCCGGGATGGCCCTCAGGCCCGCTTACGACTGGTTCTACCCCTACTACCGCGACCGCGCTCTCTGCCTGCAACTGGGCATGACGGCGCTCGAACAGTTGCTCTCGGCGGTCGGCGCGGCCGACGACCCGAACTCGCACGGCCGGCAGATGCCCTCGCACTGGGGTCACAAGAAGCTCAACATCGTCTCGCAGTCGTCGCCCACGGGCACGCAGTTCATCCAGGCGGTCGGCTGCGCCGAGGCCAGCTACCGGGCGTCGCTCGTCGAAGAACTCAAGGACAAGGTGACGGGCTTTCGCGGCGACGAGATCGTCTACTGCTCGGCGGGCGACGGCACGACGAGCGAGGGCGAGTTCTGGGAGGCTCTGAACACGGCGTCGAACCTGAAGCTGCCCGTGCTGTTTCTGATCGAAGACAACGGCTACGCGATCAGCGTGCCCGTCGAGGTGCAGACGGCGGGCGGCGACATCTCCCGCCTCGTCGCCGGCTTCCCCGATCTCTTCATCCAGAAGTGCGACGGGACCGATCCGGTCGAGTCGCTGGAGACGATCAGGCGCGCCGTCGATTACTGCCGCGCGCGCAAGGGTCCCGCGCTCGTCCACGCCAAAGTCATCCGCCCCTACTCGCACTCGCTCTCGGACGACGAGAAGCTGTACCGCCCCGACGAGGAGCGAACCAGCGACGCCGAGCGCGACCCCGTCAAGAAGTTCGGCGGGCTGCTCGTGCGTGAGGGATTCGTCACGCAGGAGGAGTTGCAGAAGCTAAAAGACGAAGTCGACGCCGAGGTCAACGCCGCGGCCGACACGGCGCTGGCGAGCCCGCAGCCAGCGAGGGAGACGGCCGAGCAGTTCGTCTACTCGCCGGAAGTCGATCCGGCCTCGAAGGAGTTCGACAACGAGGCGGGGGCGGAAGTCTCCGGCAACGCGGGCACGATGGTCGATAACATCAACCGCTGCCTGCACGAGGAGATGGCGCGCGACCCTTCGATCATCGTCTTCGGCGAGGACGTGGCCGACGTGTCGCGCGAGGAGTACCTCGACAAGGTCAAAGGCAAGGGCGGCGTCTTCAAAGTGACGGCGAATTTGCAGCGCAACTTCGGCTCGGCGCGCGTCTTCAACTCGCCGCTGGCGGAGGCCAACATCGTCGGCCGCGCGATAGGGATGGCGACCAGGGGGCTGAAGCCCGTCGTCGAGATACAGTTCTTCGACTACATCTGGCCCGCCTACCACCAGATCAGGAACGAGCTGGCGCTGATGCGCTGGCGCTCGGGCGGCGACTGGAAGTGCCCCGTCGTGATGCGCGTCCCCGTCGGCGGCTACCTGAAGGGCGGCGCGGTCTACCACTCGCAGTCGGGCGACACGCTGTTCACGCACATCCCCGGCCTGAGGGTCGTCTACCCCTCGAACGCGCTCGACGCGAACGGGCTGCTGCGCACGGCGATCCGCTGCGACGATCCCGTCCTCTTTCTCGAACACAAGCACCTCTACCGGCAGGCTTACAACAAGTCGCAGTACCCTGCCGCAGGCTTCCTCATCCCGTTCGGCAAGGCGAAGACGGTGCGCGAGGGCACTGATCTGACGATCATCACCTTCGGCGCGCTCGTGCAGCGCTCGCTCGTCGCGGCGAAACAGGCCGAGCAGCAGGGCATCAACGCCGAGGTCATAGACCTGCGCACGCTCGCGCCCTACGACTGGGAGGCCATCGCGCGGAGCGTGAAGAAGACGAACAGGCTCCTGGTCGTCCACGAGGACACGAAATCTTTCGGCTTCGGGGCCGAGATCGCCGCGCGCGCGGCCGACGAGCTGTTCGAACACTTGGACGCGCCCGTGCGCCGCGTCTGCGCGCTCGACACCTTCGTCGCCTACGCGCCCCAACTCGAAGACGCCATCCTCCCGCAAGTGGAGGACGTGCTGCGCGCCGTCACCGAGCTTTACTCTTATTGAACAGACAGAAGCAATTTCGTAAAGCTGATGGTATAAGTGAGGCGGTCGGTTAATACGGCCGCCTCACTTATTTCACGAAGCCGGGAGGTGAAGAGATCATGCCGAAACGAGACGGCGCGACGACCTCACAAGGTCAAGCCGTGCTTGAGACGCTGCACGACATTCTTGAGCGGTGCGAGAAGGCGGGGGCGCGGCTGGCTTATCCGGGCGAAGGTGGCGAGAGGCGTTTCCGTGGCTGGCTAGTCAGCGATCTGCTGGCGAAGACTCTCGGCTGGCACACAAACAACATCGTCGTCGGCGAGCGTTTTGACATCCTCCTACAAGACGAGGGAGGACACCCGGTTATCACAATCGAGACGAAAACACCGTACCACAAGGCGGGCGCGAAAGAGCGCGCCGACTTTGAAGAACGGCTCGCGGGCTACGGCACTCTGCGCGCCGCTTACTTTACTAACGGCGCGGAGTGGGAGCAGTTAGAGATACTCGCCCCGGCTGGCGAGCAGGAGATTCAGTCACGCTCCGTGTTTCATCTTGAACGCACCACGCCGGAAGAGGCAGAGGCTTTCTTCGCTCCGCTAGCCGCCGAGCGCTACGTCAGCGGCGCGCCGCGTCTCGCCCGTCACAGCGTCCGGCGCGAACACGCGCACATACTCGCGTGTCTCGCTGCCGATCTCGACCATTCGGTGGCCGATCTCGCCGCGTTCCTTGAACTTCTGTTGAAGGGTCTGCGTGAGCGCCGCGCCGGTGATCGTGCGCGCGATGTTACGCTCGGTCTATTCGATTTATGGTGCGAGAAGTCGCTCATTGTTTCGCCGCGGCAAGCCGGTGTGCGTCTCGCCGAGAGTTTTCGCAAAGAGGGTTTTGCCGCGCGCACCTTGCCGAAGCTTCTTGCCGAATTAGGCTTCAACGAACGCGACGCGGTTGATGCGGCAACGGACGCGCTCAGCGCGCTGTCGGAAAAAGCGCGGCGCGACGCGGGAACAATCTCCGACGCGCTGTGGACGGCTTACGCGAGCGCAAGGTTAAAACTCTGCGCGCAAACGGCGCACGTCCTGATCGCGCGCGCGTTGCTCTACCGCATCGGCGAAGACCAGAATGTTTTTCCGCGCATGCTCTCGGGAGCGAAGATGGAGCGTGAGATTGCTGCTCCGCCGAACGTTCTGGACGCGACGCCGCCCGCGACGGAACTTCTGGCGCACGTGCGCCTTTCGATGCACGAATTCCTGCCCGCCGTCTACGAACTCGGCGAATTCGATTGGTGGCTTGTTAAGCCGGAAGAACGCGCCGTTCTCCCACCTACGGAGCGCACTTACCTACGCTCGATGGATGAACAGTTTGAGCGCGCGTTGCAACGCCTGCTGCGCATGCTCGACGGCTACTCGTTCGCCGAAGTGGACGTGGACGTATGGCGCAACGTCTATCAGCATTACCTTCCGGCCGAAGAGCGACAGCGGCTCGGCGGCTTTTACACGCCCGACGAGTTGGTTCACCTGACGCTCGATCTCGCTGACTTCAAGTTCGAAGCAGAAAGCTTGTGCGAATTATCTTTCATCGACCCGGCGTGCGGTAGCGGCGCGTTTGCAACGACTGCTCTATCGCGCCTGCTCAAGCACCTCGAACTCAAGATGGACTGTCACAAGGACGTAAACAAGCGTGGGCTGCCGGAGTGGAAGCGCGCCGAAAGGATTCTGGATATAGCAACGCAGAACCTGCACGCAATTGACCTGCACCCGTTCGCCGCGTTCCTGACGACGCTCAATGCGCTCTTCCTCCTAATGCCGCTCTATGTGAAGGCGCGCGAGAAGAATCCGACATTCTCTATCGACCTGCAAATTTTCCCAGCGGACGCGCTCGAAAAGCAGGATGAGGACTTGATCAAGCCGGACTTGTTCACAAACGTGAACTCGCGCATTCAGCTCACGGAGGAGTCGAAGCGGCGCTACGTCCGGATGATGAAGACGCGCTTCTCGCGCGTCTTCGGCAATCCGCCGTGGGGCGGCGTGCTGAAAGGACATCTCGCGCCTGTGTATGACACGCTGAAGAAGCGGCGGTTCGCGGACGAGTACCGCGCGGCACGCGGGAAGTATGACGTGTATGGTCTGTTCATGGAGCGCGCGCTGCAAATGTTGGAGCCGGGCGGCTGCTTCAGCATTGTGACGCAGGGCTCTTTCATTGATAAGGAGTGGGCGGCAGACTTGCGCGAGGCGCTCGCATCGGACGCGCGCCTCCGTTACATCATCGATCTCAACCCGTTCGGACAACTCTTCTTCAAGGCGATGAACATACCATGCATCACCGTCGCCGAAGCCGCGCCGCGCAAAGCGAAAAGCCAATCAGAGGCTGGCGGCGACAGAAGAGACGGGGACGCCACCGCGGACGCGGGCGAATGCATCGCGATCCTCTCGAAACCGCCGGAGGATTTTCGCGGCTTGAGCTAAGAGGCGCGGCGCGAGAGTGTCGAGGTGACGATCAAGGCGGCAATCGAGGCGGTCGAGGCGGGGCGCGAGTCGGCGACGGTCGGCTTCGCGCACGCGGCGCGCGTCCCGCTCTCGCGTTTGCGAGAGACCGCGAATGATCGTTGGGATTTGACGGCTGACGTGTCGAGGATCGCGGGCGCGGGCTGGCTGAGTGCCGCCGACGTGTTGGAGATGCGACAGGGCGTGACGCCGGGCGGAGTGCTCGAACTTTTCCTCATGACCGAAGAGAGGGCGCGTGAGTTGGAGCTTGAGGAGGAGCTAGTGCACCGCGCGGTGAAGAGCAAAGAGGTAGAAAGGTGGCGGCTTGCGTGGACGGGACGCGCTATGTTCTACCCTTATCACATGCGGGGCGGCGATTCGTCTCCCGCGTTCACTATTGATCTGAGCGAGATTGAAGACGAAGAGTTGGCTCGCGCCGTCCGCCGCGCTGGACTCGCGGATGCGCTCGATTTCGATAAGCTCATTGATCGCCGCGAGGAAGAGATCGCACGTCGCAAAGGCGTCAACCAATCGACGGTCGGCGAACTGCTCAAGCACCGCGTCGCGCTCGGTCTCGTCGCGTATCCGAAGGCGGCGGCTTATCTCGTGCGGCACTACGAACGCTTGGAAGGGCGGGTCTTCGAGAAAAAGCGTTTCACGCAAATGGGTAAGCGTTGGTATGAGTTTCATCGTCCGCGCGATCCCAAGTTGATGTTGGCGAAGACGAGAATCGTCTCGCCGACGTTGATGAAGCACTTGCGCTTTTCGCTCGACACCTCCGGCTATCTCTCGGATCATGCCTGCCTCTACCTTCAGCCGACGAAGACGACCAACCGCGATTACCGCCGCCTGCACGACCAACTCGCCGCGGCGATGGGAAAGCGCGCGAGTCTTGAAGATGTCTTGAAATACTGCCTCGCGTTCCTCAACAGCGACTACGCGCAGCACCGCTTCGTCACCGGACGCCGCCCGACGCCGAAAGGTTCTTACGCGATGTCCGAAGCCGTGCTGCGCGAAATCCCCATTGCGCCGCCCGACGCGCGCACGGCGATGAAGATTCTCGACCTCGTCACGCAACTGACAAAGGCGACAACCGAGACGGAGACAAAGAATCTCGAAAAGAAATTGACGCAGATCACAAGTGCGCTTCTCGCAGCGTAGCCTCCCGCAAGTGGAGGACGTGCTGCGCGCCGTCACGGAACTCTACAGCTACTAGCGAACGCGCCCGACGCCAACACAGTGTGGGGAGGCCGCTAATAGCGGCCTCCCCACACTCACGCTGCGGCAAAATATGCGTAGTTCCGACGCGAATCAAGGATGAAAGCGCACCTCGCCGGGAGCTAAACGGACATTGACATGGCCCCTGGCCTTAGCATAAAAGCACACCAGACCCCGCGCCCGTTGTGGATAAAACCCCCTGACTGCCTGCTCTTTATTCTTCTTCCCCCGAAAAGAGGAAACCGATGAAACTCTCTCTTCTAATGGTCACACCATTATCCGCGGCCCTCCTCCTCGCCTTTCTCTGTCACACGCCGTCTGCCCGCGCGCAGGAGGCGCACCAGCACCAACACGACCCCTCAGAAAAGCTCGGGCGGGTCAACTTCACCGTCTCCTGTAACCCGCAAGCCCAGAGGCAATTTAATCGCGCAGTCGCCTGGCTCCATTCTTTCGAGTACGAAGAGGCTGAAAAGGCGTTCAACGAAGTCGCCGCCACTGACCCGCGGTGCGGCATGGCTTACTGGGGCATCGCGATGAGCAACTACCACCAAATCTGGGCGCCGCCGACCGCGGCCGAGTTGCGGAAGGGGTCGAGCGCCGTCGAACGGGCAAAAGACGTTGGCGCGCGGACTCAACGCGAGCGAGATTACATCGCGGCGATAGAGGTTTTTTATAAAGACTCCGACAAGCTCGATCACCGGAAGCGCACGTTCGCTTACGGCGAAGCGATGGGGCAGCTTTCCCGGCGCAATCCGTCAGACCTTGAAGCCGGCGTCTTCTACGCGCTGACGCTCGTCTCGACCGGGATGATGTCGAACGACAAGAGCTACGCCAACGAGAAGAGGGCGTCGCAGATTTTGAATCGCGTCCTGGCGCGCGAGCCGCAGCATCCGGGCGTCACACACTACCTCATACACAGCTACGACTACCCGGCGCTCGCGCGTCTGGCGCTTCCGGCCGCGCGAAGCTATGCGAAGATCGCGCCCGCGTCGGCCCACGCGCAGCACATGCCTTCACACATCTTCACGCGGCTGGGCCTGTGGCAGGAAGGGATACGGTCGAATCTCAATGCCGAGGCGTCGGCGAAGGCGTTCGCCGTGAGGAACCATTTGTCCGGCGCGTGGGATGAGCAGTTTCACGCGATGGACTATCTTGAATACGCCTACCTGCAAGGCGCGCAGGACAGGCTGGCGCGGGGCGTGCTCGATGAGTTGAACAAGATTCAGAAAGCCGAGCCTGAGACTTTCAAGGTGGCCTACGCCTTCACGGCAATCCCCGCGCGCTTCGCGCTCGAACGGCGCCGATGGGACGAGGCGGCCAAGTTGACGTTGCCGCCGGGCAGTTTGGGAGCGTTCCCCTGGCAGCAATTCCGCTGGGCCGAAGCCCACATTCACTTCGCCCGTGCGGTCGGGGCTGCGCGCACCGGGGATGCGGCTTCGGCGCGTCAGGATGTGGAGAAACTAGTCGCCATCCGGCAGGCGCTCGTCGAAGTTAAGGGTGGTTACGATTGGGCCAAACAGGTCGAGATCGAGCGGCAGGTTGCGTCCGCATGGCTGGCGCACGCCGAAGGTAAGCACGAAGAATCGCTCCGGCTGATGCGCGCGGCGGCGGAGTTGGACGACGCCACGGAAAAACATCCCGTGACGCCGGGGGCAATTCTTCCGGCGCGCGAGCAGCTCGGCGAGCTGCTGCTTGAGCTTAAGCAACCGATAGCGGCCTTGCAGGAGTTCGAGACATCGCTTCGCAGCGCGCCCAATCGGTTCAACGGGCTTTATGGCGCGGCGCGCGCGGCCCGGCGCGCGGCCGATCAGAAAAGGGCGAGGACTTACTACGGTAACCTCTTGGAGCTATGCCGCCGGGCCGATAGCGTCAGGCCCGAGATCGAGGAGGCGAAAGCGTTCCTCGCCGGCTTAAACGAGAAGGGCTCCGCGGGCACGAAATAGATTCTTTCCGGCGCCGGCGGCCGCCAACGTCTCGGACGTGATCCGCAGGGCCGTCACATTCCCGCAGCCTGAATACCCGCCGGGCCTGAAGGCCCGAGGCGTCGGCGGTAAAGTTAAGGCCGAGATCGTAATAAATATGGTTTCGGGCCAGGTGCTCTGGGCACGGGTGGGTCGGCGGCAAACCTTTATTACGGAGAGCGGTCGAGGAGGTGATGTACCGGCCAAGACTCGTGCGCGCCGGTTAAGCCGGGCGTTAGGGGGCGAAGTAAGGGTGTCGTAAGCTGTCGAGGATGCGGAGAATCAAGCTCGCCCTCAAATATTTATTCGCGGCCTTCTTCGTGCTGGCCGGCGTCAACCATTTCATCAACCCCGCCTTCTACCTGAAGATCATGCCGCCGTACCTGCCGTGGCACGCGGCGCTCGTTTACCTGAGCGGCGCGTGTGAGATCGTCCTGGGGCTCTTACTGTTCGTCCGGAGGTCAACTCGCGCGGCGGCGTGGGGGCTCGTCGCGCTGCTCGTCGCGGTCTCCCCGGTCAACGTCCACATGGCGATCAACCACGGGCTCTATCCGGAGTACAGTGTCGCCGCGCTGTGGTTAAGGCTGCCGCTCCAAATTTTGTTGCTCGCGTGGGCTTATTGGTATACGTTGCCTGTCGCCCGGAGGGGCGGAGGCAACGAAGTAGCTGCCACCTAACAACTCATTTCCGTCGGACGGACAACAGAGGAGTCGCCGCGTGCCCGCCAGAAACACCTTCATGCGCAGACTGCTCGCGACGGGCCTGGCGCTGACCTTCGCGCCGTGCGCGCTGAAGACGCCCGCGCGGCAGCAGCAGCAGCCCGCGGTCGCGCAGCAGACGCCCGCGCCGCAGGAGTCGTCGCCGAAGACGCCCGCGCAGGACGAGGACGTGTTGCAGGTCAGCACCGAGTTGGTGCAGACCGCCGTGACCGTCGTCGATAAGAACGGGCGGTTCGTCGGCGGCCTCCGCCGCGAGCAGTTCGAGATGCTGCTCGACGGGAAGCCGCAGCCGATCTCCTTCTTCGAGCAGGTGGAGGCGGGCACAGCCGCCGAGCAGCGCCACCTCGCGGCGGCGCGCGGCGGCGCGGCGGCGGTCGCACCCGCCGGGGCGGCGACGGCGGCGACAGAGCGCGGGCGCACCGTCTTCCTCTTCGTCGACGACGTTCACCTCAGCAGCACCAGTTTCATGCAGGTGCGCAAGACGCTCTTCCACTACGTCGATGCCGTCATGGGGCAGAACGACGAAGCCCTCGTCGCCACGACGAGCGGCAACCTCGGCTTCCTCCAGCAGTTGACCGACAACAAGATGGTGCTGCGCGCCGCCGTCTCCCGCGTTAGCTTCCGCTCCCCGATCAGCCTGACCGGCAACCCGCCGATCAGCATCTACCAGGCCATCGCCGTGGAGGAGCGCAACGACAGCGAGATCTTAGAATACTTAGTCCAGGAGACTTTGCGCTCCACGCCCGGTCTGCCGAGGAACATGGCCGAGTCGCTGGTGCATTCGCGCACCCGCGTCATCGCGCGCGAGTCCGCGTTTACGAGTCAGGCGACGCTCTCGACGCTCGAAGGGCTGCTGCGCTCCTCCGCCAGCCTGCCCGGTCGCAAGACCGTCTTCTTCCTCTCCGACGGCTTCCTCTTGCAGACGCTGAACTACGACCACGCCGAGCAGTTGCGCCGGATCACTGACGCGGCGGCGCGCTCCGACGCGGTCGTCTACGGCGTAGACCCTCGCGGGCTGGCGACCGATCCTTACTTCGAAGCCGCCAACGGGATGGGCGACGTTTCCGGGCGGGGGATGACCGTCTCGCACAGCACCGCCGATCTCAGGGCGCAGCAGGACCCGCTGAGGATCATCTCCGAGGAGACGGGCGGTCGGGCCGTCGTCAACACCAACGATCTAAACGCCGGGGTGGCGCGCGCGCTCGACGAGTCGTCGCGCTACTACCTGCTCGCGTGGCGGCCCGAGTCCGAGGCGAACCGCGGCGGCAAGTTCCGCCGCCTCGAAGTCAGGGTCGCCGGGCGACCCGAACTCACCGTGCGCCTGCACAAGGGCTACCTCGTGCAGGACGCCAGGCCCGCCCCGAAGGGAGACAAGCCGTCAGCGGCCACGACCCCGCAAAGTGAGTTGCAGGCGGCGCTCGCCTCCACCTTCCCCGTCCGGCGACTCCCCTTCGACTTGTGGGTCAGCTTCGTCGACACGCCGGACCGGGGCGCGATCCTGACGGCTTCGGCCGGCGTGCCGAGCTACCCGCTCACCTTCGGGTCGGCGGGCGAGAAGCGGACGGCTATTGTGGAGATGGCGTGCGTCGTCTACGACGAACAGGGCAAGCCCGCGGCAAACTCGCAGCAGAGGCTTGAGATCAGCGCCGTCGACGCGTCGGGTGCGAGCCTCCCGCAGCGCGACATCGCTTACAACTTCCAGTTCGACAAACTCCCGCCCGGCCTCTACCAGGTGCGCGCGGCGGCGCGCGACGGCGAGAGCGGGCGCGCGGGCAGCGCGGCGCAGTGGATCGAAATCCCCAACCTCAAGAAGCGGAAACTCGCCCTGAGCAGCCTGCTCATCGGCGGCGCGCAGGACGTGAAGGGCGGGCAGGCCGCGCCCGAGCCTCTCGAATTGTACGTGGCTCACAAGTTCCCACGCGCCTCGCGCCTGCGCTTTTACACCTACGTCTACAACGCCTCGCGCGGGGCGGGCGGGCAGGGCGAGCCCGATCTCGTCGTGCGGGTGCAGGCCTGGAACAGGGATCGCGTGCTCATCGACGGCGGGGAGCGCAAGGTCGTGACCGACGGCGCGACCGACCTCGCGCGCCTGGCTTACGGGGCCGAGTTCAACCTCGCGTCGCTGCCCGCGGGCCGCTACCTGCTCCAGGTCACCGTGACGGATCGTCACACCAAAGAGACCACCGCGCAGACCGCGCGCTTCGAGATCAGAGAGTGAGCGCCGCTCCCGCCGCCGGGCTCGACGGCCGGCGACTTGAGAGGTTAATGAAATGAAACGCGCGCTCAAGATCATTCTTCTCGCGTTGGCCGGAGTGGGCTTCGCCATCGCGCAGGGCGCGGGGCGGCAGGAGAAGGCGGCGGAGAGGACGGCGGGACAGGTCTACAAGAACATCCAGGTGTTCAACGACCTCCCGGCTTCGCAGTTGCCGACGGTGATGAACTTCATGGCGGGCTCGCTCGGCGTGAAGTGCAGCCACTGCCACTCGGGGCCATTCGAGCGCGACGACAAGCCCGCCAAGCAGGCGGCGCGACGCATGATCCGCATGGTCTTCGATCTCAACCGCGGCAGCTTCGGCGGCGCGAGCGCCGTCACCTGCTACACCTGCCACCGCGGCCGGCCGACGCCCGTGTCAGTCCCGGCCGTGGGCGCGAACCCCTGGCAGGGCGCGGCGGCGACCGACGCGAAACCCGCCGCGACTCTCCCGAGCGTCGCGCAGGTGTTCGACAGGTACGTCGAGGCGCTGGGCGGCAGGGCCGCGATCCTGGGGCAGACGACGCGCGTGATGAAGGGCTCGCGCGTCGGCGCGGACGGCGTGCTCGTGCCCGAAGAGGTCTACCAGAAAGCGCCGAACAAGTCGGTCGTCCTCACGCGCTACCCCGAATTCGTTCTGCGCCGGGGCTTCGACGGGAAGACCGGCTGGGGGATGGACGCGGGCGGCCCGGCGCTCCTCAGCCCGCAGGACGTGGCGGAGCTTGAGCGCGACGCGGACTTCTACAAGGAGGCCGATCTCGGACGGCTCTACGCCGAGGCGCGCGTCACGGGCGAGGAGAAGATCGGGGGGCGGCGCGCTTACGTCGTCGGGGCGAAGGCGCGCGACGGCAGTTCCGAGCGGCTCTACTTCGACGCGGAGACGGGGCTCCTCGTCCGCCGCGACAGGGAGGTCAAGATCGCGCTCGGACTCTTCCCGACCGAGACCGACTACGAGGACTACAGGGAGGTGGGCGGCGTGAAAATCCCCTTCGCGCTACGCTGGTCGATGCCCGGCAGGTCGTGGGGGCGCAGGATCGCGGAAGTGAAATACAACGAGCCGGTCGAAGACACGATCTTCACCGCCGCCGCGGCGACGAAGGGTTGAAAGACACAGCGTCGGGCTCGCACGACCGCACGCGTCGCGGAGTTTTTCTAAGAACCTGGAATGGGGTGATTGAATGAACCGACCCTTTCGTCGCGCATCCGTCTTTCTCATCATGCTCCTCGTCGCCGCGGGCGCGGACTACTACTGCGGCGCGCTCGCGCAGCGCAAGCCCGCGGCGCGCGGCAAGCGCCCGCAGTACGGTCGAATCTGCCCCGACCCTGATGCGCCGTGCCCTTCCGAGATGACGTTCGAGCCGAACGATCTGCGCTTCCGGCTGCCGAAGAATGCTGTCATCTTCGATTCGGAAGAGTTCTACGCCGTCATTCTCAAGACCGTGAGCGCGCCTTCCGACGAAGACTGCGAGACGTTCGTGCCCGAAGAGGAGCGGACGCAGGCGCAGAAACTTTTCCCGCATCGCAAAGTCTTCACCTCGCGCTGCCAACAGCCCGTGAGCGTCTATTACACGAACCTCGCGCCGCGCGCGCGCGTCATGGCGGTTTACGGCGGGGCGACGCGCGCGGAAGCCGCGCGCACGCTCGGAGAAGTGCGCGCCACGGGCAAGTTCCCCGGCGCTTTCCTCCGGCGCATGCGGATAGGGCTTAACGGCACATGAGCGCGCCGGGGCTGCACGGCGGCCGCGCGCGTGCGGCGGGGGCGCTTGTCGGCGGCGTCGAATTGGTTGATACTGTACTCATCAAAATCTCTCCCGCCACAATTCGGTCGAAACCTTGGAGGAGTATTCAGAAATGAAGAAAGCTCTGTCTATCCTGACGTTGTTGGCGATGCTGACGCTCGCCGCGCCGTCCGAGGCGATGGCGCAGTGCGGGCGGCTCCGCCACCGACACGGCAGCGTCACGCACACGCACCGGGCGTGCGTCGGCGATCACCACAAGCACGGTCGTAGCTTCTGGAGTAAGCACCGCGACAAGCTGACGACCGCGGCGGGCGTCGGCGCGGGCGCGCTCATCGGCGGAATCGCGGGCGGCGGCAAGGGCGCGGCGATTGGCGCGCTCGCGGGCGGCGGTGGCGCGGCGGTCTACACCTACAAAATCCGCAAGGGCCGCCGCCGCTCGGCTCGCTACTGAGGGCGAACCTTCCCACACGCCGCCCGCCAGGGGCGCGACAAAAGTAGGGGCAGGGCTCGTCCCGGCCCGCGGGGCATCAGCGAGGTCGCTTAACAAGAAGCGCGGTCATTCGGGAACGAATGACCGAGCTTCCTTATTCGTGCCGTCGCGCCCTGCGCGGGCAGGGACGAGCCCTGCCCCTACGA
>DATLMC010000060.1:0-63790 GCA_035537435.1 Pyrinomonadaceae bacterium | reverse complement strand
CCGTCGCCAGGATGACGGCCGTCTGCTTGTGCTTCATGAGGGCTTCCGTGCCCTCTATGGTCGCAGACGTCATGCAGCCTATGGCGTCCGCGGGCAGTCCCTCTTTGACGGCCGCGTCGCGTACGACCTTGACCGTCTCGTGGATAGAGCGCGCGGCCGACGGGTGCGGCGACAGCACTATGGTGTTGCGCGACTTGACGCTGATGAGGCACTTGAAGATGGCCGTCGAGGTCGGGTTCGTGGAAGGGATGATGCCGGCGACGACGCCGCGCGGGCTGGCGATCTCGACCACGTCCTTCGACTCGGAAACGACGCCGACGGTCCTCAGGCCCTTGAAATAGTTCCAGACGTCTTCGGAGGCGAAGCGGTTCTTCACCTCCTTGTCCGCGGCGACGCCGAAGCCCGTCTCCTCGACGGCCATCGCGCCGAGCCGCGCGGCCTCGCGCAGCGCGGCCTTCGCCATCGCCTCGCAGATGCGATCAATCTTGCCCTGGTCGAAGCGCGCCAGCTGCACCTGGGCGCGGTGGGCCGCCTCGACCAGATCGCGCGCCTGCTGCACCGAGACGAGGTCTTTATCAACCGACATGACGACACCTCCTGGCAGTTCTCAGTTCTCAGTTTTTAGTTTTCAGTAATTGATTGCGGAAGGCCGCCGAAAACTGAAAACCGGAAACCGGAAACTGTTACTTCGCCCGCTCCCTGTTATTCTCCCGGGTGCTCGCCGCCGAGCGCCCCTGGTCGCCCTCGCTGAGTTGTCCGGCGGAGCCCGCGCCGCTGCCGGCGCCGAGGGCGCGCTCGTCCGGGCTGTAACCCGTGCGGCCGTTGGTCGGCAACACGCGCTCGACTTCCCCGTGCGGGCGCGGAATGACGTGGACGCTGATCAGCTCGCCGACGCGGCGCGCCGCCGCCGCCCCCGCGTCCGTCGCCGCCTTCACGGCTCCGACATCGCCGCGCACGAAGATCGTCACGTAGCCCGCGCCGATGTACTCCTTGCCGATCAGTTGGACGTTGGCGGCTTTGACCATCGCGTCCGCCGCCTCGACCGCGCCGACGAACCCCTTGGTCTCCACCATTCCGAGTGCTTCGAGAGGCATGAGAGTAGTCTCCTCCGATTCTGATTGTAGGTGTTAAAAATAAACGCCGCTTCACTTGTCGCGCAAGGCAGCAAACGTAGCACCGCGCGCGCGAAGAATCAAGGCGGACGTAAGCCGCCCTCACGCGCCGCAACTTTCTGAGAAGACTAAAGTTTGACAGCCTCGCGCGGCGCGCGATATATTTCGCCGCAAGAACGCGGCGCGAGCGTTGTCGGGGGTTCTCGCGAGGCAAGCCGTGACCCTCACGCGCCGTCCTAACAGCGAACCGACCTCCGCCCGAAGAAGACCGGCGTCCAAGTGAATTCTAAATCCTCTGATCAGCACGGCGGCGAGCGGGACGGGGCGGTCGGGGAGACCTTGGGCGTCCAACTGCGGCGCGCGCGCGAGGCGCGCAGCCTCTCCTTGCGCGAAGTCTCCGATCAGACGCGCATCACGCGCCGCCACCTCGAAGCCATCGAGGCCGACGACTACAAACAACTCCCCGGGGGCATCTTCAACCGCAGCTTCGTCAAGGCGTTCGCGCGCGCCGTCGGCTACGACGAGGACGAGGCGGTGCGCGCCTACCAGCGGGTCGCGCGTGAGAGCGGCGAGTCGTTCGACGACTCGCCGGCGACGCGCCAGGCCTCGCGCATCTACACGGACGACGCGCCCTCGCGCTCGCCCCTGCTGACGGCGCTCTTGAGCCTCGTCATCCTCGCCGTCATCTCGCTCGCCGCCTACGCCGCGCTGCACTACTACCGCCGCACCGCGGACGCCCCCGCGCCGCAGCAGGCGGCGACGGCAACTCCCGCGCGCTCCGTCCCCGCGCCCAACGCGACACAGCCCGCGCCCAACGCGGCCGCCGCGCCCGCGGCGTCGGGCCTCAAGGTCAGCGTGCGCGCGAAGGGAGAGGACGTGTGGCTGCGCACGTCGGCGGACGCCGCGCCCTCCTCGGACGGGATTTTGAAGGCCGAGCAGGCGAAAGAGATCGACGCCGAGCAGAGTTTGAAGCTGGAGTTCGCGCGCGTGAAAGCCGCCGCGCTCGAAGTGACGATCAACGGACGGCCGGCCCTCGTCCCGTCGGAGACGAAGCCGGGCAAGTCTCTGGTCGAGATGCTGATCAAAAGGGACGACTACGAGAGGCTGCTGCAACACCCGTAGAGCCCGCGCGCGCACCGATCGCGCGCCGACGAACCGTGCGCCTCAGGCGTCGCCTTGCGGTGCGCCCCCGCGCTTTGCTACCCTCCGCCTTTCTTCGACCGCGCCGTTCATTCCCGCAGACAACCGTACGCCGAGAGCCCGCGCGCTCCTGTTCGAGTTTTTGGAAGGGAGACATTCATCTACATCATGATCAACGAAGCTCTCATCGAAGGACTGACGTTCGACGACGTGCTGCTCGTCCCCGGCCGCTCCGACGTGCTGCCGAACGAGTGCGACACCTCGACGCAGTTCACGCGCGGCATCCGCCTGACCATCCCGCTCTGCTCCGCCGCGATGGACACGGTGACCGAAAGCCCGCTCGCCATCGCCATCGCGCAGCAGGGCGGCATCGGCGTCGTCCACAAGAACCTGTCGGTCGAGCGGCAGGCCGAGGAGGTCGACAAGGTGAAGCGCTCGGAGTCGGGCATGATCGTCGATCCCGTGACGATCCGCCCCGACCGGCCCGTCTCCGAAGCCCTCGCCGTGATGGAGCGTTACAAGATTTCGGGCGTCCCCGTAGTGGACGAGGGCGGGCACCTCGTCGGCATCATCACGAACCGCGACCTGAGGTTCGAGACGCGCTTCAAGATTCCGGTCTCCGAGGTGATGACGCCGCAGCCGCTCGTCACCGTGCCCGTCGGCACCACGCTCGACGAGGCGCGCGTCGTCCTGCAAAAGCACCGCATCGAAAAGCTCCTCGTCATCGACACCGATAAGCACCTCAAGGGCCTCATCACGGTCAAAGACATCCAGAAGGCGATCAAGTACCCGCACGCGGCGAAGGACGATCTCGGGCGGCTGAGAGTCGCCGCCGCCATCGGCGCGACCGGCGACTACAAAGAGCGCGCCGACGAATTGGTCAAAGCCCGCGTCGATTGCCTCGTCATCGACACGGCGCACGGCCACTCGTCGCGGGTCGTCGAGGCGGTGCGCGAGATCAGGCGGCGGCACCCCGACACGCAGCTCATCGCCGGCAACGTCGCGACCACCGATGGCACGCGCGAGTTGATCGAGGCGGGCGTCGACGCGGTGAAGTGCGGCATCGGGCCGGGCTCGATCTGCACGACGCGGGTGGTGACGGGCGCGGGCGTGCCGCAGATCACCGCCATCAGCAACTGCGTGCAGGCGGCGCGCGGCACGGGCGTGCCGGTCATCGCCGACGGCGGCATCAAGTTTTCGGGCGACGTGGCGAAGGCGATGGCGGCGGGCGCGGACGTGGTGATGATCGGCTCGCTGTTCGCGGGCACGGAGGAGTCGCCCGGCGAGCTGATCCTGTTCCAGGGTCGCTCGTTCAAAGCCTACCGCGGCATGGGCTCACTCGGCGCGATGCGCGAGGGCTCGCGCGACCGCTACGCGCAGGACTCCATCGAGATGGAGTCGAAGCTCGTGCCCGAAGGCATCGAGGGGCGCGTCCCCTACAAGGGCACGCTCGCCGACATGGTGACGCAGCTCGTCGGCGGCTTGCGCGCCGGGATGGGCTACACGGGCTGTCATAACATCCGCGAGTTTCAGGAGAACACGCGCTTCATACGCATCAGCGCCGCCGGGCTCAAGGAGTCGCACGTCCACGACGTGATCATCACGAAGGAAGCGCCCAACTACCGGCTCGAATAGCCGCCCGACGCCGAGACGATGTTTAAGAAAGTGCTGATCTTGTCGGCGTCGGCCGGGGCGGGGCACCTGCGCGCCGCCGCCGCGGTCGAGAGCGCGCTGCGCGAGGCGGGCGCGGCCGAGGAAGTCGTCAACGTCGACACGCTCCAGTACACCAACAAGCTCTTCCGCAACCTTTACTCCAAAGCCTACATCGACATGGTCAACAAGGCCCCGGAGGTCTTGGGCTGGCTCTACGACGCGCTCGACAAGCCCTGGAAGAACGAGCGGCGGCGACTCGCGCTCGACAAGCTCAACACGCGCCCCTTCGTGCGCCTGCTCGAAGAGCAGCGACCCGACATCTGCGTCTGCACGCACTTCCTCCCCGCCGAGATCATCTCGTGGCTGAAGGCGAAGGGGCGCATCGCGACGCGGCAGGCGATCGTCGTCACCGACTTCGACCTCCACGCGATGTGGCTGTGCCACCACTACGAGCAGTACTTCGTCGCGCTCGAAGAGACGCGCGCGCACCTGGAGCGGCTCGGCGTCCCCGCGGGGAAGATTTCCGTCACGGGCATCCCCGTCGATCCGGTCTTCTCGGTCGAGAAGGACAGGCGAGAGATGCGCGAGCGGCACGGGCTGCGCGAGGGCGTGACGACGATCTTGCTCTCGGCGGGGGGCTTCGGGGTGGGTCCCGTCGAGCACATCGTCGAGTCGCTTCTGGAGTTGAAAAGCCCGGCGCAGGTCGTCGCGCTCTGCGGGCGCAACGAGGAGTTGCGGCGGCGCGTCGAGCGCGTCGCCGCGGGCAGGCGGGAGAGCGCCCCGCACGTCACGGTCAAGGCCGTCGGGTACACGACCGAGATGGACGAGTACATGGCGGCGGCGGATATCCTGCTCGGCAAGCCCGGCGGCCTGACGACCTCGGAGGCGCTCGTCAAGGGGCTCGTCTTCTGCGTCGTCAACCCGATACCCGGTCAGGAGGAGCGCAACTCCGATCACCTGCTCGAAGAGGGCGTCGCCCTCCGGTGCAACAACCTGCCCGCGCTCGCGTACAAGCTCGACCGCCTCCTCGCAGACCCCGCGCGCTTCTCGCGGATGCGCGAGAGCGCCCTGCGCCTCGCCCGCCCCCGCGCGGCGCACGACATTGTCGCGAAGCTCCAGGCGCTGCGGAAGTAAGAGCGCGCGAGGCAGAAAAGGCGTCGCCCCTCCCCGCCCGAAGCGGGGAGGGGCTGCGCTCCGATGGGGTTTGAGCCTTAGAGCGACTAACAAAACTGTAGGGGCAGGGCTTTTGTCCCCGCCCGTGTGTTCACAAAACACGGGCGGGGACAAGTCCTGCCCCTACATAAGTCATTCCACAGCGTGGGTTTTGTTAGGTGCTCTTAGTGGTGCGTCGTGTCCTGCGCGCCCTTCTGATTCGTCAGGCTGCGGTGGACGGTCTCAAGCCAGCGTTCGGTGTTGATGAAGCCGGAGCCCCACGCCTTCCACTCGTCCGGTAGACCGGCGGCTTTAATCTGTTCGAGCGTCTTGCCCGCGGCGATCTGCTTGCGGACGATGTCGGTCGTCGCGAGCAGCATCCGGTGGTAGCTCTTGAGATCGTCGAGGGCGGAGAGGGGGCCGTGGCCGGGGATGAGCTTCACGTCCGCCGGGACCTGCGCGATGATGTCGCCGACGTTCTTCGTCAGGCCGAGCACGTCGCCGCCGTTGCCGATGTCGACGAAGGGGAAGCGGCCGGCGAAGAAGTCGTCGCCCATGTGGACGACGTTCGAGCGCGTGAAGAAGATGACCGAGTCGCCGTCGGTGTGGCCGTGCGGGAAGTGTATGACGCGAATCTCCTCGTCGTTGAAGTGGATCGAGACCGACTGCGCGTAGGTGATGACGGGCAGCGCCTCTTTGGGCGACGCCGGGACTTTGCCGCCGAGCACGGTCTGCTCCGCGGCGAGGCGCTTGCGCACGTTGTCGTGCGCGATGATGGTCGACTCCTTGCCGAACGCGGCGTTCGCGCCCGTGTGGTCGCCGTGGAAGTGCGTGTTGAGGACGAAGCGCAGCGCGCCGGGGTTGAGTTCCTTGACGGCGGCGCGAATCTTCTCGGCGAGCGGCGCGAACTGATCGTCGACGATGAGGACGCCGTCCGAGCCGACCGAGACGCCGATGTTGCCGCCCGCGCCTTCGAGCATGTAGACGTTGCCGCCCGCGCGCGTCGCCTTCATTTGCACCTTCGAGAAGTCCTGCTGCGCCCGCGCGCCCGCGGCGAGCGCGAGGCAGGCGGCGGCGAGACCTGAGACAACTGCCGTGCGTTTCATACGATTCCCTCTCGCAGTTTTTATCTGTCGTGAGCGGCGAAAGACGACACCCCGCGCGGGGGTTGCCTCTTCGACGAGCGTCTGTCAACGATGCGGCACAGTAACCTTTTCGCGCGGCGCGCGTCAAACTTCTCGCCCGCGGCGCGCGGCGCGGGGGGCGCACGAGTTCCGCCCGCGGGGCCTGCGGGCGGGGCGGCTCGCGCAGAGAACGCCCGACATTCGTCCGAACTCGCCTGCGCCCGGCGGCGCGCCCGACGCGGGGCGCGACCACGCGCGGGCGTCGGGCGCGCCGCGCTCAGGGCGGCGGCACTCCGCTTGCAGTCAATTCCTCCGGTGGCGGTGTCTAACAGTCGCAAGATCGTCCTGATCGCGAACCCGAACGCGGGTCGCGGCGGGCGCACCCGCGCGCAGGAACTCGAACGCTTCCGCGCCCTGCTTGAGGCGCGGGGCCTCGAGACCGAGCTCGCGCTGACGCGCGCGCCCGAAGACGCGACGCGCCTCGCGCATGAGGCGGTCGCCCGCGGCCAGAGAGAGATTGTCGTCTCCGGCGGCGACGGCACGATCAACGAGGCGTTGCAGTCGATCGTCGGGACGAACGCGCGGCTCGGCATCCTCCCGGCGGGCACGGCGAACGTCCTCGCGCGCGAGCTGAAACTCCCCTTCGACGCGGAGCGCGCCGCCGCGGCCATCGCCCGCGGCGCGACGCGCAAGGTCTTCGCCGGCCTCGCCTTCGACGAGACCACATCCGCGCGCCGCTACTTCCTGCTGATGGCCGGCGTCGGGCTCGACGCCTCCATCGTCCAGCGCGTGCGCCCGCGCCTCAAGCGCAGGGTCGGCGAGGCGGCGTTCTGGGTGTCTGGGCTCTCGCACCTCGCGAGCTGGGAGCCCGTGCCGTTCCACGTCGAGGTCGACGGCGAGAAGTTCCCCGCCACCTTCGCGGCCGTCGGGCGGGCGGCGCACTACGGCGGCGAGCTCTCGATCACGCCGCGCGCGCCTCGACGCGCCCGAGTTCGAGGTCTGCCTCATCAACTCGCGCAGCCGCCTGCGCTACCTCCAACTGCTCGCCGGGGCGATGCGCGCCGAGGGCATCAAAGGCGACCGGCGCGGCGTCCGCTACCTGCGCGCGTCGCGCGTGCGCGCCGCGGGCGACGGCGTGCTCGTGCAGGCCGACGGCGAGCTGATCGGCGAGCTGCCGATGACCTTCGAGATCGTCGCCGCGCCGGTCGAGCTGATCGCCCCGCCCGCCGACAAGCCGAAGCGGATCGGCTACCAGCATCTGCGTTAACGCGCGGCCCGCGCACCCTCACTACTCACGAGCCGCCCCGCGTTTTTAATTCGCCGCCCCTGCCCTATAATTCCGTGCGATGGGCACGACCGAACGACTCTACTACCTGGACTCGCACCTGACGGAGTTCGACGCCGTCGTCGTCTCCGCCGCCGAGGTCTCCCAGGGTCGGACGGGCGTGGTGCTCGACCGCACGGCTTTCTACCCGACCGGCGGCGGCCAGCCGCACGACACGGGGTCGCTCGCGGGAGCGCGCGTCGTCGACTGCGTCGACCGAGAGGGCGACGGCGTGCTGCACGTCGTCGAGGGCGACGCGCCCACGGTCGGGGCGCGCGTCAGCGGCCGGGTGGATTGGGCGCGCCGGCTCGAACACATCCAGCAGCACACGGGCCAGCACGTCCTCTCGCAGGCCCTCGTCCGACTCTTCGACGCGCCGACGCGCTCCTTCCGCATGTTGGAGCGCGTCTGCGAGATCGACGTGGAGTTGGAAGGGCCGACGGACGAGCGCGTCGAGCGGGCGGTCGATCTCGCGAACCGGATCGTCTGGGAGGATCGCGCCGTCAAAGTCCTGAACGTGGCGGCGGAAGACGCGGCGCGACTCCCGCTGCGCAAAGACTCCGCGCGCGAGGGGAGCCTGCGCGTCGTCGAGATCGAGGACTTCGACCTGAGCCCGTGCGGCGGCACGCACGCGAAGAGGACGGGCGAGGTCGGCGTCATCGTCGCGCGCTCCTGGGAGCGCGCGAAGGGGTTGACGCGGATCGAGTTCGCCGCGGGGCTGAGGGCCGTGGCCGACTACCGCCTCGCCAACCGCGCGGCGCGCGCGGTCGCCGCCACTTTCAGCGTCGCGCGCGAAGAGGCGGCGGGGCAGGCGGCGCGGCTCGTCGAAGAGAACAAGCAGCTCGCGCGTCGCGCGCGCTCTCTCGAAGAGTCGGCGGCGAAGTTCGAGGCGGCGGAGTTGCTAGAAGCGGGGGCGCGGGCGGGCGGCGCGAAGATCGTCGCGCGCGTCTTCGAGGGGCGCGATGCGGAGTCGCTGAAGCGGCTCGCGGCGGCGATCACGGCGCACGCGGGGGCGGTCGCGCTCCTCGGCTCGCGCGATGGCGGGGAGGCGCGGCTCGTCTTCGCGCGCGCGGCGGGCGCGGCGGGCGACATGAACGCGCTGATGCGTGAGGCCTGCGCGGAGATCGCAGGGCGCGGCGGCGGTCGCCCGGAGATGGCGCAGGGCGGCGGTCGCGGCGTCGAGAGACTCTCGGAGGCGATCGAGGCGGCGGCGCGCCGTCTGACCCGAACTCGCTCCGAAAGTTAAAAGGTCTCCGCCATTAATGTAGTAAGGTTTGTGGCGGAGTAAATCTCTGCGGGCGTCGTATGGCGGACGCGAGACGCGCGGCCGGCGGGGCAGAAGGGGGAAGAGATGATCAGCAGCGACGAGATTCAGATGAGGGCGCAGCGGAGCCTTCAGGAGTATGAGGACGCGGTCGAGAATTTGGACCCGCGGTTCGCGGAGCTGGGGCGCGCCTGCGTCGCCGCGCTCGACGAGTTCATCGCCTACTGGAACGAGCGCCCGGAGTCGCCCGCCTCGCGCGAGGCGCACGAATCGTCCGCCGGCGCGGGTGAGGCGGGCGCGGGCGCGGAGAGCGACATGACGGAGTACGTCGCGCGTCAACTGGAGTGGGCGCGGCATGAGAGGGAGCGCGTGCTCTCGCAACTCTCGAAAGACTCCGCCGGCGCGGGGTCGGGGCGCTGACGCCGCACTCCAAGCCCCGCCGCGCCAGCGCGGTTGACACTTCGCCGCACCGTCTCTAATATTTCCCGGAAAGTTCGGGGCAGTAGCTCAGTTTGGCAGAGCGCCGCGTTCGCAATGCGGAGGTCAGGGGTTCGATCCCCCTCTGCTCCACTCTTAGATTCAACGACTTACGGCGGGACCGCTCCCGCCGTTTTCGCTTTCGGTGCGAATACGTTGCAAAGCCGCGAGGCGGGCGTGTCGAGGTTGCGCACAGCCTGCTTCATGTTCGCGTTGGTCGAGTGGGTGTAGCGCATCGCCATTCGGATGTCAGACCAGCCGAAGATGAACGCGAGAGTGAACGGATCGACGCCCGCCGCGGCAATCCTCGTCGCCGCCGTGTGGCGCAGATCGTGAAAGCGGAAATGGCTCAGCCCTGCGTCTTTCACGGCACGCTCGAACTGCCGCCCCACGTCAGCCACACGCCCGCCCGTCTTCGGCGACGGGAAGACGTACTCGCTCGCCTTAGGCAGACTGCCCATTAAAGACTTCACCGTCTCGTTCATCGGCACGGCGCGCGCTTTGCCCGACTTGCTCTGCCGGACGTGGATCGTCTCGCGCGCCGCGTCAACGTCGAACCACTTGAGGTTGAAAATCTCGCTGCGCCTCATGCCCGTGTGCAGTGCGAATAACACGATCTGACTAACCCACTGACTACCCGACAGGGCGTCGAAAAGCGCCTCTTCCTCCTCCGCCGTTAAGGCATGTCCGCAGAGGTTAGTGATCCTCATCTTCTTAACCCTCCGGCAAGGATTCTCGCCCACTAATTCCGCCTCGAACGCGAGCGAGAAAATTTTGGACAAGATGCTTAACTCCTCAACTGGCGGGATGAAAGGGATTGTAAGCAAAGGCAAGCTTGAGATGATTCCAGTCATTAATCCTCCGTTTGAGTTACAACAGGAGTTCGGCTTACGTTTCAATCAAATTTTAGAAATGCTCCAGAAGCAAGCTGAAAGTAATTATCGGCTCGGCGATCTGTTCCAATCGCTACTCCATCGCGCTTTCGCGGGAGAGCTATCGGCGTGACAACCCAGAAAGATAATTAACGCGCGCGCCGCCTCACGCCTTCACTCTTCTTCGCGCTCGGCAGCCTGACGGGCAGATCAAGATCGTCGTCAATCAGAACGTCCGTCCACACATTAGTGACCCGCGCGTACTGTAAGAGAATCCTCAGCGGCGGCTCGCTCTTCCCCGTCTCGAACTCCGAAATCCTGTTGTACTCAATCAAATCCTGAGCGCCTAAACGCCTGAGCATTTCGCTCTGAGAGATGCCGAAGGCATCACGGATCGCCCGGAGTTTTTCGGGCAGACGTTTCTGCCTCGGACGCGCCCGCGCACCCATCAGGAGTTACCCCCTGACGGGGCGATTAGCGGTCGGGACTTGCCACTATTGGGATTTCCCAATAGTATATCTGCGCGTACTTTGTTCGCCGTGAGTCTGAACCTCTCAACGGCGACGCCCATCATTGGCTAGAGGCTGATGGTGAGCTACGCATCCGACCGTTGCTAATCTGTAAAAGAGCGCGGCGGCAAGATAACACAACTTGGGCTGCGCCGCCGCCCCTTACTTGGGCGTGGGGTTAGGCTGGCGCGGGCGGGGGTTGCGCCTTCAGGCTCGCCTATGAGGGAAGCGGCGAGCCGCCCCCCGCCGGATACTCCGATGAGCCTCACGATCCTCTACGCCGAAGATAATCGCTTAGTCTCCGAAGCCGTCCGCGATCTGCTTGAGTCTGAGGGCTGGCGCGTCGAGTTGTGCGACAACGGCAATGCCGCGATGAACAAGCTGGCGGGCGGCATCGCTTACAATCTGTTGCTCTTCGACAACGACCTACCGGGCGCGAGCGGGATAGAACTCACGCGCTACGCGCGCAGCCTTTCAAGCTACAAACACACGCCGATCATCATGGTCTCCGCGACCGACTGCGCCGCAGACGCACAGAGCGCGGGCGTGGACTTGTTCTTAAGGAAGCCGGATGACATTCACGCGCTGACAGAAGCCGTGAGAAGGCTGATCGAATAATCTTGAGCCCCGAATTGAAGTTAGGACACTATCCACCCTTCGAGTTTCTTGACAATCTCCGCGGCTGTGAATATAAGAGTGCCGCACGAAGGGGTCAGACTCACGCAATCCGATCTCCCGCACCATCGAACGATCCAGGGCGCGTTAACGATCCGACATATTGTTGAGCCCCAAGCCTGTGCCTCGCGAAGTGGTAAGCACGCATTTTCCTTCCAATTCAGGGCACTCTGCTTTCGACTCTTAAGCCTCAGTCGCAGGGAATACTCTCGCCAGTGTTCGGGGTAGTTTGCCGAGTTCGCGCGCGGCGCAACTCCCGAAATCTCGCGTGCGCTTGACGGACAAACCCCGGCGGCTCTCCGACAAAACTTACTCTCGCTGTGCCTCGGGTCGCTCGCCACGACCCGAGGTGCCCACCACAAATCCCTCCTGCGTGAGCGAGCGCCCGCTCCCACGCAGCCCGACCCGAAAGGAGACCTCCTCAAATGGCGAACATCTCAAAACGGAACAGACGTAGAGAGAAAGAAGTCCTGGACGCGGCGAAGAACCGCCGCGAGCTGATCGCCGCGCAGTTCAGTAGGCGCGACCTGATGAAGATGGGACTGCTCACCAGCACCGGGATGCTTATTCACAAGATGGGACTGAGCGCCCGCGCGCAGTTCAGCGACGGCAGCAGCTTCGGACAGCCCGCCAGCCCGCCGACCACCCCCTTCATGGAGGAGATGCCGCTCCCCCCCGTCGCGCAGCCGGTGACCGCCCCGAGTGGCCCGACCCCGACAGCCGCACCGAACAGAACCATCAACCCCGCGACCGGGCTCCCCTTCGAGGGGCGCACGCGCGACCATCAGGCTTACACGCAGTTCGCCCCGCAGAAGTTCTACGAGGTGCATCAGCGCGAGGCTACCCTCAGCGTCCACCCGCAGCTCCCGCCGCAGAAGCTCTGGACGTTTAACGGCACCGTGCCCGGCCAGACCTACGTCGCCCGCTACGGCGAGCCGATCCTCGTCCGCAACTTCAACGACCTGCCCGCCAACAACGGCGGCTTCGGCATCCAGTCGGTCACGACCCACTTGCACAACGGGCACACGCCCTCGGAGTCGGACGGCTTCCCGACCGACTTCTTCGCACAGGGTCAGTATTACGACCATCACTACCCGAACGTCCTCGCTGGGGTCAACTCGACGCACGTCCAACAGGGCGGCGACATCAACGAATCCCTGAGCACGCTCTGGTATCACGACCACCGCGTGGACTTCACGGCGCAGAACACCTACAAGGGGCTCGTCGGCTTCTACCTCCTCTTCAACCAGCTCGACACCGGCAACGAGAGCACCGGCTTCCGCCTGCCGCAGTACCCCGACTTCGACATCCCGATGATGTTCAACGACCGGAACTTCGATCCGACGACCAAGCTCCTCACCTTCGACCTCGCCAACCGCGACGGCATCCTCGGCGACAAGTTCCTCGTCAACGGGAAGATTCAGCCCTTCTTCCGCGTCAAGCGGCGGCGCTACCGCTTCCGCTGGCTCAACTCCGGACCCTCGCGCTTCTATCAGCTCTTCCTCACCAACCCGGCGAACCTGAGCGCGGTGAACCGCTTCCACGTCATCTCCAACGACGGCAATCTCCTGCCCAACCCCGTACAGGTGTCGAGCGTGATGATCGCCGTCGCCGAGCGCATGGACGTGATCATCGACTTCTCGGCGTTCCCCGCCGGCACCGTCTTGCGCATCGAGAACCGCCTGCGGCAGACCGACGGCGCGGGACCGAGCGACCGTGACAGCCTCTTCTCGGCGGGGCAGGGTAACCAGATTTTGGAGTTCCGCGTCCAGTCCGACCCCGTGACGGACGGGAGCGTCAACCCGGCGACGGTCACGGCGGCCGTGCTGGGTCACCCCTACTTCTACTCCGTGCCGCCGCGGCAGACGGTGGACAAGTGCCGGCAGTTCAAGTTCGACCGGGACAACGGACAGTGGGTGATCAACGACAAGCTCTTCACCGACGACGTGCGCTTCCGCGTCAAGCGGAACACCGCCGAGCAGTGGAACCTTGAGGGCGGCTTCGACTGGTCGCACCCCGTCCACATACACTTCGAGGAGCACCAGATCATCCAGCGTAACCGGAGCCTGCCGACCGCCATCGAGCGCGGGCGCAAGGACGTGGTGCGCCTCGGCGAGGGCGACGACGTGCAGCTCTTCTTCCGCTTCCGCGACTTCGTCGGTCGCTATCCCATGCACTGCCACAACGTAGTGCACGAGGATCACGCGATGATGCTGCGCTTTGAGATCGACGACGTGGGCAACAACAACGAGAGCTGCGACAGCCGCAGCAGGTAGCGCGCCTCCCCGCCGCGCGACTTCGCTGCGGAAGCGGGCGCGCGGCAGGCACACGGGAAAGGAGATGAGATCATGACAGGAAAGAACAGAAGAGACGTGCTCTCGATGCTGGGCGTCGGCGGCGCTACCGTCCTCGCAGGCAGAGTCGCCGTCGGGGCGTCCGACCCCGAAGACGATTCGCGCGCGCGGACGCAGGCGCGCTACTTCCCGAACGTCGAACTCGTGACGCACGAGGGGAAGAAGGTGCGCTTCTACGACGATCTCGTCAAAGACAAGATCGTCCTCATCAACTTCATGTACGCCGAGTGTGTGGGCATCTGTCCGGGCATCACGGCGAACCTCCAGCGGGTGCAGAAGCTGCTCGGCGACCGCGTCGGGCGGGACATCTTCATGTACTCGATCACGCTCACGCCCGAGAAGGACAACCCGGCGGCGCTCAAGCACTACGTCGAGATGCACAAGATCAAGCCGGGCTGGACGTTCCTCACGGGCAAGCCCGACGACATCGAGCTGCTGCGGCGCAGGCTCGGCTTCTACACGTCGAACCAGAAGAACGACAAGGACAAGACGAACCACATCGGCATGGTGAGGTACGGGAACGAGCCCCGCCAGTGGTGGGGGATGTGCCCCGGACAAGCCAAGGCGGATTGGATCGTCGAGTCCATCCACTGGATGGACGAACCTAAAAGGCAAACGACGACGACTGAAGCCAAGTCGTAACTAACGTGCGCGGGGCGAGAGCCGCCGCGAGTCGTGGGAGGATATGAATGAAAAGCTTACTTCACGTCGTCAGAGGTCTGCCTTTCATTTTATCCCTCGCGCTCGCGGCGGCGGTTGCCCCGCGCCTCACGTCTTCGCGCGCGCAACAACCCGCCGGCGGAGGCGCGAAGGCGGCTGAGGAGCAGGCGAAGAGCTTCAGCGTGAAAGGGGCGCCGGAGGCTCTGGCGTTCGACGGGGCGAACGTGTGGGTCGCGAGCAAGTCCAATGACACCGTCACGAAGCTCAGGGCGTCGGACGGTGTGGAACTCGGCAGTTACGAGGTCGGCAAGCGTCCCGTCGCACTCGCCTACGACGGCGCAAACGTCTGGGTCGCGCACCTGCACGGCAACAACGTAATGAAGCTGCGCGCGACGGACGGCGCGCGCCTCGCCACCGTCGCCGTCGGCAACCAACCGACCGGCTTACTCTTCGACGGGGAGAACGTCTGGGCGGTCAACAGCAAGAGCAACACGGTCACGAAGCTGCGCGCCCGTGACGCCGCGCTCGTCGGCACCTACCGGGTCGGCAGCCACCCGATGGGACTCGCGTTCGACGGACGCTACCTCTGGGTGACGAACAACGACGACGACACGGTCTCGAAGCTGCGCGCGTCCGACGGCGAGTTGATTGAGACCTACGGCGCGGGCGACAACCCCATCGGCATCGCCTTCGACGGTCACGATCTCTGGATCGCGAACTTCTACAAAAGCAGCGTGACGCAGCTCGACCCGGAAGACGGCAGGATTCTCGACACCCACCGGGTGGAGGACGGACCGACGGGCGTCACCTTCCAAGCCGGGCACGTCTGGGTGATTAACTACGGGGCTAAGAGTATCTCGAAGATCGATATCCGTGATGGCATCCGAGTCACCACCCTCTCCGTCACGGGCAAACCCTCCGCGGTCATCTCGGACGGGCACCACGTCTGGGTCGCATGTTCCGGCACCGACTCCGTCGAACGCCTCGAGAGCTTAAAAAAGTCCGCCGCGCCGTAGGCACTCGAAGGACAGACACGCGACAGGGCGGGCGATGCCGGGCGTTAGCGATGCCTTTCGCTATTCCACAAAATAATCAAAGTGTGGAGTTGGGCAAGACCTTACAAGCATCATCAAACAATCATCAAAATATTCAGTAAATTCTACTCTGCTGCGTCATGTGACTACTGATTAAAATCAGGTTGGTAGATTCCGCAGGGCTGCTGAATCGGCAGGGTTCTACTGTAAGGTGGAATTGAACTCACCGCGTGATCACACGGGGCGTAGGTCAGGCGTTGCTCCACCCGGGGTCGTCATCCTGATTAGAGTGATAATCGGGAGAGGGCGTCGGGGAGAAAGCCTTCAGGATCAGGTACGCGAACTAACGTTTACCCCTTAAGACGTTTCGCTTCGTCGAGTTTATTCTTCCATTCCTTAGTGTGTTCGTGCTCCCGCTCGACGATAGAGCGTCTCACGGCGGGAAGGGAGAGCCGCTTCAACTTAGCCTTCGCCAGCCGATGGTTATCCAAAGCCCTCACGGTGCGCTGGAACAGGCGCGAGAAGTGGTCAGCCATCTTCACCGCCTGCTCCTGGCATTCCAACTCTGAGGCGTAGGGTATCTCCCAATACCCGCTGCTCTCCCACATCTGCGCCTTCGCCGCCGACCTCTTATACTGCTCCCACTTCTCATACTCGTAGCTGTGGCGGCGCGGGTCCGCGTTCGTGCGCCTGACCGACTCCTCCGTCCAGTGGAGTTGCAGGAAGTAGGCTTGCGCCATCGTATCAACCAGCGCGATCTCGACGCCCCCTTCCGGCTCGTACTCGTCGATGAATGTGTCACGCACGCCGAGGAACTTCGCGCGCTTCCAAGCGGAGCGCATCCAGTCCACCGGCTCGAAGACCGTGGCTGCTAAGTGCCCGGTCATGAACTCGCGCTGAGCCTCTATTTTCATCTGCTGCCAGACGAACTCCGCGTCCTCCGGTGAGTGCATCCACATCTTGTGTAGATCGTCGAAGTCGGTCACCTCCGCGGACTGAGTCAACACCCTCTCGAACAGTTCAGCCGCCCCCTTCTCATCGACCTTATGCGTAGCCCGTTCGACGGCTTGATCCAGCGGGAGATTGCCACCCTTCTCAGAGCGGTAGTAAGCCACCTGATTTCGCCATTCCTCGCGGAAGACGCGCACAAGAGAGAATCGGTCGAGCATCGAGACGCCGAGGGAGTCAACGTAAACGATCAGATGGGCGGGTTCAGCTTCCAACGGTTCAGCAGGTCGCGCTGCCGCCGTCTCTTCTAGAGACGCAGTGTGCTCTTCGCTAGGAGCCTCGACTAAGGCTAGGTGTGGCTTCTCTTGTTCCACCACCGGGGGCAGCTTGGTCGCCCGCACTTTACTCATGATTTAATCCTCCCAGAGACGAACGTAAGAGCGACAAGAGCGTTTTGTAATGCTTCCTTCCTTCACTCAGCTCGTCTTGCAGGGCGCGATAGCGCGCGCAGGCGGCGCGCACATTCTCCACATCTTGGAGCCGGACATACTCTTTGACTATCCGGTCGTCCACTCTCTGGTAGCGATGGTAATAGGGACCGTGAAGTTCCCCGCGGGCGCACCTGCAATTAAGCTTACCGCAACGTGAGTATGTCGCGTGTACCGAGCCGTTGAGCATCCGGTCGCCCGTAATCTTAGGGAAACATTTTTGATTTTTTAGTTCACGAGCCATCGCCTCTCCACCTCACGGAGAAGAATCTTTTTTCCGTAACGCGCTAGAGCGTGTGCCTTTCTCCGTTGCGTACCCGTTGCATAAACTCATCGAACCACATCGCTCTTGAGATCAACCGGCGGCAATTGTTATCCTCGTTCGCGGCTGCATGTTGTGGATTCTGTTGAGGAAATCGCCTCAGTTGCTGAGAGCTATCAAGTTGCGAACGCGCCGTTCGCAATGCGGAGGTCAGGGGTTCGATCCCCCTCTGCTCCATCCGAAATTCACAGCGTTTCCACTCTTCCTCGTTCAGAACGGCGAGCCCGCCAGCTCGCCGTTCTTGCTTTTCGACTAATGCTTGGGTATGTGAGCCTTGAACCGCTTGGTCGGGTGTGCGGTTGTCGGTTTTACATATTCATCCCGCCCAGAGCAAAATAGAAGACAACTCTAACCGTCATTGGATGACTTAGAGCGTCTAACAAAACTCAACGGGCGTGGATAGTTGTGTAGGGGCAGGGCTCGTCCCGGCCCGCCCGGCTGCGTAAGACACGGGCCGGGACGAGCCCGGCACCTACTGTTATTACAATTTTGTTAGCGGCTCTTAGATTGATTAATGGTGAAGCTATGAATTCCGAGTTTGCGAGAATTATGCGGATGCTCATCGTCCTGAATTTCTGCTTCGCCCTTGCGATACCGGGGGCGGGTCTCGCCCCGGCGCAAACTCCGAGTGGTGACGGAGGGCGCGCCGCTCAAGTTGAATTCTATAGAGGTGGGGAAGTCTTCGCGGGGCCGGGGCCGAAGGGGCTTCGTCGCGCGGGCGTCCCGCGAAGCATCGCCAGCGTCGGGCGGGAGGCGAAGCCCCGACCGGCGCGCGCGCGAGCGTTACAACCGTCGCTGCAACTCAATCAACGCGTGCTCGTCGTTTACAACGCGGACGTTCCCGCCTCGCTCGACGTGGCCGATTATTACATGGCGCGGCGCGGGATTCCGCAGAGCCAGAAGTGCGCCATCTCCCCGCCGGCGACCGAATTCGTTTTCTGGGACGAGTTCGACTCCACGATCAAAACCCCGATCAGGAATTGCCTTAACGCCGTCGGCAGAGAACAGATTCTCTACGTCGTCTTCGCTTACCAGACTCCTTTCAGGTTATACGATGTCCCCGTCGGGAGGGCGGCTGAGATTAGGTCGGTCGATCAACATATTGCGGATATCTGGGATGAGTATTCCTCGAACAACGACATCCTGTTTACGGAACACCCTTATTACGCGGCGTCGCAGAGTCAGGGAAACTTTTACCAGCCGTTCGTTTCGCTGGCCGACTATCGCGCGCGCCCGGGGGCGAAAACCATCTACTCAGTCTGGAGGCTGGACGCGGCGAGCGACAGTCTGGCGAAGGGCCTGGTCGATCAAGCCCTGGCGGCGGAAGCGGGCGGACTTTCCGGGCGGGGCTGTTTCGACAGAAACCGCGGTGACATGAGCGGTTATTTCCTCGACCGCGGCTACTTGGCTGGCGATTGGGATATTCATCGCGCCGCCGAGATAGCGAGGCAGGCGGGATTCGCGGTGACGGAAGACGAGCAGGAGGCCGAGTTCGGCACTCCGCCCGCGCCCCCGCGCTGCGATAACGCCGCGCTCTACGCGGGTTGGTACAGTCTCAATAATTACAATGACGCGTTCACCTGGAATACGGGCGCCGTCGGGTTCCACCTCGACAGCGCGTCAGCCTTAAATCCGCACGGGGGTACGAATTGGGCCGCTAACGCGATCAAGAGGGGCATCACGGTGACGAGCGGCGCGGTCGCCGAGCCTTACCTGGAGGGGCTGGCGCACGCTGACGGCGTGTTCCGCAATCTGTTTGAGGGGGCGTCGGTCGGCGACGCCTTTCTCAGGAACACGGCGTATCTGAAATGGATGATTATCAACCTGGGCGATCCGCTTTACCGCCCGTTCCCGAACGGCCTCGCCCCCTTCAACTCGCCGAATCACATGGAGGCGTCGCTGGCGCTTGACCCGACCTTCGTTTACGGCGGCGACTCCAGCGTCGGGCGTGTGACGTTGAGTAGTCCGGCCCCCGCGGGCGGCGCCGAAGTCACGCTCTCAAGTGCTTTCACCTCACTCGCGGGCACGCCGGCCAGCGTTACCATTCCGGAAGGGGAATCGGCGGCGACTTTTACGATCACGACTAACTTCGTCGCCGGCGACAACTCGGTCATCATTAAAGCCTCCTACGCCGGGATCACCAGCTCTAACACCCTGGTCGTGGGGCCACGCACGGAAGGTTACCTGGACGGGGCGAATTGCGAAGCCATCTACGGCTGGGCCTGGGACAGGCAGCAACCCGACGCGCAGGTGAACGTGGAGATTTACGACGGCGGCAGCCTGCTGGCGACAGTCCCGGCCAGCAACTTTCGTCAGGACTTACTCGACGCGGGCGCGGGCAATGGGCAGCACGGCTTCACCTATCCGACTCCCGCGTCTCTGAAGGACGCTCAGCCGCATTCAATCCACGCCAGGGTTGCGGGCACCGATTTCGACGTATACGAGAGCCCCAAAATCGTCACCTGCTCGCCCCCGCCGCCTCCCCCGACGCCGAACCCTGCGGGGACGAACGTGGCGCTCGCGAGCAACGGCGCGAGGGCCATCGCGTCGTCGACTTACGGCGTCGCCTACCCGGCGAGCGCGGTCATTGACGGCGACCGCCGGGCGGCGAACTGGAGCGCGGGCGGCTGGTGGAACGACGCGACCGCGAACTCGTACCCGGACACTCTGGAGGTAGACTTCAGCGGCGCGCAGACGATCAGCGAGATCGACTTCTTCACCCTGCAGGATAATTACACGAACCCCGTCGAGCCGACCGACTCGCAGACCTTCACGCAGTACGGGGTGACTGCTTTCGACGTGCAGTACTTCGACGGCTCGAACTGGCAGACCGTGCCCGGCGGCGTCGTGACCCGTAACGAACAGGTCAAGCGCAGGTTCACCTTCGCGCCGGTGACGACTGCGAAGATCAGGATCGTCATCAACGGCGCGCTCGCCGACTACAGCCGCGTCGTCGAGGTGGAGGCGTACGCGGGCGGCGCCACGCCGCCCAACAGCGCGCCCTCCGTCGCACTGACGAGCCCGGCGAGCGCGGCGGCCTTCACGCCCCCCGCGAACATCACCGTCAGCGCGGACGCCTCCGACGCCGACGGGGTCGTCCGCCGCGTGGACTTCTACGCGGGCGCGCAGCTCATCGGCAGCGCCACATCGACCCCTTACGCCATCACCTGGGGCAACGTCGCGTCGGGCACGTATTCGCTGACCGCGGTCGCCACCGACGACGACGGCGCGACGACGACTTCGCCCGCCGTAAATATCCTGGTCAACCGCCCGCCCGACGCGAGCGCGGGCGGCCCCTACGGCGCGGCGACGGGGAAGGCTATACAGTTCCGCGGCGGCGGCTCGTCCGACTCCGACGGCGCGATCAGCTCTTACCGCTGGAGCTTCGGCGACGGCACGACGGGCGCGGGCGTCGCGCCCATGCACGCCTACGTATCTGCCGGGACCTACACCGTGACCCTCACCGTGACGGACGACGCGGGCGCTTCCGCCAGCGCCACGACGACGGCGTCGATCACGTCGCCGCCGCCCGCCGCCCCCACGAGTCTGAAAATCCTCGGCAAGGGCGCAATCACGCTCTACTGGGCGGACAACTCTACCAACGAGCTGGGCTTCGAGATCGAGCGCTCGACCTCCGCCGCGACCGGCTTCGTGCGCGTGGCGACGGCCGGCCCTAACTCGACGAAGTACGCCGACAAGACAGTTCAAAGGAGGCGCACGTACTACTACCGCGTCCGCGCCGTCAACGCCGCAGGCGCTTCCGCCTACACGAACACGGTGAGCGTGCGCGCGGGCTGAGCGCCGGAGCGGCGAGTTGATGGCGCTCCCGACTTGTGAACGGGAGCCCGATGCCCGCCGAAGACCTGATTCGTCCTGACGCCGCGGCCGCGCGCCGCGCGGGCGACCCGGTAATGTTCTCCTGGTATCGCGAACAGTTGAGGGAGTACGGCGCGCCGACGGCGACGCGGATGCTCGTGCGCGCGGCGCGCTCGCTCGCGCGGGCGAGGCTGGCGAACAGACTGTTGCCGCCCCGCGTCGCGTGCCCCTGCTGCGGCTGGGAGGGCCGCAGGTTTTACGACTACGTCGAGGCGGGCTACACGGCGCGCGACGAGGCGTGCCCGCGCTGCGACAGTCACGCGCGCCACCGCTCGCTCTACCTGTGGCTGCGCGACGAGTTCCGCGTCAAAGAGCGCGCGGGCTCCGCCCTCGTCTGCGCCCCGGAGCGCGCGCTCGCCGCGCTCTGGGACGGGGCGCGGGGCCTGGAGGTCTGCCGCGTCGACGTTTCACCGGCGCGCGGCGTCGACGTGCTGGCGGACTTGCAGCGGCTGCCGTTCGGGGACGCCAGCTTCGACATCGTCTGGTGTCATCACGTGCTCGAACAGGTGGAGGACGACGGCGCGGCGCTCGCGGAGTTGCGCCGCGTGCTCAAGCCTTCGGGCGCGTTCGTCGTCTCCGCGGGGATGTCGGGCGAAGCGCGCACGCGCGAGTTCGGCTTCTCGGATCGGAACCTTTCCGGCAACCGCCGACAGTACGGCCAGGACTTCCCCGCGCGGCTCGTGGGGGCCGGGTTCGAGGTCGAGCCGATCAAGCACCACCTCGCCGAGCAGGATTTACGCCGCTACGGCGTCAGGGCGTTCGACAGGGCTTACGCCTGCTCCCTCCCGCGCAATTTTTCGTGAGATGTCTTCGGCCCGTGGCTTCACTCGCGCTCAGCGGCGGCGGCCGAGCGGAGCAGGGAGGCGGCGCGCCTGACGAGCGGGAGGCCCTTCCGCTGCGCCTCCGCGGCCCGCGGCGCGTGGGCGAAGGGCGAGAGCGCGGCGCGGCGTAGCTCTCGCAGGCGGAGCGTGAGCCCGGAGACGCGCGCGGCGAACGTGGCGAGGTCGTCGTCGGCCGGGACGGCGAGGCGGCGCAGCGCGAATTCGTCCGTGTCGTGATCGTTCAGGCCCTCGTCGGTCGTCAGCGCGCACGAGTAGCCGTGCTCGCGCACGCGCCCGATCAGGTGCGCGCTCGCCCTGCCGTGCGGGTAGGCGAAGGGGATGTCGCGCCGCCCGAGCAGCGAGGCGAGCGCGTCGTAAGAGCCGCCCAGCTCGCGCTCGACCTCCGGGGGCGGCTGCTCCGTCAGGCGCGGGTGCGTGCGACTGTGCGAGCCGAACTCGACTCCGCCGCCGCGCGCCAGCTCGCGAATCTCCGACCAGGACAGGTAGGCGTACTCGTCCTCCGGGCTCCAGGCGGCGGCGCGCGCGGGCAGGGCTTCCGCCGCCTCCGCCTCTTCCGTCACGACGAAGGCCGTCGCGTGGAGGGAGCGGGCGGCGAGCGCCGGCGCGGCGAGCGTCAGGAAGTTGCGCATCCCGTCGTCGAACGTGAGCACGGCCGAATAGTCGGGCAGCCGCCTCCGCGCGCGGCGCGCGGCGATGAACTCGGCGAGCGAGATCACGCGGTAGTGACTTTGCAGGTGATCGAGGTGCGCGAGGAAGAGTTCGAGCGGCAGGTGCTGCTTGTGCGGATCGTCGCCGACGAGATCGGGGCGCGGCGTGACGCAGTGGTAGCAGAGGACGACGACGCGCCGGCGGTTGAGCCAGGCGGAAAAGCGCGCCGCGCCCGCGCCTTTCAGGAGGGCGAACAGGAGTTTCTTCATTTTGGGGCGACCGGCTCCCGCGCCGTAACGGTGAGACGAACGTGCGCTCCCGAAGGCTCACGCCAGTCTCGTGTAAAGAGTGGCGCGGTAGCCAGCTTTTATAACTCAGGCTCGAAGGCTTTGATTCAAACGCCGCCGCGCCGTCGATCAGCGGGGCGCTACCTGTTAACTAGTTCAGAGTGCGACCATCATACCCACTCCACTAGAAAAGTAAAAGGCGGAGCTTACGTATCGTGCGCTCCGCCTGAACCCGCTTCGGGCGCGCGGCTCCGGAGTTCTGAATTAACGCGCGCCACGGCGTCCGACGGGTCGGGTCGAGGCGCCGCCCCTCCCCGCCGGGGGCGCTCGGCGTCCGCCCACGCGGCGTCAGGCCAGCTCCGCCAGCGTCGCCCAGCGTTCGAGGTCGCGCGCGAGTTGTTCGGCGAGCGCCTGACGCTCCTCGTAGAGTTTGTGCACGAGGTGCGCGTCGCTCGCGTTGTTCGCCAGCCCGGCCTCGATCTCGCCCTGCCGCCGCTCCGCCTCTTCGATGCGCGCCTCCAACTCTTTCAACTCCTTCTCCTCCTTGAAGGACAGCTTGCGCTTGGGCGAAGCGTCCGGCGGCGGCGCGACTCTGCGCGGGCGCGTGGCGGCCGTCGCCTGGGCGGCGGCCGACTCCTTCTCTTCCCTCTGCCGGGCTTCGAGGAACGCGGAATAGTTTCCGGCGTACTCGCGCACGCGCCCCCCGCCCTCGAAGCGGAGGACGTGCTCGACCGTGCGGTCGAGGAAGTAGCGGTCGTGACTGACGACGACGACGGCGCCGCCGAAGTTGTCGAGGTAGTCTTCGAGCGTGACCAGCGTCTGGATGTCGAGATCGTTGGTCGGCTCGTCGAGCAGGAGGACGTTGGGCGCGCCCATCAGCACGCGCAGGAGGTAGAGCCTGCGCCGCTCGCCGCCCGAGAGCTTCGAGACGGGCGCGTACTGCATCGCCCCGGTGAAGAGAAATCTTTCGAGCATCTGACTCGCGGTGACGAACGTGCCGTCGGCGGTCTCGATCCGCTCGGCGGCTTCGCGGACGTAGTCGATGACGCGCGCGCCTTCGTCGAGCGCGCGGTTCTCCTGATCGTAGTAGCCGAAGCGAACCGTCTGCCCCACGTCGATTGAGCCGCCGTCAGGCGCGACCCTTGAGGTGATGATCTCCAGGAGAGTGGTCTTGCCCGCGCCGTTCGGGCCGATGACGCCGACGCGGTCGCCGGGCTTGAGGATGTAGCTGAAGCCGGCGACGAGCGCGCGCCCGTCGTAAGACTTGGAAACGTTCTTCAGCTCCAGGACTTTCTTGCCGATGCGGCTCGAAGTGACGGAGATGTCGAGTTCCGCGCGCGCCGCCTCTTTGGGCTGCGCCATCAGGCTCTCCGCGCGGTCGATGCGCGCCTTCGACTTGCGCGTGCGCGCCTTCGCGCCCCGGCGCAGCCACGCCAGCTCCCTGCGGATCAGCATCTCGCGCTTCTGCCCCTCGACCGCCCGCGCCGCCTCCTGTTCCTCCTTCTTCTCTAAATAGTACGCGTAGTTGCCGTCGAACTTCTGCACCACGCCGCGGTCGATTTCGAGGATGCGCGTGGTGACGCGGTCGAGGAAGTAGCGGTCGTGCGTGACGAGGAGGAGCGCGCCGCGGTAGCGCGCGAGGTGCGCTTCGAGCCATGTGATGGTCTCGGCGTCGAGGTGGTTGGTGGGCTCGTCGAGGACGAGCAGGTCGGGGCTCTCGATGAGCGCGCGGGCGAGCGCGACGCGCTTGCGCTGCCCGCCGGAGAGTTCCCCCATCAGCGCGGCGGTGTCGTGGATGCCGAGCCTGCCCAAGACCGCCTTCGCGCCGGCCTCCGTCTCCCACGCGCCCGACGCTTCGAGTCTGTGCGCCAGCTCCGACACGCGCTCCGAGAGTCGCCGGTCGTCGCCGCCGTGCGCGGCCAGCTCCCGGCACGCGCGCTCGTAGTCGAGTATCAACCTCGTGCGCGCGTCGCTCGCGGCAAACACCGTGTCGAGCACCGTGCCCCGCGGATCGAAGGGCGGGTTCTGCGGCAAGTAGCCGATCGTCACGCCCTCGGCGAAGACTATCCTCCCCGTGTCGGGCTTCTCGTCGCCGGCGACGAGGCGCAGGAAAGTCGTCTTCCCCGATCCGTTCGCGCCGACCACGCCGACGCGGTCGGTCGAGTCGAGGCCGAGGCTCACGCCCTCGAAGAGTGGTCGCAGCCCGTAGTTCTTACTGACCGTCTCGATGGATAGGATGTGCATTATCAGTCCGGACTAGTATATTCTCGCGCGAGGTATCACGAACAGTTACGACGGGACTGAAGGAGGAACGAAGTGATGAACGACAGAGGTCGAAGGTTCTTGGCGAGCGCGCTGCTGCTGACGCTGGCCGCCCTGCTGACTCTCCCCGCCGCTTCCCTCGCCCAGAGGCGGCGCGACCGGCGCGAGGATCGGCAGGAGCGGCGCGAAGACCGGCGCGAGGACAGGCAGGAGCGGCGCGAGGAGCGGCGCGAAGATCGCCGCGGTCGCAACTGGGATCGCTACGGTAACTACGGCGGCTCCTTCCAGCTCCGCCAGACCGCGCTCAACGCCGGCTACAACGAGGGCGTCAAGGTGGGGCGCAAGGATCGCCAGCGGCGCAGGACTTCGGACTACCGCGACACGAGCGTCTACCGTAACGCCTCGAAGGACTACAGCTCGCGCCTCGGCGACAAGGAGTTGTACCGGCGCTACTTCCGCGACGGGTTCGAGAACGGCTACGACGACGGCTACAACGGCTACTGAGAGCCGTGACGGTCGCGTTGAATCGACCGCAGCGTTAAGGCTCGTCCGAGCAGTTTATAGAGGGCGGTGGTTGAATCCGCCGCCCTCTATGCTCGCCGGGGAAGGAGCGGCGCGCGAGACGGTCGTGCTCGGCACGCTGTTACGCCGCAGACGCGGAGTCGTCTAGGTCTTCCGCAGGCACCACGTCGACATCGAGCGCGCGTGCTGCACGACCACGGTCTTCAGGGGTTCGAGCCATTCGCCGCCGAGAGAGTTTGTCGCCTCCGTCAGCATCCGCTCGTCGACGAGGAAGCGGTCGCTCCCGTCCGGGAGTCGGTAGCGCCGCCCCCCGATCAGCTCGACCTCCGACTCGATGCCGATGCTCGAAGCCAGGCGCGCGAAGAAGATTCCGCCAGGCCCCAGCACCTCCCACATCCCGCCCACCATCGCGCGCCAGTGCGCCTCGTCCCGCGCGAAGTGCAGCACCGCGCTGCTGATCACGACATCGAAACTCGCGCCGTCGAAAGACATCGCCTCGACCGGTTCGACGCGGAAGTTGCCCGCCGGCAAGCGCGGGGCGAGCACGGACGCGAGAGCGCGCACCTGTGCGACGGCCTCCGCCGACTGATCGACGCCGCTCACGTCGTACCCCTCCCTCAGGAAGTAGACGAGATTGCGCCCGCCCCCGCAGCCCGCGTCGAGCACGCGCATCCGCGGATCGAGTCGCCCCTTGAGGAGTTGATCGAACAGGTAGATGTCGAGACGGCCGAACCACTCTTGCAGATTCATGCCCGTAATCATGCCGGATGATACGCCGTTTCCGAGCGGGGCGGCGTCATAAATCGCGCCTTGCCACGCCCGGAGCGTAAGGAGTTAAATGCGACACGCGAATATTCGTCGGCGCGGGGCGCGCCCGCGAATGCGGACAACGTCGCGCGGCGGTCGCGCCATCTCCCTAGCGCGATCCCTCTCCCGCTTGCCAAAGCGTCTCCCCGTCTGGTAAACGTCGGCTGATCGAATGTTCTCCCGCGGAGGAATCATGAAGCTCAGGAAGTTTGCCGCCCTCGTCTTCTCGCTCGCGCTCGTCGCCTCGACCGGCGCGGTCGCCTTCGCCGACACGCTCCGGCTGCGCGACGGCTCCGTCATCCGCGGTCAGATCGTCGGCTACAAGGATCAGCAGTTCACCGTGCTCATCGGCGGCGCGCGCGGCCGCCGCAGCCGCATCACGATCTACGCGGAGGACGTGGAGTCCATCGAGTTCGACAACGCCGCCGCCGCGTCCGGCGCGGGCTCGCCGCAGCCGGACGACAACTCCGCCGTCTACGACACGACAAACACGCAGCCCGCGCCGGCCGACACGCGAACCGCGCCGCCCGCTTCGCGCCAGTCGCCGCCGCAGAGCGCGCCGCCGTCGGACGCGGGCGCGAGCCGCAACACGGGCGGCTCCGCGGGGGTGTCGCCGGTCTTCTTCCCCATCCGCCTGCGCGTGAGGGCGGACAACGCCTCGAACGGCTGGACGGACTCGGGGCTGATGGTGCGCAAGGGTCAGCGCCTGCGCGTCAGCGCGCAGGGGCGCGTCTCGCTCGGCGCGGGACTCTACTCGACGCCGACGGGCCTGCCCCGGCAGGCCGACCGCGACAAGCTGATGCGCGACCAGCCGACCGGCGGCCTGATCGCCGTCATCGGCGACGACAACGACGAGTTCATCTTCCTCGGCGCGGGGCGTGAATTCATCGCGCAGCGCGACGGGCGGCTCTTCCTCGGCGTCAACGAGGGCAACCTCGCCGACAACACCGGCGCTTACGACGTGACGGTCGAAGCCGAGGCGGTCGCCGGAAACAGGGAGTAGGGATCGGGTGTCGGGGGTTAGGGGCTAGAGGCCCGGAGTAACGCAACCATGGTTCGACCCGGCGCATCATCGACGCGCCGGGTCGAATCATTTTCGGCGGCCCGGCTCTGCCCCAACCCCTAAACCCCGGCCCCCGTACCCCCATTCCCATCCCCGCGCCTCGCGCCCGGCATCCTTACGCCCGTCTCGGGGCATCCTACTTCTTGCTTCCGTGCCCGTGCGCGCCTAGTATTACTTTCAGTCGAAACTGAAGCATTCACCCGCCCGCGTTCCTTTTGAGGTTTTAGAGATCATGCAAACCCTATTCTCACGCCGCGCCGCCGCCGCGCTCTCTCTGATCTTCGCGCTGGTCTCGGCGGGCTCGCCCGCACTCCTCGCGCAGTCGCGCCGACAGCCTCCGACCCAGCCCGAGAAGAAGAACAAGCGTCCCGGAGAGCAGCAGTCGGACGAGCAGAAGAAGAAGGAGGAGGAGCCGCCGCCGGGCGAGGTCCTGGTCGTCCCGCAGACGGAGGTCGAGAAGGTCTCGACCAACCTCGTCAACGTCGACGCCGTCGTGATCCACAAGAAGAGCAAGCAGCTCATCCCGAACCTGAAGAAGGCGAACTTCGCCGTCTTCGAGGACGGCGTCCAGCAGGTGATCACGAACTTCTCGACGCCGGAGGCGAAGCTCAACGTCGCGGTCGTCATCGAGTTCAGCAAGTGGTCTGAAATCTTCGGCTACTACGGGAGCAGCGGGCACGACTTCGGCACGCGCGAGGTGATCGCGCCGGCCGCCGCCTTCATGCAGGACGCGGTCGCGCGCGGCGACTACATCTCGGTCATCGCCTTCGACATGCGCCCCACGACCCTCACCGACTTCACGAACGATCCGGGCCGCATCAACCAGGTCATCTCTTTCCTGCTCCGGCAGACGCCCGCCTTCCGCGAGAACAACCTGTTCGACGCCATCAAGTTCACGCTCGTCGGCGGCAAGGGCGACCCCATCGCGATGGACAACTCGAACGCGAATTCGGCCGAGTACGCCGGCCTGACGAGCGTGCAGGGGCGGCGGCGCGCCGTCATCCTGATCGCGAGCGGGTGGGACACCTTCAGCAAGATCAACTACGACGCGGCGCGCAAGATCGCGCAGAGCGCCGGCATCCCGATCTACATCATCGGGACGGGCAACATCTTCTACAAGAAGTACGGCGATCAACTGCCCGCGACCACGAGTCTGACGGGGATGCCCGGCCGGATGGACTTCCTCCAGGCGATGAACGCCCTCCAGACCTTCGCCAAGGACACGGGGGGGATGTACTTCCCCGTCACCTTCGAGGGCGAGCTGCCGACGACCGTCTCGACCATCAACGCGGTGCTGCGCAGCCAGTACAGCCTCGGCTACAACCCCGGCGACCGCCGCGACGGCAAGAAACACAAGATTCTGGTCAAGGTCGACGTGAACGGCGACGGCGTCTACGACGACAAGGAGTTCGAGATCAACCACCGCCAGTTCTACATCGCGCCCGCGCCGACGGACGCGAAGGCCGACGCGAAGAGCTGAAAGGCCGTCAACGGTAAACCGTAACGGGTGACAGGTAAAGACGATTAGTCCTTCCTGTCACCCGTCACCGTTTGTGGACTTCGATAGTTGGTGTAAATATCGAAGCTCAGATGTCGTTTTCAGCGATTCCGGAGCTTACTGCGCCTTCCTCTGTTGCCTCTGCCGGACTTCCTGCCTTTGCCCCTCCCACATCTCTCTTAGAGACGTAGTCGATCAATTTAATCCAATCGATTTGCCCTTTCACTGTGAACTCCGTAACAAACTCGGCGGTCATTTCATTGATCTTAGCGCTGTAAGCGGTCTTGAAGGCCTTGCCTTTTTGTTTAGCCTTCTCATCTATAGGCTTGATTATTTCTCTGTATAGCTCGTCATCGCCGGAACTAAACCACTATGCACTGAAAGTGCATAGATTTCCGCAGGACTGAAAGTCCGACTCATTCGAGGATGAACGGGTCGCTCTCCTGATTAGATGGATGCCGATGATGCTCAAGATACTCCTGCACCACTTCTTCACTGACGTTACCCGTGCTCCACGCGCCGTAACCGATGGCCCAGAAGTGTCTGCCCCAGTACCTTTGGCGCAAGCTCGGGTATTCTTCTTGTAGTCTGCGACTCGTCCGCCCTTTGAGCCGCTGAACCAGATCGCTCAAAGACTTCGACGGCGGGTACTCGATGTGCATGTGGACGTGGTCTTTGCTCACCACCCCTTTGAGGATGCGCACATCTTCGGCGTCGCAGATTTGTACGAGCAGATCGCGGCAGCGCACCTTGATGTCTCCTGTGAGCACGTGGTAGCGGTACTTCGTGCCCCAGACGAGGTGTGCCGTCAGCCGCGTGACGGTGTGCCCGCCATATCTGTTATCGCGCATCGGGCGCGACTTCTACCACGCCGTAGAAGTGGGTCGCAACTGAAAGTCTTGCACCGAAGGTGCATAGTTTCGCACTAGCGCGTCTGGGACAATGAATTTCCAGAAGTCCTGCCCCGCATACTTGTAGTAAACCTTGTCGGCTTCTTCATCCGCGTAGCCGGCGCCCTTGCCCTTGAGTTTATTTTTGTTCTTCAACGGGTTACGGTCTTTACCGTAAATGCAGCCGTTGACGGCTACTATTTCCTTTGTGATTCCTCGTGCCCTCAGCCTCTCCCTCGCCGCCTTGAAATTATTTTTCATGGCGTTTATCTGATCCGCATTGCCCCAATTCGTGCCGGACTTTATCCCCACGATGTAGTATTTGTTTTCCCGCTCAAACTCTAAATCCAGGCTAGCGAGATTGGACTTGAATCCACCGTATAACTTGTTTGAGACGAAGATGGCGAAGCCCTCTAAGAGGTTGCCGAATTTACCTTCCTCCTGCGAAGAGAGGAAAGCGTCGACGATACCTTTAATCAGGTCTTGGGCAAGCTCGATGTTCTTCGCTTTGAAGAGATAAGGATTTTTCCTCTTCAGCACGTCGGCGAGCCGTAAGGATTTAAGACTCCTTAAACGGTCCTCGTAGAACGGGGCTATGACGTATTCTGCGAGGTAATCGTGGTAGGGTTGGTAAGGTGAAGACGACTCTGTCCCTGCTTCGCTCATATTAATTTGCGTTGAATCGGAGTTTTTTTCGCCTCTTCCATATTCGCCAGGGCGAGCCGAAAATAATCTTGCTTGAGCTCAATCCCTAAGTAATTCCTGTTCAATTCGTAAGCAGCTCTACAGCTCGTCCCGGAGCCCGCGAACGGGTCGAGGACGCAGTCTTCCTCTTTCGTAAAGAGCTTAATGAACCATGCCGGCAATTCTTTTGGAAAAGCTGCGCTGTGATTTTTATTACCGCACTCCGTCGCGAGGTGTAAGACGTTGCTCGGGTAAGCCATCTCACGCCCGATCCAGTTCGAGATATTCTTACCGAACCCGCTGCCAACCTTTGAGTTATCCCTGCTCTTGTCGGTCTCGCTCAACTTCTTTAGCCGAGACTTAGCCCAATCACCGGTCGGGACCATCACGGCTTCCTGATACATATTAAATTTTCTCTGCTTGGTGAAATGTAAGCACCTCTCCCAGGCATCGCGAAATCTGTTTGACCACTTGCCCGGCGCACAATTCTTCTTGTGCCACATATACTCTTCCGTCCAGAGCCAACCCTGACTTTTAAGCCCCAGGATGAGTTGAAGCACGTAAGTATGGCGCTCGCCCTCGACGGCCTTCTCCTTAATGTTCAGGACGAAAGAACCGTCATCTTTTAAGACCCGTTTCAGTTGTTCGCTAATGGGTAAAAACCATTCGACATACTTATCAGGATGGATGCCGCCGTATGTATTCTTTCTACTGTCCGCGTAAGGCGGTGAGGTAACGATGAGGTCGACAAAACCCGAAGGCGCACCTCGCAAGATTTCCAAACAGTCGCCGTTAATGATGCTGTTCTTCCAGGCATCATGCTCGATTACGTTCTGCGCTTCTGCGACCTGACTCATAGCCTTCCTTCAGGATAAATTGAAGTTCACATTCCGGCAGGCATCCCCTTGACCGCCATAATACACCAGCAACGAGCTGAAAAGAGCCTTGTCGTCGGTTACGTATGTCGGGATTGTGAGCCAGCCGTAACTGATAAAAGTCGCGTCAGACGAGCCCTGACACGTCCCATACCTTCAGACCCCGAACAGCCTCAGACGGAACTCGTCGTTGAAGGCGTGGATTTCGGGGCGGCGGCCTGAGAAGAGTCGCGCGTCGCGCAGGAGCGCGGGCAAGCCCCCGCGCGGGAGGTCGAGGCCGTAAGCGGGGCTCGTGAAGACGGCGGCGGTCTGCGGGTTCAACCGCTGCGGGATGCCGTAGCGGATGGCGCGCTGCGCGGGAGGGGCGAACCCCGCGGTGCGGCGCGGGTTCACGATCTCAATCGAGCGGTCGAAGACGTTGATGCGCGTCGGGCGGTCGCGCAGCGCGAGGTCGCGGTGGGTGAGCGCGTTCGCCAGGGCCTCCTTGAGCGCGCCGCGGTGGTAGTTGGCCCGCGCGTACCTGTGCGCCTCGTCCGCCGCCGCCGCGCTCGCCGCGCGCTGCTGCGGCGGTCGCTTGTCCCACAGGTCGCAGTAGCGCGCGACGAAGCGCAGGGCCGACTCGTAGAGCGTGTGCAGGTTGCCTTCGAGCTGCGCGCGCTCGATCTCGTGCCCCTGCGTCGTGTCGCCCGCGTACCTGATCGCCGTCAACCCCGCGCGCGGCAAAAGCTCCCGCACGCGCTCGTCGCGCCCGAAGAGGAGGAGTCCCGCCACGGTCGGCACGACCAAGTCCATGCTGCCGGCCGCGAGCAGCAGCTCGCGCTTCAACACCTCGCCCGTCGGGTAGTCTTTCGTGACGGAGTTCGCCTCGAAGGCGTCGCCCTCGAACTCGCGCACGAAGCTCCACAGGTGCGCCTCGTCGATGTCCGAGGCGGACGCGCCGCGCAGCGCGACGTTCTCGTGGCGCAGCGGGCGCGCCTCGTCCAGCAGCTCGGAGAGCTCTTCGCGCGTCGCCTCGCGCTTGTCCGCGCCGAGGCGGATGTAGTAGCGCCCGTCCGCGGTCTGGTAGGGGCGGCGCTTGCCCTCCACGTCGAGCGAGACGACGCGCCGCCCGCTGTCGAACGAGATGAGATCGATGTAGGGGACGAGCGGGGGGACGACCTCGTCGCGGCAGATGCGCACCAGCTCGTCGCGCACCTCCTCGGCGTCGTCCACGCCCTCGACCCGCAGGTTGTCGTTGACGCCGAAGACGATGGTGCCGCCGCCCGTGTTGGCGAGCGCGACGATCTCCTGCGCGATCCGCTCGGGGTTTGAGAGTTTGACTTTGAGTTCGAGGAAGGTGTCTTCGCCGCCGCGCGCGAGCCGCAGCAGCTCCATGCGCGAGGTCTGCGGCGCGGGCGCGTTGAAGACGTACTCCTGGAAAGAGCGTTCGGCGGTGGGTTCGTGCCGCTGGTTGCCGCGAAACTTTCTGCGAGCCATTTGTGTCAGGACGGTCTCGCGCAGTCGGCTTCCCGCCCGGGTGCGGCGCGCGTTCTCAAGCGGGCGCGCGGCGCACCTCTGGAATCAAGATCATCCCGGAAGCCGGTCGACGGCGCGCGCCTGAAGCTCAGTCTTCGTCGCGCGACGCGACGACCCCGAGGATGTCGAGCTCGCGCCGTTCCAGATCGCGCGCCTGCGGGTTGAGCAGCAGGACGTAGGCGGAGGCCGAAACTGTCGCGAACGCGGCGAGTATAACATACTCGACGAGGACGCTCCCCGCCGCCCACCCGGCGAGCACGGCGAGCGCGGGCGCGGCGACGATGACGAGGAAGACCGGCAGCATCAGCAGCCCCGCCACCCCCGACGCGCTCGTGCGTTTGCCGAAGCGCATCCGCTTCGGGAAGCGCACCGAGAAGAAGTTGCCGGACGCGAAGAGCACGCCCGCGTAGAAGAGGAAGGCGAGCGCGGCGAAGAGCAGCGAGAGCGGGCTCAGGTCGCGGTAGATGATCTGGTTGGCCGCCGTGACGAGCACGGCGGAGGCCGCGACGACGCAGAGCATCGCGAGGTTCTTGCCCAAGAGGATCGCGCGGCGCGGGACGGGCGCGAGGACGAAGGCGCGCATCCCCGCCGCGTCGTAGCCGAAGCAGTTCGCCGTCAGCGCGCTCGTGACGATGAAGACGTACATGACGCCGAGCCCGGCGCGCGCGCCTTCGAGGTAGGGCGCGAACGACGGCAGCGATCCGCCGAAGCCCCCGTGGTGCGGCGAGATGCCGAGCCGGAGCGCGACGGTCATCACGACCGGCATCAGGATCATCGCGCGCAGTTGCGCGTTGCGCGCGGCGTAGCGCAGCTCCTTCTCGAAGACGGTCGAGACGGCGCGCGAGGCGAGCGGCAGTCGCCACCCCGCCTTCACGGGCGCGCGGGTTCGCGCGGCGAGCCAGGCGCGGCTCCTCCCGCCGCCGCCGCCCGCGTCGAGCGCGCGGCGCGCGACGCGGTAGGTCAGCCACGTCGCGGCGAGCGCGTAGAGCGCGAGCGTCGCGAGCGAGAGCGCGTAAGTCGCACCGCCTCCCGCCCTGGAGCCTTCGGTCAGGGCCGTGACGAGCGCGCCGGGCGGCGTCCAGCGCAGCGCCGCCGGGAAACTCTTCGCGCCCGCGGCGAGGCGCGCGCCCTGCTGGATGAGCACGCCGGAGAACGCGGCGACCACGCCGATGAGCGCGAGCAGCGTCTCGCCCCGCCCGCGCCGCGCGCGCATGAGCGCCGCGATGGTCGTCGAGAAGAGCTTCGAGAGCGCGATCCCGAACGCCGCGGCGCAGATCGCCGCCGGGAGCGCGCGGGCGAAGTTGCCGCTCGCCAAGCCCGCCCCGATCCCGACCGAGAGCAGGGCGGGCACGGCGAAGATCGACGCGAGGCTCGCCAGCTCGCTCGCGAGATCGATGAGGAAGAGTTTTCGCAGGCCGACGGGGTAGAGTAGAAGCGGCCCTGGATCGAACTGGTTGCCGCTCCCCATCCCTAAAGGCACGAGCGCCCACATCATGAAGATCATGCTCAGCATCCCGAAGAGGATCAGCATCGGCTGCGACGCGTCGCCGCGGAGCGCGACCGCGTGCACGGGAGACGCCTCGTCGAGCAGCGCGTAAGCCGCGACCCCGATGCCGGCGGCGAACATGAGCGAGAGCGCGAGCGCGGCGAGCGTGCCCGCGACCGACGCCGCGCTGTTGAGCGCCGCGCGCCGCGAGCGCATCGCGTTGCGGAACAGCCGCCACTTCAGCCACCCCAGCGCGCGCAGTTGTTCGAGCTGTAAACGGTCTGACATCACTCCCAGGGTTTACCCCGCGCGGGCCGATGATGATATTTTAACGGCGCCGCCGCAACCCCGCGGCGGCCCGCAGCGAGTTCGCTCGCCGCCCCGTCCGACCGGAACGCCGTTCGCCAATCTTGATCGACACGCAACACGCCTACGTCTGTCTCGGCTCGAACCTCGGCGACCGCGCCGGGAACCTGTTGCTCGCCGTGCGCGGGATGCTCGACGCGGGGCTCGTCGTCACGCGACTCTCTTCGATCTACGAGACCGAGCCGGTCGAAGTTACGGACGCGCAAGGCTCGTACCTGAACATGGTCGCGCAGGTTTCGCTCGCCGGGTCGCCGCCCGCGCCCGAACAGTTGCTCGCGCGCCTGCTCCGCGTCGAGCACGCGCTCGGCCGCCGCCGCGAACGTCTGCGCGCCGCGCGCACCATCGATCTCGATCTCCTGCTCTACGGCGACGCCCTCTCCGACACGCCGTTCCTCAGGCTCCCGCACCCGCGCCTCGCGGCGCGCCGCTTCGTCCTCGCGCCGCTCGCCGAACTCGCGCCCGGCGCGGAGCACCCCGTGATCGGTCAGACTTTCAGGCGGCTCCTCGACGCCGCGCCCGCCGGCGCGGGCGTGCGCCCGTGGCGGCCTTAAAGTTCCCCTTGTCGCCGCCGGCGAACGCGCCTATAATCCGCCCACCCTCGCGGAAGCGACCCGGACGAATACCGACGAGCCGATGGCATACCTCAAACAGCAGCGCCCGGAAAAAGTGACCGTCCCCGCCGTGCGCGCGAGCAAGGAGCGCAGGGAGCGGCTCGTCTGCCTGACGGCTTACGACTACCCGACGGCGCGCGTCGTGGACGAGGCGGGGACCGACATCATCCTCGTCGGCGACTCGGTCGGCAACGTCGTCCTCGGCTACGACACGACCGTCCCCGTCACGCTCGAAGAGATGCTGCGCCACACGCGGGCCGTGCGCCGCGGCACCGAGCGCGCGCTCCTGGTGGCCGACATGCCCTACGGCACGTATCACACCGGCGCGGACGACGCCGTGCGCGCCGCGCTGCGTCTGATCAAAGAGGGCGGCGCGGAGGCGGTGAAGCTGGAGGGCGGGGCGGGCCGCGCCGAGATCGTCGAGCGTCTGGTGCGCGAGGAGATTCCGGTGATGGGGCACATCGGGCTGACGCCGCAGTCGGTCAACAAGCTCGGCGGCTTCCGTTTGCAGGGCAAGACGGCCGAGGCGGCGCGCTCCCTGGTCGACGACGCGCTCGCGCTCGAAGCCGCGGGCGCGTTCGCCATCGTGCTCGAAGTCATCCCGCGCGAGATCGCGAAGGTGGTCACGGAGTCTGTTTCAATACCCACCATCGGCATCGGCGCGGGCGAGTTCTGCGACGCGCAGATTTTAGTCCTCCACGATCTCATCGGCCTGTCGTTCAGCCGCACGCGCCCGCGCTTCGTCCGGCAGTACGCCGACGTGCGCGCGCAGATGACCGAGGCGATCACGAAGTTCGCCGAGGACGTGCGCGGCGGCGCGTACCCGGCGGAGAACGAATCGTACCCGCTGCCGGCGGACGCGCGCGCCGAGTTGGAGGCGGAAATAAAAGCCGTCAGCCGTCAGCCGTCAGCACTCAGCGATCAGTCCAAGTGTTGAAGCCGACCGACAAAGAGGTGAGATTCATTCCAAGTCCGCTCCGCGCGGACTTAACTTTTGAGCGGAAGTCTATTCCGGGGCAAACGGCCTGGCGGCTGACTGCTGAAGGCTGATTGCCGACTGCTCTCGACATGGAAATCATCAACCGCACGCAGCGGATGCGCTCGGTCTCGCGCAAGGTCAGGCGCGAGCCGGACAAGACGATCGGGCTCGTGCCGACGATGGGCGCGCTGCACGAGGGGCACCTCTCGCTCGTCAGGGAGGCGCGCAGGATGTGCGACACGGTCGTCGTCTCGATCTTCGTCAACCCGAAACAGTTCGCGCCCACCGACGACTTCCAGACCTACCCGCGCGACCTCACCAAAGACACGATGATCCTGGCCGACTACAACGTCGACTACATCTTCGCGCCCGCGGTCGAGGAGATTTACCCGAAGAACTTCTCGACGCACGTCGAGGTCGAGGGCCTGTCCGATCAGCTCGAAGGCGCGGCGCGCCCCGGCCACTTCCGCGGCGTCGCGACCGTGCTCACCATCCTCTTCAACATCGTCCGCCCCGACTTCGCCTACTTCGGGCAGAAGGACGCGCAGCAGACGCTGGTCGTGCGCCGCATGGTGCGCGATCTGGCGATGGACACGGAGATCGTCGTCCTGCCGACGGTGCGCGAGGAGTCGGGCCTCGCCTTCTCCTCGCGCAACGCCTACCTCTCGGAGGGCGAGCGCAAAGCGGCGCCCGTGCTGCGCCGCGCGCTCGCGCACGCCGAGTCGGCTTACGGCGAGGGCGAGCGCAACGGCAAGCGGCTCGCCGAGCTGGTGCGCGCCGACATCGAGCGCGAGCCCGCGGCGCAGATCGAGTACGTCTCCGTCGCCGACGCCGAGACGCTCGCCCCCCTCGAACGCCTCGACGACCGCCTCGTCCTCGTCTCGCTCGCCGTCCGCTTCGGCAAGACGCGCCTCATCGATAACATCCTGCTCAACAAGGCCAACAAGACCGGACAGCTGAGGACGGGGCCGCTGAACAAAATCTAGCGGCCCGGCGGGGGCGGCACGGGCGCGGCGGCGTTGCGCCGACCGCCGGCCGAGGATGGGAGCGATCAACCGACCGCTGACGCCACAGCGTCAGCAAGCGCCGGCGAACCGCTGAAGGCATGTTGAAGGCAGTTCGCGGACACGCCGGGGCTCGACGCCGCGCCGAACCCCTCCCGCGCCCGCCCGCGTCGGGTCTTCCCGCCCCCACGATCCGGCCTCCCGGCCCTCACAGGTTTGCCGCCCTCCTCGCCGCCCGTCTAGAATATCTTTTTCCCTCCGCACGCCACACGCCGTCCGCGCGCGCCTTGACCGGCGACTCGCGAACGGGCGGAGGCGGCAACCGCGACGGGGATCGGAGGCGGGTGACAGGTCACGAGTGGGCGATCCGGTCGGCGCACCGCTATTGAGTTTATGCCGCGAGTAACAAAGTCACACATCAGTTTTACGCTTAACGGCGAGCCGGCGGAGGTCGCGTTCGCGCCGCACAAGACGCTGCTCGAAGTGCTGCGCGAGGACTTGAACCTGACGGGGACGAAGCACGGCTGCGAGCTGGGCGAGTGCGGCACGTGCGCCGTGCTCGTCGACGGCCGCTCGGTGCTGTCGTGCCTCGTGCTGGGCCTGGACGCCGAGGGTCGCAGCGTCCAGACGGTCGAGGGGATGGCGGACGCGGCCGGGCTCCACCCCTTGCAGGAGACCTTCGCCGACACGGGCGCGGCGCAGTGCGGCTACTGCACGCCCGGCTTCCTCCTCGTCGCCAAAGAACTCTTGTCGCACAACGACAACCCTTCGCGTGAAGAGATCAAGGAAGCCCTCTCCGGCAACCTCTGCCGCTGCACCGGCTACATCAAAATCTACGAGGCGGTCGAACTCGCCGCCGCGCGGATGCGGGGCGAAGAGATGGAGATGCCGCGCGAGGCGGTTTACGGGCTCGAATGAAAGGGATGTCCGTGGTCTGTGGTCAGTTGTCCCTTGTTCCTGGTCGGGCAACTCTCAGTCTCCGCCGCGGCTCGTCGGCTCAGGGAGCGCGGATCACGGACAACTGACCACGGACCACGGACTAACGAGTGATGAGTAAAAACGGCGATCACAAAAACTTCAAAGTCGTCGGCAAACCCTTCCGCAAGGTGGACGCGCGCGCGAAGTGTACGGGGCAGACGCTGTTCGCGGACGACCTGCAACTCCCGCGGATGCTCTACTGCAAAATCCTGCGCTCGACGGAGCCGCACGCGCTGATCAAACGGATCGACACGTCGAAGGCTCTTCAGCTTCCCGGCGTCGTCGCCGTACTCACCGGGAAAGACTTGCCGATCCCTTACGGCATCCTGCCCGTCAGCCAGGACGAGCACCCTCTGTGCGTCGATAAAGTCCGCTTCATCGGCGACCCCGTCGCGGCGGTCGCCGCGCTCGACGAGGACACGGCGTTCGACGCGATGAATCTGATCGAGGTGGGGTACGAGAAGCTTCAGACGATCACGAACATCGAAGAGGCGATCATGGTGGACGAGCCGCGCGTGCACGAGTACGGCGACGCGGGCAACGTCCACAAGAAAGTCCACCTCGAATTCGGCGACCTCGACGAAGGTTTCGCGGCGGCGGATCACGTCCGCGAAGACGTTTTCTTCTACGAGGGCAACACGCACCTGCCGATGGAGCAGCACGCCGCCCTCGCCCACTTCGACGCCGACGACAAGCTCACGCTCTGGTCTTCGACGCAGACGCCGCACTACGTCCACCGCGCGCTCGCCAAGACCCTCGAACTGCCGGCCGCGCACGTCCGCGTCATCGCCACGCCGAACGGCGGCGGCTTCGGCGGGAAGTCCGACCCCTTCAACCACGAGATCGTCGTCGCCAAGCTCTCGATGATCACGCGCCGCCCCGTCAAGGTGACCTTGACGCGCGAGGAGGTCTTCTACTGCCACCGCGGTCGCCACCCCGTCCTGATGAAGATCAAAACCGGGGTCAGGCGTGACGGCGCGATCACGGCGATGGACTTCGAGTCGTTCCTGGACGGCGGCGCGTACGGCTCTTACGGCGTCGCCTCGACGTTCTACACGGGCGCGCTCCAGACCGTGACTTACGAAGTGCCGCGCTACCGCTTCCGTGGGCTGCGCGCCTTCACGAACAAGCCGCCGTGCGGGCCGAAGCGCGGGCACGGCACGCCGCAGCCGCGCTTCGGCCTCGAAATCCAGCTCGACAAGATCGCCGAGGACTTGAAACTCGATCCGGCCGAGATGAGGTTGAAGCACCTCGTCAAGCCCGACTCGGTGACGGCGAACTACCTGCGCATCGGCTCGATGGGCCTGGGGCGTTGCATCGAGAAGGTCGTCGAGGGGTCGGGCTGGAAGAACAAGTTTAGAAAGCTGCCCGACGGCAAGGGGGTCGGCATCGCGTGCAGCTCCTACATCTGCGGCGCGGGGCTGCCGATCTACTGGAACAACATGCCGCACTCGGGCGTGCAGCTAGGGCTCGACCGGCAGGGCGGCGTGCGCGTGCAGTGCGGCTCGATCGACATCGGGCAGGGGTCGGATTCGGTGCTCGCCTACGTCGTCGCCGAAGTCCTCGGCATCGACCCGTTCGACATCCGCGTGCTCACCGCCGACACCGATCTCACGCCCGTCGATCTCGGTAGCTATTCGAGCCGCGTCACGCTGATGACGGGCAACGCCGCGATCCAGGCGGCGGAGCGCGCGCGCGAACTGTTGGGCAAGGCGGTCGCGGAAAAACTCTCCGTGCCCGAAGAGAACCTGGCCTTCGCCGAGCGGCGCGTGTTCGACGTGGAGAACCCTGAGGTGGGCGTCACGTTCGCCGAGGCGGTCGTGCTCGCCGAGTCGAAGTTCGGCACCATCGGGACGGTCGGCTCCTACACGCCGCCGCGCTCGCCCGGCCGCTTCAAGGGCGCGGGCGTCGGCCCCTCGCCCGCCTACAGCTACTCGGCTTGCGTCGCGGAAGTTGACGTTGACGCCTCGACGGGCTTCGTCACCGTCGAGCGCGTCTGGATCGGCCACGACATCGGGCGCTCCATCAACCCGATGCTGGTCATGGGCCAGGTCGAGGGCGGAGTCTACATGGGTCTGGGCGAGGCTCTGATGGAGGAGATGATCTACCGCGCGAACCGCAACGTCGTACACAAGTTCCCCAGCCTGCTCGAATACAAGAGCCCGACGACGCTGGAGATGTGCGACGTGAAAACCTACCTCGTCGAAGACGCAGACCCGAACGGCCCCTTCGGCGCGAAAGAGGTCGGGCAGGGGCCGCTCCTCCCCGTCATGCCCGCGGTCGCCAACGCCGTCTACGACGCGGTCGGCGTACGCATCGACGAAGTCCCCATCACGCCCGAAAAAGTCCTCGCCGCGCTGCGCGCCAAATCTCAGGGCAAGGACGCGCGCTACGGCCCGAAGGGCGTGCCCGCGGTCGACTGGCAGGAGCCGCTCAAAGTGCTCACCCCCGCCGAGGGCGGCGACGGCCGCGAGATGCCGCGCGTGGCGGTGCATTCCTGAAAGGCTGACGGGAAGTGAAACTGCCCAACGCCGAACGCGCGGTCGTTGACGTCGCCAAGCTACGCGATTATAGCCTGAACGCGGTGCATTCTGAGGGCAAACACAAGGCGCACGTGTTCAGGTCCGCGCTGGGTTTCACGGCGGCGGATGTTGAAAGGTTGCGCGAGGTGATTCTCGCCGCTGTCGTAGCGAATGAGGCGGCGCAGGGCGTGACAGACGAGCACGGGACGCGCTACAGAGTTGACTTTGAGATGCAAGGTTTGCGCGGCGCAGTGACGATTCGCACGGCGTGGCATATCGATAGTGGCGAAGCCGTCCCGCGCCTTGTGAGTTGCTACGTGAAAAGGAAGTAGAGTCATGGACGAAATCAAAGTGCTCGACGTGGTAGCCGTGACTGAAGACGTACCTGAGCACGGCCTGCGGCGCGGCGAAGTCGGGACGGTCGTTGATCGCTGGAAGGACGGCGTGTTCGAGGTCGAATTCAGCGACGACACGGGCGAAGCCTACGCCTTCGCCGCCCTACGCTCCGATCAGTTACTACTCCTTCACCACCGGAAGCGTGACGCGGCCTGAGGGCGGCGACGGTCGCGGGGCGCCGCGCGTGGCGGTGCATTCTTAAATTCGGCTTGGAGGCGTTATGAGCGACGAAGAGATGAGAAAGCAGATGGAGTTTATCGTCGAGCAACTGGCATCGGTGGCTGTCAGGCAAGAACGCACCGAGGAGATCGTCAGCCGCCCGGCTAACGCTTCTCTCGACAGAATTACGAATCTCGACGAGAAGGTTTCGGCGCTCGTCGATGCCCGAATCAAGACCGAGTAAAATTTGTCAGCGCTCGCGACGGCGCAGACGCGCACCGACGAGCGCCTGAATGCGTTCATCACCGTCGCCGAACGCCTAATCAATGAGGGTCGCCGCGGGGAGTCACAGGGTTAAGTCGGCTTGTTGTGAAAGGGAAAATTCAAGCGTCATGATGAGACTTCCGAAATTCTCTTACCTCGCCCCGCGCACCGTGGCGGACGCGGTGAAGATGATGGGCGACGCCGGCGCGGAGGGGCAGTTCGTCGCCGGGGGCACTGATCTGTACCCGAACATGAAGCGGCGGCAGCAGACGCCGAAGACCGTCATCAGTGTCGCGCGCGTGGCCGAGCTGAACGAGATCGCGGGCGACGGCAAATCGGGCGTGCGCGTCGGCGCGGGCGTCTCTCTGACGGAGCTGATCGAGCATCCGGTCGTCAAGCGGGACTACCCGATGGTGGCGGCGGCGGCGCGCACCATCTCGACGCCCGTTCTGCGCAACATGGGCACGGTCGGCGGGAACCTGCTGCTCGACACGCGGTGCAACTACTACGATCAGAATTTCGAGTGGCGCAAGGGCGTCAACTTCTGTCTGAAGAAGGACGGCGACGTGTGCTGGGTCGCGCCGGGGAGCCAGAAGTGCTGGGCGGTGCAGTCGGCAGACCTCGTGCCGCTGATGGTCGCCGTCGGCGCGCGCGTGCGCCTGGTCTCGACGCTCGGCGAGCGCGTCGTCGACGCCGCCGCCCTCTACCAGGACGACGGCATCAACTACCTCCACAAGCGCCACGACGAACTGCTCGCCGACGTTCAACTCCCGCCCACGAACGGCTGGCGCGCGACCTACAAGAAGCTGCGGCGGCGCGGCGCGTTCGACTTCCCCGTGCTCGGCGTCGCCGTACGTCTGGACGTGGAGAAGGACGGCACGGTAAAGGGCGCGAAGGTGATCCTCGGCGGCATCGCGCCCGCGCCCGTCGAGGTGCGCGAAGCCGGGGCCGCGCTCGTCGGCGGCGTGCTCGACGACGAACGAATGCGGCGCGCGGCGGAGGCGTGTTACGTCAAGGCGCGGCCGCTCGACAACACGGATTTCGTGATGAACTGGCGCAAGCAGATGACGAAGCCTTACGTCCTGCGCGCGCTCGAAGAGTTGCGGTGAGGTTGTCCGTGGTCAGTTGTCAATTGTCCGTCGTTTCTCTCACCCGACGGCTGAGTTTTTAAATCCCTGGCACTCCCGCACATGAACCGCGTGCAACGGACGACGGACGACGGACGACGGACGCACGGCGTCGCCTCCATCGTCCTCGCCGCCGGCCGCTCGCGGCGGATGGGCGCGTTCAAGCCGCTGCTGCCGTTCGGCGAAAAGTCTGTCATCGAGAGTTGCGTCGACAACCTGCGCGGCGCGGGCGTCCGTGAGATCGTCGTCGTCGCGGGACACCGCGCGGGAGAGTTGCGCGAGCGCCTGTCCGGCTCGCCGGTGCGTTTCGCCGTCAACGACGAGGCGGGGAGCGAGATGGGCGCGTCGATTGCGCGCGGCGTCGAGCAGGTTTCGAGCGAGGCGACAGCCGTGCTCGTCGCGCTCGCGGATCACCCGGCGGTGCCGCCGGGCGTGATTAGAGTTTTGATCGAGCGCCGGCGGGAGACGGGCGCGCGCTTAATCCTGCCCGCGTGGCGCGGGCGCGGCGGGCATCCCGTCCTGATCGATCTCGCTTACCGCGAAGAGTTGTCGCGGCTCGACGCCGGGCGGGGCCTGCGCGGCCTCTTCGAGGCTCACCCGGACGAAGTCTTGCGCGTCGGGGTCGAGTGCCCCTACGTTGCGCGCGACATGGACACGTGGGAAGATTACCGCGCGCTGCACGCGGAGGTCTTCGGCGTCCCGCCGCCGCTTGAGAATCCCGACTCCCTGAAGGGTTCAAACTGACCGCCCACGTCGGGTTTTCGTCCAACCGTTCTTCTCAAGGGTACATCTAATGTTTCAGCCCCGTGCCCCGGCTCAACGCAGTCGCGGGCGCGCGGCGAAGGAGAAGAAGATGTTTAAGAGATTCCCCCGCGGTCTTGTAGCCTCGCTGTCGGCGCTCGCGTTGCTCGTCGTGTCGGCTGCGGGCGGCTCGCGCGCCGCGTCGTCGTCGCCGCCGGTCGAAGGCGTGAGTTTCAACCTGAAGACGGTCGAGGGCGGGAGCATCACCTCCGAGATGCTGCGCGGCGACGTGGTCGTGCTCGCGTTCGGCGCGTCCTGGCTGCCCATCCCGCGCGCGCAGGTGCAGGGCGTGCAGCAGCTCGCCGAGGAGTTTGCCGCGCGCGACGTGCGCGTCTACTGGGTGAGCACCGACTCGGACAAGCCGCAGTCGAAGAACTACGCGACCGACGATCAGCTGCGCGCGTTCGCGCGCCGCAACGCCCTGAAGATCGCGGTCTTGCGCGACCCGGACGGCACTTTGTTCAAGACGCTCGGCGTCGAGCGCAACCAGCTCCCGGCCATCGTCATCATCGACAAGCAGGGCAACGTCTCCGAGTCAATCGGCGGCTTCGCCTCCGAGACGAGTCTCGTCGAACAGCTCTCGCCGCGGCTCAACAAGCTGCTCGGCTCGCAATGACGACCGGGCCAGTTTTAAGAGACTTAGAGGGGCTGCTTCAGACGTGAAGCAGCCCCTTCTCTTTTCGGTGGTGCGTCCGCGGTTCGGCGCTCAACGCAGGGGCGCGGGGTTCAACCCCCGCTCACCGGAACGATCTCGCCAGCTCGTACACCAGCCGCACGGGCAGGCCGACGACGTTCCAGTAGTCGCCCTCGATGCCTTCGACGAAGAGCGCGGCGCGACCCTGCACGGCGTAGGCCCCGGCCTTGTCCGCGGGCTCGCCCGTCGAGACGTACCAGTCGATCTCCGCGTCCGACACCGCGGCGAAGCGCACGCGCGTGCGCTCGTGCGCGCAGACGGCGCGCGAGTCTTCGGCGCGCACGAGCGCGACGCCCGTCAGGACTTCGTGCCAACGGTCGCGGAGACTCGCGAGCATCCGTCTCGCGTCCGCCTGGTCGCGCGGCTTACCCAGGATTTCGCCGTCGAGGACGACCACCGTGTCGGCGCCGAGCGAGAGCCCGAACAGGCGTGAGCGCGCCGCCGCCTCGGCCTTCTCGCGCGCGAGCCGTTCGACGTAAGCGACCGGCGTTTCTCCGCCGCGCACCGCCTCGTCGATGTTCGCCGGGGCGACCTCGAAGTCCCAGCCGACGGCGCGCAGAATCTCGGCGCGGCGCGGGCTCGCCGACGCCAGCACCAGCCGCGGCAGGGCCACGGCCCCGCCCCGCGGCCGTGGAAGTCCGGCTTGTGACGCGCTCTCGTTTTCCATTACACTCAGCCCCATTGCGGATTTCGGATTGCGGAATGCGGATTAAAGAATTTGCCCGCTCCGATGACACGGCTCTGCATTCTACAATTCAGGCTCCGTAAATCCGCAATCCGAAATCCGCATTCCGCAATCGACGAGATGGACGATCTCATCCGCGCGCTGCCGAACCTGCTGAAAGCCGCGGGCGACTCCGAGGAGGTCGCCGAGGCGGCGGCGTTCGTCGCGTGGCGGAGGGTGGCGGGCGAGCAGTTGCGCGGTCAGGCCGTCCCGTTCCGCCTGCATCGGAAGATGCTGGTCGTCGCCGTGCCCGACACGTCGTGGCAGAAGCAGATGGAGGCGGTCTGTAACCAACTCCTCTTCCGGCTCAACTCGGCGCTCGGCCAGGCGGTCGTCACCTACATCGAGTTCCGCGTCGACGCGAAGACGGTGCGCGAGGAGCGCGAGCGGCTCCACGTCAACGAGATCGACCCGGAAAAGCACGAGCGGCGCGCCCTCGCCCGCGCGCGCACGCTCAGCGGTGAGGCGGCCGTCATCAAAGACGAGCAGCTCCGCCGCCGCTTCCTCCTCGCCGCCGGCAGCTACATGGAGGCGCAGGAGAGGAAGAAATAGCAATTGTCCGTAGTCCGTAGTCCGTTGCTGAAGACCGCTTCCTTACCGAGCATATCGGGTTGACTGCGAATCAGGAGCAACGGACTACGGACTACGGACTACGGACAGTTTCTATGCCCATCACCGAAGCAGACGTTAAGAAGATCGCGCAGCTCGCGCACATGGAGATCACGGACGAGGAGCTGCGCTCGCTCACGCCGCAGATGGCGGCCATCGTCGCCTACGTCGAGCAGTTGAACGAGCTGGACACGCGCAGCGTCGAGCCCGCGACCGGCGGGCTCACTCCCGAGGGCGAGCGCACGCACAGCTCGCGCGGGGACGGCGTGCTCCCCTCGCTCGGTCAAAAGCTCGCGCTCGAAGAAGCCCCCGACCCTTCGCACGGCCACTTCCGCGTGCCGAAAGTTTTGTGAGAGCAGGCGGTTGTCCGTGGTCAGTTGTCCGTCGTCCGTCGCTCTACCGCCAGCGTGCATCATGATGAAATAGGGTAAACAACTGACCACGGACAAAGATCAACGGACAACGGACAGTCATGCCTGAGATCACCATTGAGAGTTTGCGCGCGCGCGTCGCGTCCGGGGAGACGGCGGCGCGCGACGTTGTGCGCGCGGCGGTCGAGGCGGCGGGGCGTCTGAACGGCGCACTGAACGCCTTTCTGGAGATCGACGGCGAGGGCGCGATGCGGCGCGCGTCGGAGATCGGCGGGGGGACTGCCGGCCAGAACTCCCCCGCCCAAGCTCCGGCCGCGGCGCGCGGCGCGCTCCACGGCGTGCCGGTCGCGATCAAAGACAACATCTGCGTGCGCGGCCTGCAAACGTCCTGCGGGTCGCGCATCCTCGGCGCGTATCACCCGCCTTACACGGCGACGGCCGTCGAGAGACTGATGCAAGCGGGCGCGGTCGTCGTCGGCAAGACCAACTGCGACGAGTTCGCGATGGGCTCGTCGAACGAGAACTCGGCGTTCGGCGCGGCGCGCAACCCCTGGGACACGGGGCGCGTGCCCGGCGGATCGTCGGGCGGATCGGCGGCGGCGGTCGCCGCGCGCATCGTCCCCGTCGCGCTCGGCTCGGACACGGGCGGGAGCGTGCGCCAGCCGGCCGCGCTGTGCGGGGTCGTCGGCGTCAAGCCGACCTACGGGCGCGTCTCGCGCTACGGGCTCGTCGCCTTCGGCTCGTCGCTCGATCAGATCGGCACGTTCACCCTCTCGGCGCGCGACGCCGCGACCGTGCTCTCGGTGATCGCCGGGCGCGACGGGCGCGACGCGACGACCGCCGACGTTGAAGTGCCCGACTACGCCTCCCGGCTGACGGGCGACGTGCGCGGCGCGCGCATCGGGGTGCCGCGCGCGCTCTTCGGCGAGGGGCTGGACGCGGAGGTGCGCGCCGGCGTCGAAAGGGCGATTGAGGTCTTCCGCGATCTCGGCGTGGAGATCGTGGACGTGGAGTTGCCGCACGCCCGTTACGCCATCGCGGTCTACTACATCATCGCGACCGCGGAGGCTTCTTCGAACCTCGCGCGCTACGACGGCGTGCGCTACGGCTTCCGCGCCGAAGAGTCGCGCGAGTTGCGCTCGATGTACCGGCGCACGCGCGAGGAGGGCTTCGGCGCCGAGGTCAAGCGGCGCGTCATGCTCGGAACCTACGTGCTCTCCTCCGGCTACTACGACGCCTACTACCTCAAGGCGCAGCAGGTGCGGACGCTCATCAGGCAGGACTTCGCCGCCGCCTTCGAGCGCTGCGACGCGATCCTGACGCCGACGACGCCGACGACCGCCTTCCCGCTCGGCGAGAAGGCGGACGATCCGCTCGCGATGTATTTGAACGACATCTACACGGTGACGGCGAACCTCGCGGGCGTGCCCGCCCTGAGCGCACCGTGCGGCCTTTCGGGCGATGGGCTGCCCGTCGGGATGCAGCTCACCGCGCGCCACTGGGACGAGGCGACGATGTTTCGCCTCGCCGACGCCTACGAGCGCGCCGCGCCGTTCACGGCGCGGCCGCGCGTTCGCGCGACCGAATGAGACTCCTTAGAAGAAGAACTCGCGAAGGGCGCCGCCGATGAATCTTACGTCACTGAAGAAACTCCTGACGGTCTGCGCGCTGGCGCTGTCGTGCGCCTGCCGCCCTTCCGTCTCCACGCAGGACGCGGCGGCGGCGCAGAAGGGTCTCGTCGCGCAGACGAACGCAGCCGCGCAGACGAGCGCGGCCGCGCAGGCCAAGCCGAGCCTGTGTAAGGGGCAGGCGAGCCCGCTCCCCAAACCTACCGGCTACGTCAACGACTACGCGCGCGTGATCGACGCGCGGACGAAACAGGGTCTCGAAGAGAAGCTCGAAGCGCTGAAGAAGTCTTCGGGCGTCGAGTTCGCCGTCGTGACGGTGGAGACGACCGGGGGGCGCGACATCTTCGACTACTCGATTGACGTGGCCTGCGGCTGGGGCCTCGGCCCCGCGGCGGGCCAGAGGGGCGGCGGCGTGCTGCTGCTCGTCGCGACGAAGGATCGCAGGTGGCGCGTGCAGGTCAGCCGCAGCCTCGAAGCCGACCTGCCGGACGCGGCGGTCGCGGAGATCGGCGAGCGCATGATGCCCTTCTTCCGCCGGGGCGAGTACGGCGAGGGCATCCTGCGGTGCGTCGACGATCACATCGCGCGGCTGTCGGAGCGCGGCAAGGTTCCCGCGAAGCCGTAGCGACTAAACTTACACGCAAAGAGCGGAAGCGCGGCGGCGTGGTCTCTTGACTCCGCCGCCGCGCTCATGAGTTCCAGGCGCGAAGAGTCGCGCCGCTCAGCTCCGGCTCCCGTCCTTGTCCGGGATCAGGTCTCCGGTGAAAATCTCGATCACGTCCTTGATCGTGCCGACGACGGGGACGAGGTCGAGCCCGACGTGGATGACGCCGTTGCGCAACCCCTTCTTCCTGATCTCGTGGCCCGCCATCCCGAGCGTGACCGCCGTGCCGATGACCGGGATCGGCTTGATGATGCGCTTCGCCAGCCGCATCCCGCCCGCGCGCGCCACGCGCCGCTTCAGCCCGCGCTTCTTCGCCCGCCCGCCCGCGTCAGTCGTCATCACCATTGCCCCTCCAACCGTCCCGGCGGATTCCATACGACCGACTTTAGATGCGCCGCGGGCGTCGGCGAGTGCCTGCGGCGGACGAAGTTCAGCCGATCAGGCTGTTGGCGAGGAAGGTCTCGAAGTTGACGGCGTAGCCAGCGATCAGCGCGGCCCTGTCCGTGCCGTTGATGATGCGGCGCGCGTTCTTGTAGTCGCAGACGGTGCTGTTGATGTAGTCGTTCAGCTTCTTGCCGGTGAACGTGCCGCGGCGCATCCCGTAGGACATGATGCGGTAGGCGACCTGCGGGTGGAGCGCGTGATCGGGGTGCGCCACCAGCTCGTCTTCGGGGCCGAGCGCGAGCGCGGCGCTCATGTTCTGGTAGTTAGTGCGCCCGGTGAGCTGGACGTAGCCGCGCCCGCGGAAGAGGTAGCCGTCGCCGGCGACCTCGTTGCCGAGCCGCTTGCCGATGGGGGTGCCGGCGTCATACTTGTTGAAGTAAGATTTCGCGCCGCGCTCGACGATGGGCTGGAAGGCGTCGGCGCACTCGTGCTTGACGGTGGCGAACATGTAGGCCGCCTGGCGCACGTCCGTGATCTCGGGGTCGAATTCGACGTAGCCGAGCAGGTTGTCGATGCCGGAGACCTGCGTCTGGTTGAGCTTGCCGTAGACGCCCCTGTAGTTGTTGAAGAACGCGGTGTGGTTGAATTTCATCGACGCCGCCTCCCGCGGTGCGTGTGAGTCGTCGTGCGGAGAACTAGGAAGAGCGGCGGCAACATACTACCTGCGCCGGGCGTAACACAAGAGAAGCCGTGACAGGAGAAGAAGGTGACAGGTAAGCCGTGACGGGTGACGGGTGAAAACGGTTCCTGCCTGTCACCCGTCACGGTTTACGGTTTAACCCTCACCTGTCACCCGTCACTCTTCACTGCGTTTCCAGCTTCGCGCGGGCGCGCTGGAGGAAGGTGCGCATCATCTCCGTGACGCCCTTTTGCAGCTCGGCGCTCAGCCGCCGCTCGCCGACGAGACCGGCGAGCATGTGCAGGTCGCGGGCGCTGGCGCGGCGCAGCTCCACGCGCTGCACGATCTTGACGAGCACGCGCGCGCCCCTCTGCTCGAACGCCGCGGCGTAGCGCAGGAAGTTGGCGCGCTCTCGGCCCCACGGCGACCACTCGATGCGCTCCGGCGCGTCCGAGGTCTGCTCGACGGCGAACGCCTGCCGGATCGCGCCGATGACCGGCACTTCCGCGCGGATGAGCCAGCGCACGACGCCCCCCGCCTCCTCCTTGATGCCCTCCACGCCCGGCATCAGCTCGGCGAAGTTGCGCAGGTCGCCGAAGAACTCGCGCGCGCGCTCCAGCGTCGTCTTCACCTCCAACTGCTCGTCGAACCCGGCTTTGATCTGAAACACCTTGCACCTCTTGATACGTGAAAAGACGTAAACCGTGAACCGTGACAGGCGACAGGTGGAAACGGTTCTGACCTGTCACCAGCTACCGTTAACTCGTCACGGTTCTCTCTTGTCACCTGTCACGGTTCACCCGTCACGGCTTTTAAAACGTTGACGTGAACAAAAACGAGTTGAAGAAGAGCCGCGTCGTCGTGCGCCAGAAGCCGCGGTAGTTCGGGTCTTCGGCGAAGAGGACAACGTGCCCGCGGCCCGTCGGCTCGTCGATGACGTACGCCGTGTTGCGCAGCAGCCGCTCCGTGTTGTCGGGCCAGACGAAGCCCGCGACGCGCAGGGGCTGGCCGCGCTCGGTCGTGAAGACCACGGCGTTCGTCCCCTCCTTCGACGGGCGGAAGAAGTACGCCGAGTCCAGGAGCACGGGCAGGCGCGCGTCCTCGTAGCCGTAGGTCAGAGGCGTCGTGCGATCCACGGTGGCGAGGAAGACCGCGCCGGGGACGGCTTCGGGCACGCGGCCCGGATTCGCCGAGGGCGACGCGATGGGCGGCAGATCGGGCGGCGCGCCTTCGAGTTTTTCGGTCCTGTCCTGCACCTCGCGCTGCTGCTCGACCGCGGTCTGCGTCTGCTGCCTGCGCCCCCTGCGCGCCGCCGCCTTCTGCTCCTGCGCCGACTCCTGCGGCGAGGGCGTGGGCGTGGGCGTGGGCGAAGACTTCGCCGTCGGCGCGTCGTCATCGTCGTCGCCCGAAGGCTTCGCGCCGGCCTGCGTGTCGTCCGCGCTGCCGACGAGTCGTGAAGAAGTTAAATTCACGTCCTTGAGCGCGGCGAAGACGGCCGCGCCCTTGACGCAGACGAGCGTGCCGCCGCGCTGCACCCAGGAGCGCAGGGTGTCGACGCCCGCTTTGCCGAGCGCGCCGGAGTAGCCGGAGGCCGATCCGTCCGGCATGATGATGACGTTGTACTCGTCGAGGTTCGCGCGCCTCAGATTCGAGATCGTCATCGGCGTGAAGTCCACGCCGTAGCGGTCGAACGTCCACCACATCCACCCGTAAGAGGTCTGGCTGACGGGGTCGTCCGCGACGACGATCACGCGCGGGCGTCGCAACGAGACGACCGATTCCGATCCGATCACGGTGTCGCCCGACTCCGCGAACCCCGAGTTGACGGCGAAGACTTCGACGCCCGTCTCGCGCGCGAGCTGACTGATGCGCTCGTGCAAAGTTTCGGGGTTGCGCGAGACGCGCGCGACCAGCGTGCCGCGCGCCCACGTTCTCCCGCCAGCGCTCAGGGTGCGCTGCGCGACCGCCAGCTTGAAGCCCTCGCGCATCAGCCGGTACGTGAGCGACGCCGCGCCGTTGCGCTCGTAAGGGATCAGGTACGCGACCGACGCGCGCCCGCTCGCGCCGCCCGGCGGCGGCGGACTCACGGCGGCCGTGTTGAGCGCGCCCGCGTCCTCCGTCCAGTAAGCCTCGACGCCGAAGGCGAGCGGCAGAGACCACGCCGTCATGTCGTAGAAGCCGTAGTCCTCTTTCGGCGCGCCCTCGCCCCGCCGCTGGTTGCGCGCAAATCTCGCGAGCTGCTCGCGCATGAAGGCGTCGTCCTGCAGGGTGTTGGGCTCCAGGAGGGCTTTCGCGAGCCGCTTCTGCGGCTGCGCGAGATCGACGACGTAGGAGCCCGCGGGGAACGTACGGCGCGCGCCCGCCGCCGCGCCGACGTATGCGTGCGCGCTCTGCGAGTTGAACTGCTCGCGCGCCACACCCACCGCGATCCCGGCGCGCACGAGCGCGTCGACCAACTCGGCGGCGTTGCCGGGGTCGCGGCCGGGCACGATGACGAAGCGCTTAACCTGCTCCCTGCTTCCCTCCTCCGTCGCGCTGCGCCTGAACTCGTAGTAGTCCTGCAAGCGCGCGGCGCGGTTGCGCGCGGCGGTCTCAAGAGTGGTGAGCGACGCGATGAAGTGTTTGGCGATGCCGGAGCGCAGGGTGACGACCGTGTCGTCGTCCCGGCGCCAGTTGTAGCCCTTCGTGCCCCCGCCGTCAGTCTCGTAGGTCATGCCCGTCGCGCCGTTCAGCGCGGGCCACGAGTCCCAGTAACCCGGGTAAAAGAGATCGTAAACGTCGCGCACGTAATAGTCCCAGTTGCGCTGATCGAACTGCGCGGAGTTGGCGCGGCCGAACTCGGCGAGCCAGCGCGCGGTCTGCGCCTGCGGCAGGTTCGGGTTGACGGGCAGCGCCGCGGGCGGGAAGAAGAACTGCGTCGGCTGCCCGTGGTGATCGACCGAGACCTGCGGGTTCCAATCCAGGTACGCGCGCTGGAGGTTCCGGTTCTCGACCTGCGTGGCGATCAGGTTGTCGCGGTTGAGATCGAAGCGGTAATGATTAAGCCGCCCGTAGACCGACCACGGCTCGCGGTGCTCGCCCGCGAGCGGGTTCGCGTCGCCGGTGGCGAAGCCGTTGTACCACGTCACGAAACGCTCGTGCCCGTCGGGGTTCTCGCCCGGAACTATCAGGACGACCGTGTTCTTCAGAACGTCCAGCGTCGCCGGCTCGTCCGACGCGGCGAGCTGGTAGACGACCTGCATCATCGCCTCGAACGACGCCGACTCGTTGCCGTGGATCGTGTACGCCATCCACGCCGCGAGCGGCGTCGCGTCCGTGATGCGCTTCGCCTCGTCCGCCGACAGCCCGCGCGGGTCGGAGAGTTTTTTGAGGTTGCCCTTGATCTCGTCGATGCGCCGCAGGTTTTCGGGCGCGGTGACGACGACGACGTGCATCATCCGGTGCTCGTTCGTCTCGCCGATGTCCGTGACGCGCACGCGATCCGGCGCGGCTAGCGCCACGCGGTCGAGCCAGCGCTCCATCGTCGCGTAGTTCGTGTGGAACGCCCCCACGTCGAAGCGCGTCACGACCTGCGGCCGCGGCACACTCTCGCGGTAGGGGCCGCGCGCGTAGAAGTCGAAACGAGAGTCGTCGCGCTGGGCGTGGGCGGGGGTCGTGAGCGCGGCGAGGCAGAGGGCGGCGAGGGCGAGACGGCGGGCGTGCTTGATCATCGTGCCGGCTTACTTTCTGTTTCGCGGAGAGTGTGTTAAATCAATCGGCGCGATATTAACTCGCCCGCGCGACGATTCTCAAACCGCGATGCCGAACGACGTAACGAAAGACACGTGCCCGCGCTGCCAAGCCGCGCGCCTGCGCGCGTGGGAGGAGCTGAGCGGCGAGGAGCGCGAGGTCGTGCGCCGGCTGCCGGCCTCGGCCGACTACCGCATCGAAGAGCGCGCGGCGCGCCACCGCTGGTGCGTGCGCTGCTGGCACGAAGAGGTGCGCGGCGCGGGCTGCGACGCCTGAGACTTCCCGCGACGACCTCGGCCATCCCTTCCGACGGAGAGCTACGATGAAAAAGTTCTGCGCGTCACTGTTGACGCTCGCCCTGCTGCACGCCGCTTCGCCCTCGCCCGCGCAAGCCCAGCGCGAACGCGCCGCGCCGAAAACCGTCGTCGTCAAAGCCGCGCGGATGTTCGACGGCAGGGGTGAGCGCCTCGTCTCGCCCGCGGTCGTCGTCATCGGCGGCGGCAAAATCCAGTCGGCCGGATCGAGCGCGCAAGTGCCGCCGGGCGCGGAGGTGATCGATCTCGGCGACGCGACGCTCCTGCCCGGCTTCATGGACGCGCACACGCACCTCTCCGGCGAATCCTCCGACGACTGGAAGCAGGACGAGCTAGACCTGCTCAAGAAGACCGTCGCCGAGCGCGCGCTCGACGCCACCGAGTACGCGCGCAAGACCCTGATGGCCGGCTTCACGACCGTCCGCGACGTGGGCGCGGAAGACTTCATCGACATCGGCCTGCGCAACGCGATCAACGACGGGAAGGTGTTAGGCCCGCGGATGCTCGTCTCCGTGCGCGCCATCGGCGCGACGGGCGGCCACTGCGATCCGACCGCGGGGTATCGCCCCGGCATCTTCGATCCGAGCACGGGCGTCTCGGAGGCCGTCGCCGACAGCCCCGACCAGGCGCGCGCCGCCGTGCGCCTCAACATCAAGCGCGGCGCGGACGTGATCAAAGTCTGCGCGACGGGCGGCGTGCTCTCGCTCACAGACGACGTGAGCTCGCCGCAGATGACGCAGGCGGAGCTGGACGCGCTCGTCGAAGAGGCGCACGCCCTTAAGCGTAAGACCGCGGCGCACGCGCACGGGGCCGAAGGGGCGAAGCGCGCCGTCCGCGCCGGGATCGACTCCATCGAGCACGGCACGTTCCTCGACGACGAGGCGCTCGACATGATGAAGCAGCGCGGCACCTACCTCGTGCCGACCCTGATGGCGGGCGAGGGCATTCGCGAGAGATTGGACAAGGGCGCGTACCTCCCGCCGCTCGTCCTGGAGAAGGCGCGCGCGGCGATGGCGGCGCGCGATCAGATGTTCCGCAAGGCGCTGGCGAAGGGCGTGAAGATCGGGCTCGGCACGGACGCCGCCGTCTACCCGCACGGCCGCAACCCCGAAGAGTTTCGCATGATGGTCTCGCTCGGCATGAAGCCCATCGACGCGCTGCGCGCCGGCACGTCCGTCGACGCCGACCTGCTCGGCGTCGCCGACCGGCTCGGCACGCTCGAAGCCGGCAAGCTCGCAGACATCGTCGCCGTCCCCGGCGATCCCGTCCGCGACATACGGCAGACCGAAAAAGTCTTCTTCGTGATGAAAGAGGGCGTCGTCTACAAGAACGAGCGGCGGAGGTAAGAACGCGCGGCAGCGATCAGACGAGCCGCGACAAGTCATGCGAACCGTCGTCGAACTACTCCTCGGCGTGCCCCCGTGCCTCGCGCTGATCGCGCTCGCGCGGCGCGCGGGCGCGCGCGCGGAGTTGACGATCTACGCGCTGTCGCTCGCGGCGGCGGCGCTCATCTACGTCGGGTTCGCCTTCGGCGGCGGGGCCACGCGCGGCTGGCTGGGGCTCGAACTGGCGGGCGTCGTCCTGTTCTCACTCGCCGCCCTGCTGGGCGTGCGCGTGTCCGCGTGGTTCCTCGCGGCGGGCTGGGCGGCCCACGCCGCCTGGGACGCACTGCTGCACACGCACGCGGGCGCGCCCTTCGTCCCCGACTGGTATCGTGCGGCCTGCGCGGGCTTCGATCTGACGCTCGCCGCCTACCTCGCACTGCGCCGGGAACGGACGCGGCTCGATCAAACATCTGCCAGGGGAAATGTTTGAACGCCCCGGCCGGCGGCGTTGGCACTCCGCAAATTCTCCCCCCAACGGTTCGCAACCCGCCGCGCGCCGGCGCGCGTCTTTCCACTAAAACCCGCCCGCTTCGACTTCACCAGCCGCGGCACGCGCATTGACTTAGTGGTCGTCGCGGGTTCTTCCGCGAGGTGACGTAAATGAAGATCGTAATCCCCGGCGGCACGGGTCAGGTCGGGACAATCCTGGCGCGTTCGTTCCACCGTGAAGGGCACGAGGTCGTCGTGCTCAGCCGCAATCGGGCCAGCGCGCCGTGGCGCGTCGAGCGTTGGGACGCGCGGAACTTGGGCGATTGGGCGGCGGAGTTCGAGGGCGCGGGCGCGGTCATCAACCTCGCCGGGCGCAGCGTGAACTGCCGCTACAACGAAGCGAACCGGCGTGAGATCGTGGAGTCGCGCGTGGATTCGACGCGCGTCGTCGGCGAGGCCGTCGCGCGCGCCGCCCGCGCGCCGCGCGTCTGGTTGCAGATGAGCACGGCGACGATCTACGCGCACCGCTTCGACGCGCCGAACGACGAAGCCGCCGGCGTCATCGGCGGCGCGGAAGCGGGCGCGCCCGACACCTGGCGTTTCAGCATCGACGTGGCGAAGTCCTGGGAGCGCGCGGCGAACGAGGCGGACGTTTCGCGGACGCGCAGGGTCTTGATGCGCGCGGCGATGGTGATGAGCCCCGACCGCGGCGGCGTCTTCGACACGCTGCTCGCGCTCGCGCGGCGCGGCCTGGGCGGCAGAGCCGGCGACGGGCGGCAGTACGTCTCCTGGATTCACGAGGCGGACTTCACGCGCGCCGTCCGCTGGCTGATTGACCGCGACGATCTCGCGGGGCCGATCAACCTCGCCGCGCCCCACCCGCTGCCGAACGCCGAGTTCATGCGCGAGATGCGCGCGGCGTCCGGCGCGCGGGTCGGGCTCCCCGCCTCCGAGTGGATGCTCGCCGTCGGCGCGCTCTTCCTGCGCACGGAGACGGAGCTGATCCTCAAGAGCCGCCGCGTCGTGCCGCGCCGCCTCCTCGAATCCGGCTTCGCCTTCGACTTCCCCGCCTGGGCCGACGCCGCCCGCGACCTCTGCCGCCGCTGGCGGGAGGCAAAGGCCGGTGCAGGCTGACGCATCGTGCTCTCGGCAGATCGAAACGAAGGCCGCCGTCGTCAGCCCGTTGTAACTCTGTCGTAAGCGGCGCGGATTTGCGCCATGTGTGTGCGCAGGTCTTCGAGGAGCGCGGCGGGAGAGTCGAGACGGAGCGCGCGGGCGAGGTCTGCGAGGAGGGGGTGGTCGGGCGCGGAGGGCAGGCGGGAGGAGCGACCGATGATGAGTCGTAAGGAGTGATCGAGGGCGCGCAGGGTCGCGTAGCCTTCCGAGAGTGCGCGGTGCGCGGCCGGGTCGAGCGAACCGGCGTCGCGCAGGCGCGAGAGCGTGGCGCGGGTCGAGCGATCCGCGCCCTCGTCGGCAATGGAGTCGCGCAGTTGGAGGTAGCGCGCGGCGAAGTACACGTCGAGCATCCCGCCCGCGCCGAACTTGATGTCGAGGCTCTGCGCGGTGCGGGCGGCGCGCTCGCGCTCCAGCCGCTCGCGCACGCGACGGGTCTCGCGGCGCAACTCCTCCGCGTCGCACGCGCGGGCCGTCTCGTGGACGGCGCGGCGGGCCTGTCGCTCGACCGCGCGGCCGAGTTCGAGGTCGCCGCCGACGGCGCGCAGCTTGACGTACGCCAGCCACTCCCAGCCTTGCGTCCGCGAAGCGACGTATTCGACGAACGACCCGGCGGGGGAGGCGAGCGCGCCGTTCTTGCCGTCGGGGCGCAGGCGCAGATCGACGCGGTAGAGGTAGCCCTCGCGCGTCAGGTTCGAGAGCGCGTTCGTCATCAGCTCGCACAGGCGCGCGTAGAACGCTTCGCGCGTGAGCGCGGGGACGGGCGGGGGGACGCGCGGGTCGAAGACGGCGACCACGTCGAGGTCCGAGCCGTAGTCCATGCCGCCGCTGGCGAGCCTGCCGAGCGCGAGCACCGCGAGGCGCGGGCCTGCGGCGAACCCGCCGTGGCGGCGCGCCAGCTCGCGCCGCGCGACGAGCAGGGCCGCGTTGATCGAGGCGGTCGCGAGTTCCGTCTGTAACCGGTTCGACTCCGCGAGCGAGAGCGTGCCCGCCACGTCGCGCGCGCCGATGCCGACGATCAGTCGCGACCAGGCGCGTCGCATCGCCGCCAGCTCGGCGCGGAAACTGTTCTCGCGGTCGATCTCGGCGCGCAGCAGCGCGCGGTAGTCGCGCGCGACGGCGGGAGCGTCGTCGTCGGACGCGGCGGCGCGCTCCCGATCTGCGACGACGCGCTCCTCATCTGCGACGACGCGGTCGCGATCTTCGTCCGCGCGCGTGTCGATTCTTTCGAGCGGCGCGAGCGCGTCGATCAGTTCGGGGTTGCTGGCGATCATCTCGCCGAAGTACTCGGACGCGCCGCAGACGCGCGCGAGGGCTTCGAGCTTCGCGCCCGTCAGCTCGACGCGCGCGTCCGACTTCTCAATCGAGGCGAGGATGCGCGCGACGAACGCGCGCGCGCGGCGCGGGTTGAGCACGCCGCGCGGCTGATCGTTCTCCGCTGAAGTTGAAAGACCGGCTGGCGAAGACGAGGGACTTGCCGACCCCTCATCAGCGCGGGCGTCGGTCGGCTCGCGTTCCCGAGTCGGTTCGACCGACGCGCCCGTTGGCGTGCCGTCTGGCGCGGGTGCCGGCGGCGCGGCGCGGTCGTCAGACTCGCCGAAGACGCGCGCGAAGGCGGCGCGGACGCGTGCGGCGTGGATCGAGAGGGCTTGGTCGAACTCGGCGAGGGCGTCGTCGCCCGCGAAGTTCATGCGGCGCGCGACGAGTGAGCGGCGCGAGTCGTCTTCGGGGACGGTGTGGGTCTGCAAGCCCTGCTCCATCTGGAGGCGGTGTTCGAGCGCGCGCAGGAAGGCGTAAGCGTCGCAGAGCCCCGTGCGCTCGCGCTCGGTGATGAGGCCGCGGTCGGCGAGGCGGCCGAGGCTGATGAGCGTGTGCGGCGCGTGCAGCCACGGGTCGCGCGCGCCGTGCGCGAGTTGGAGGGCCTGCGCGACGAATTCGATCTCGCGCACGCCGCCGCGGCCGAGCTTGACGTTATAGCCGCGCCCCTCCTCGCCGTGCTGCCGGTCGATCTTGCGCTTGGCGAGGCGCACGTTCGCGAGCGCCTGCTCGACCGACCCGGCGTGCGTGTAGACGCGCGGGCGCACCTCGTCGTAGAAGCGCGCGAAGAGATCGGCGGAGCCCGCGGAGGCGCGCGCGCGGATCAACGCCTGAAGCTCCCAGGCGTGCGCGTCGCGCTGGTAGTAGCGCGCGGCCTCCGAGCGCGAGACGGCGAGCGCGCCGTCGCGGCCGTGGGGCCGCAGCCGGAGATCGACGCGGTACGCCGCGCCCTCGCCCGCCTGCTGTCCCGTGAGGCGCGCGACGCGCTCGGCGAGCCGGTTGAAGTACTCGCGGTTCGAGGTCGCGCCGCGCTCCCCCGCGCCCGACGTGTCGCCGTCCTCGGAGTAGAGGAAGAGCAGGTCGATGTCGGACGAGTAGTTCAACTCGCGCGAGCCGAGCTTGCCGAGGGCGACGACGCAGAACGTGGAGGGGACGGTGCGGCCCCTCCCGTCTCGGGTCTGCGGCGCGCCGAAGCGGTTGTCGAGCTCCTGCCGCGCGAGGTTGAGCGCGTAGCAGAGCACGGCGTCGGCGAGGTTCGACAGCTCCTCCGTCGTCTCGACGACGGTCGCCGTGCGGCGGATGTCGTGCAGGTAGATCCGCAGCAGCTCGCGGCGGCGGAAGCGCGCGAACTGGGCGTGCGGCTCGTCGCGCGTGTGCGTGAGGGCGAAGCGGGCGAGCGACTCGTTCAGCTCCTCGGTCGAGCGGACGTGCCTGTCGGCGCGCTCGCGCGCGAGCCACGCGAGGTGTTCGGGCTGCTGCGCGATGGTCGTCGCCAGGAGCGGGCTCCAGGCGGCGAGCGCGAGCGCGTCGGAGAGCAGCCCCGGATCGGCGGCGAGTTTGCGCGCCTCGCGCGGGTGTTCCGCGGCGAGCTGTTGGTGGAAGCGGCGCGCGCCCTCGGCGTCGGGCAGGTCGCGCAGCAGCTCTTCGATTTTTCGCTCGGTCGTCGGCAAGGCGCGTCGATTGTAGCGCGAAGCCCCGCGCGGCGCGCAGCGTCGCGGGCGGTGTGAGATATAATGCCTGTAAAGGACGACGTGCGGGTGCGGTTGAGTTTTCAGATGGCGGGGCGGAACGGGTTTTAGAGACGAGACAGGGGTACTTGTAGGGGCAGGGCTCGTCCCTGCCCGCGCGCCGCTAAAGAGAAGACGGGCGGGGCCACTAAAGAGAAGACGGGCAGGGACGAGCCCTGCCCCTACATATTTACGCGCGCCGCCGGGTCTTCTCAGTCGCTCTTATTTTGCGGAGAGGGAGAGATGATGAACGTTAAAGACGCGCGCGGCCTGTTCGCGTATAACGAGTGGGCCAACGCGCTGATCCTCGACGCGGCGGCGCGGTTGTCGGACGAAGAGTTCACGCGCGGGCTGGGGAACAGCTTCCCCTCGGTGCGCGACACGCTCGTGCACCTGCTGTTCGCCGAGTGGGTGTGGCTCAGGCGTTGGCGGGGCGAGTCGCCGCGCGTGACGCTCGATCCGGCGGATTTTCCGAGCGTCGAGCGGGTGCGCGCGCGGCTCTCTGAGGTCGCGCGGGAGCGCGCCGAACTCGTCGCGGGTTTGTCGGACGCCGATCTCGACGGGGTCGTCGCCTACGTCAACGCGAAGGGCGAGGAGTGGCGCTACCCCCTCGGCCGTATGATGCGGCACGTCGTCAACCACTCGACCTACCACCGCGGGCAGGTCGTGACGATGCTCAGGCAGCTCGGCGCGGGCGCGCCCTCGACCGATCTCCTCTACTACGACGACGAACTCGCCGCCGGCGCGTCGTGACCACGCGCCGGACAGTAGCCGCGACGACGCCCTGACGCCCGCCCCTTCGCCGTCCGCCGCGCGCGCGAAAAATTCTCTTGCGCCTTGCAAGAAATTTGCTATATTGCCTGCCACTCACGGGCAGCAGCGAAACTCAGTCTGACGCCGCACGTTGCCGCCCGCAGTCCGTTCCTTAGACAGTAAAAAAACTCGAACGTCCCCCAGACACGCCCGACAGCGCGTCGGAAGTGTCGCGTTCCGCAAGCTTAAACGCCCGCCCCGACCGAGGTGTGCCAGCGTTGAGACGTGGATTACCTTTCACACTTCCCCGCGGCGGGACTCGTGCGCCTCTCACGCGCGACGCCCGCTGCTCTCACACACTGCTCAAACTTTAGGAGGACGCATGAAAAAGTTTTTCGCCGCTTTTCTCACGGCAGCGCTCGGCGTGGCGCTGCTCGCCCCCGCCGCGACCCACAGCCAGAAAGGCATCCCCGCCGAGCACGCCCCGCAAGGTGTTAAGTACGTCGGCAAAGGTAAGAACGCGATCCCCGGTCGCTACATCGTCGTCTTCCACGACTGGGCGACGGGCGACAAGGGCGCTTTCTCGGTCGCGCCCGCGCTCGCCGGGACGATGCGCGACATCTACGGCGGCGAGGTGGAGCGCACCTACCAGCACGCCCTGAACGGCTTCGCCGCGAAGATGTCGAAGGAGCAGGCCCTCGCGCTCAGCGACGACCCGCGCGTCGCCTACGTCGAGGAGGACAGCGTGATGACCATCTCGACGACGCAGTCGGGCGCGACGCGGGGCCTCGACAGGATCGACCAGCGCGACCTGCCCCTGAACGGGACCTACATCTACACGCCGACGGGCGCGGGCGTGCGCGCCTACGTGATCGACACCGGCATCCGCACCACGCACACGCAGTTCGGCGGGCGCGCCGCGGCGTCGTTTGACGCCTTCGGCGGCAACGGCCAGGACTGCAACGGCCACGGCACGCACGTCGCCGGAACCATCGGCGGCTCGACCTACGGCGTCGCCAAGGGCGCGCTGCTGAGAGCCGTGCGCGTGCTCGACTGCAACGGGTCGGGCTCGACTTCGGGCGTCATCGCGGGCGTGGACTGGGTGCGGGCCAACCACGTCAAGCCGGCCGTCGCCAACATGAGCCTCGGCGGCGGGGCCTCGTCCACACTCGACGCCGCGGTCAACAACCTCAGCGCGGCGGGCGTCACCATCGTCGTCGCCGCCGGCAACAGCAACACCGACGCCTGCACGCAGTCGCCGTCGCGCGCGGCCAACGCCGTCACCGTCGGCTCGACCACGACGAGCGACGCCCGCTCGTCCTTCTCCAACTTCGGCACGTGCGTGGACATCTTCGCGCCGGGCTCCTCGATCACCTCGGCGTGGTCTACGTCCGACACGGCGACGAACACCATCAGCGGCACCTCGATGGCCTCGCCCCACGTCTGCGGCGCGGCCGCGCTCTACCTGCAAGCCTTCCCCGGCTCGTCGCCGGCGACGATCCGCAACGCGCTCGTCAACGGCGCGACGCTGAACCACATCACGGGCGCCGGCTCCGGCTCGCCGAACCGCCTGCTCTACACGCGCTTCTTCTAAGCGCGCTCACAACGCGCGCCGCCTCGCGCGGTCGGCGCGAAGGAAGAAGCCCGCGACTCTTCACCGGAGTCGCGGGCTTCTTCTATTTAAGGCTGCGGCGCTGGCGGCGAGACGCGCGCCTCAGGCCGGCGGCGTTCGGGCTTCGCCCGCGGGCGCGGTAGAGAGCTTGGCTTCGAGCGCGGCTTTCACGGCCTGCCATTCGGAGTCGATGATGCTGAAGTAGGTCGTGTGGCGGACGCGCCCCGTCGAGGTGATCATGTGGTTGCGCAACGTCCCCTCTTCCTTCGCGCCGACGCGGAGGATGGCGCGGCGCGAGCGCTCGTTGAGCGAGTCGGTCTTGAGCGCGACGCGCAGGCAGTTCCACGTCGCGAAGGCGTGGCCGAGCATCAGGTACTTCGCCTCCGTGTTGACGGGCGTGCGTTGGCGCGGTCGCGCCACCCACGTCCAGCCGATCTCAGCGCCGCGGTGCTCGCGCTCGATGTTGCCGAAGCGCGTGCTCCCCACCACCTCGCCGCCCGCCCGCTCGACCGTCGCGAACGGGAGCGCCGAGCCGCGCGCCTGCTCTTCGAGCGCCGCCTCGACGTAGTCGCGCATCTCCTCCCGCGTGTGAATCTGCGTCGTCGTGAAGCGCCACAGGTCGGGGTCGAGCCCGTAGACGCAGAGCGCGTCCAGATGCGCGAGCGTTAAAGGCTCAAGCCGCACGTACCGACCTTCGAGCGTGACGGGGACGACGTTCATAGAGGTGATGAATTGAACGCGCGTAAACCGTGAACCGTGACGGGTGACAGGAGAAGACGACGATCTTCTTACCTGTCACCCGTCACGGTTCACCTGTCACGGCTTTTAAATGTCGTAGTACATCGCGAACTCCAGCGGGTGCGGGCGCATCCGCATGGGCTGAATCTCCTTCTCGCGCTTGTAGGTGATCCAGCGGTCGATGAGCTGCGTGGTGAACACGTCGCCCTTCAGGAGGAATTCGTGATCGGCTTCGAGCGCGTTGAGTGACTCGTCGAGCGAGCCGGGGAGCGACGGCACCTCTTTGAGCTGCTCGGGCGAGAGATCGTAGATGTCCTTGTCGAGCGGCTCGCCGGGATCGATGCGGTTCTGGATGCCGTCGAGGCCCGCCATGAGCATCGCCGAGAACGCGAGGTACGGGTTGCACGACGGGTCGGGCGGGCGGAACTCAAGGCGCTTCAGTTTCGGGTTCGTCGAGAACATCGGGATGCGGATCGCGGCCGACCGGTTGCGCGCCGAGTAGGCGAGGTTGACGGGGGCCTCGAAGCCGGGGACGAGCCGCTTGTAGCTGTTCGTCGTCGGGGCGGCGAAGGCGACGATTGAGGCGGCGTGCTTGAGGAGCCCGCCGATGTAGTGGCGCGCCATGTCGGAGAGACCGGCGTAGCCGTCGCCGGCGAAGAGCGGCTTCTCGCTCTTCCAGATCGACTGGTGGCAGTGCATCCCCGATCCGTTGTCGCCGTAGATCGGCTTCGGCATGAAGGTCGCGGTCTTGCCGTACATGTGCGCGGTGTTGCGGACGACGTACTTGAAGAGCTGTAGGTTGTCGGCGGTGCCGAGGAGCGTGGAGAAGCGGAAGTCGATCTCGCACTGCCCGGCGGTCGCCACCTCGTGGTGGTGGCACTCGACCGTGATGCCGCACCGTTCGAGCGTCAGGGCGATCTCGGAGCGCAGGTCGCTCAGAGTGTCGGTCGGGGTGACGGGGACGTAGCCCTCCTTGGCGCGGATGCGGTAGCCGAGGTTCGGCCCGCGCTCCTCGTCCGACATGCGCCCGCTCGCCCAGTGGCCCTCGTCGGACTCGATGGCGTAGCCGGCGGAGTTCTGATCGTTGTTGTAGCGCACGCCGTCGAAGACGAAGAACTCGGCCTCGGGCCCGACGTAGCAGGTGTCGGCGAGGCCCGTGAACTTCAGGTAGCTCTCGGCGCGCGTGGCCACCGAGCGGGGGTCGAGGCCGTAGCCCTCCTTGGTGATCGGATCGACGGCGTTGGCGACGAGGCAGAGCGTCGGCTCCTCGGAGAACGGGTCCATCCACAT
>DATLMC010000059.1:0-19857 GCA_035537435.1 Pyrinomonadaceae bacterium | reverse complement strand
CTGACGGCGAACGCCACCGACCCGGACGGCGACACGCTGCTCTACGCGTGGACGACCACGGGCGGGCGCATCACGGGCGACGGCCCGAACGTCACCTGGGACCTGTCGGGCGTCGCGCCCGGCACCTACACGGCGAACGTCGAGGTTGATGACGGCTGCGGCTGCATCTCCTACTCGTCGACGACCGTGACGGTCGACCGCTGCGACTGCGTGGCAGTCCCGACGCCGACGCCGCTCCCGCCGACGCCGACGCCCGAGATTCCGACGCCGACGCCTCCGCCGCCGGTGCAGCCGTCGAAGTTTGACACCTACGGCAACATCCCGCGCAACGATGTCAAGGCTCGCCTTGATAACTTCGCGAACGAGCTGCAGAACCAGCCCGGCTCGCAGGGTTACATCATTGCCTACGGCGGTCGCCGCGGTCCCGCGGGCGAGGCCCAGCGCCGCGCCGACTTCGCGAAGGACTACCTCGTCAACACGCGCGGCATCGACGCCGGCCGACTCGTCACCATCGACGGCGGCTTCCAGGAGGAGGCGACGACAGAGTTGTGGATCGTGCCGACGGGCGCTACGCCGCCGACGGCCTCCCCGACGGTCGACGCCTCGGAGGTGCAGACCACGCGGCCGCCGACCAGGCGGCGCGGCGCCAGACGCCGTCGCGACGACGAGGAGTGATAGATCAACCGTTCGCGCTCCATAGCGGGGGCGTGACCTAGACCGAAAGCGGGCGACGATCCGACAGGGATCGTCGCCCGCTTCGCTTTTGCAACGGACGCATCATTAGTTTTGAATACAACACCCCGCTTCCGTTACACATCGAAAAGCATTAAGCTACTCTCCTCGGCTTTCCCGGCGAAAGCACCTGCGGCTTCGGAGGGCGGTCGCGACACGGAACCAATAGCGCCGCCCTCTAAGATTGCTCGACCGACACCATGAGGACGAAGATGATCCGACGATTGCCCATCAGGCTGTTCCTATTATTCGTACTGCTCTCATTGCTCGTCCCGGCCGCGCCGCCGATGCGCGCGACCGCTGAGGCCGCGACGCGCCACATCGACACGACGCAGGACGCGGACGCGCGCTCCATCAACTGGTCGATCTCAGGCCCGATGGGGGGCGACGCGCGCGAGCTGGCGATGGACGTGAGCGACCCGCAGCACCTCCTGATGGGCACCATCGACGGGCAGATTTACGAGACCCGCGACGGCGCGAAGACGTGGGCGCGCCTCACGAGCTTCAGCCACCCCGGACGCTACGTCGACAACATCATCATCGATCCGCGCGACCCGAAGGTCATCTACGTCGCCATGCACAAGCACGTCGTCCCCGGCGGCTTCTTCAAGTCGGTCGACGGCGGGCAGACGTGGAAGGGGGCGGAGGAGTTGAAGGGCGAGGCGATCCACTCGCTGACGCAATCCCCCTCGGACCCGGACACCCTCGTCGCCGGCTCGAACCGCGGCGTCTTCCTCTCAAGAGACGCCGGCGAGACGTGGCAGCAACTCCCGACCGAGGCTTACCCCGACATCCGCAACGTCGAATCGCTCGCCGTCGACCCGCGCAACAACGATCACATCTACATCGGCACGTGGCACCTGCCGTGGAAGACCGAGGACGGCGGCAAATCCTGGAAGTCGATCAAGACGGGCATGATCGACGACTCGGACGTTTTCGCCATCACCATCGACTCGCGCAACCCCGACCACGTCGTCGCCTCGGCGTGCAGCGGCATCTACGAGTCGAAGAACGCCGGCGAACTCTGGCGCAAGGTGCAGGGCATCCCGTCGCAGTCGCGCCGCACGCGCGACATCCTCCAGCACCCGTCCACCTCCAACCTCATCTTCGCGGGCACGACCGAGGGCTTCTGGCGCAGCGTCAACGGCGGCGAGTCGTGGATGCTCACCACCTCGCGGCAGCTCGAAATCAATTCCATCGCCGTCCACCCGAAGGAGCCGAACACGATCTACATCGGCACGAACAACTACGGCGTGATGATCTCGCGCGACGGCGGCAAGAACTTCGTCCCCTCGAACGAGGGCTACTCGGGGCGGCGCGCCTACTTCATCCTCGCCGACCGCGAGAAGGCGGGGCGCGTCTACGCGGCGACGATCAACACGGCGACGGGCGGCGGCTTCTTCTTCGCCTCGAACGACGGCGGGCAGACGTGGCAGCCCTCGATGCGTAACATGCCGAGCCGCCTGATCGCGTACTCGATCCTCCAGGATCAAGCCAACGCCGACACGATCTACCTGGGCACGAACCTCGGCGTCTACCGCTCGCTCGACCGCGGCGCGTCGTGGTCTCCCGTCGGCTCGCCCGAAGACGCTGCCAAGCCCCCCGCCAAGAAGCGTCCGGCCAAGCGCACGACCTCCGGGCGACGAGCCGCTGCGACTTCGCCGCCCTCCCGCGCGAGCGCGGCCGCCTCCTCGCGCGGAACTTCCGCGCGCGCCGATCAGGGGCCGCGCCCGGCCCCGGCCGCCGCCGCCTCTGCCTCCTCCGCGCAGAGCGACAGGAAGATGATGGTGCGCGCGCAGGTCGTGCTCGCCGGACTCGGCTACAGCATCGGCGAGCCGGACGGCGTGGCGGGCACGCGCACGGTCGCCGCGCTCCGCCGCTTCCAGGCGGACAAAGACCTGCCGCAGACCGGAAGGCTCGACGACGCGACGCTGAACGCGCTCGGCCTCGGCGGCGGCAAGCTGACCGCCGAGGAGGCAAAGATCGCGCAGAACATCCCCGTCGGCCTCACCGACACGATCAACGCGCTCGCGTACCTCTACGCGTCCGACGGCCAGCCGAGGCTGCTCGCCGCGACCAACAAAGGGCTTTACCGCACGGTCGCCGCCGACCCTTCCAAGGGCTGGCTCAAAGTCACGTTCACGGAAGGGCTCGACGTGCGCGCCCTGTGCGTCTCGACGCACCCGCAGAACGCACAGACCATCTACGTCGGCACGGCGAACTCCGGCGTCCTCGTCTCGCGCGACGCCGGGCTGACGTGGCAGCGCGTGGCCGACGTGTCGTCCGCCGCGCCCATCAACGTCATCGAGCAAGACCCGCAGCGCCCGGCTTACATCTACGTCGGCACGACGCAGATGCTCTACATGTCGCACGACGGCGGCGAGAAGTGGGAGCGCAGGGGCGGGAACCTCCCCTACGGCAGCTACACGAGCATCCTCATCAACCCGCAGACACCCGACGAGATTTTCGTCGGCAGCGCCTTCGAGAACCCGGAGAACAACGGCGTGTTCCACTCGAACGACGCGGGGCGTACCTGGAAGCGCGTCGATCCCGAACTGCCGAGTCGTCGCGTCTGGTCGCTCGCCTTCGACACGAACAACCCGGGCCGGCTCTTCGTCGGCTCACACTCCGCGGGCGTCTACGTCGCGCAGCGCGATCTCAACGCCGCGGCGTCCAGCGCAGCCAAGTGACGCGCGGATTACGAACCGCGAGCCGCGGACGGCGGGCAGCGACGGGTCGAAGAGGGGGGGCGGGGGCGGGACTTGAGCCGCGGTCGGAAGACCCAAGATTTTTGCAGAAGGCCGAAGACTGTTTAGGACTCACCATTTACGATTAGCGCCCCGCGCCGCCGAGCGCCTTGACACGCTCGCGTTCCGGCGTGTACAGTGCCGACTTATCCGGTCACAGGTGCCGGTGATTGTCGGGTCACGCGGGTGATCCTCGGGCAAGACGGAAACTAATAACTTTCTTCTAACTTCTCGAAGGTTCACATCCCGCCTCCCCCTCAAGTCCTCCGACAATCACCCCCGTCATCGCCAGCAGTTAAGCGCGCCGCGTGAGGTGACGCGCCGATCCGCTCGCGATGTGGAGCGCCCCGACGACCGGGCGGTCGCGCGTGCGCGCGCCGTGAAAGCCCTAAGGAGCCCTAAGGAGTCCGCATGTCAACTGAAGAGACGAAGCCGCTCGGCGGCGAAACCGACAACGACAACCAGCAGCACCAGGGCGGGGCGGGCGCGTCTGCCGCCGCGCCGACGGCCGAGCCACAGCCGACCTCAGCCGCGTCTGGCGCTGCCGCCTCACCCGCGTCCGAGCCGGTCGCGCAAGCGCCAGCCGCTCCGCAGCCGAGCGCGCCCGCCCCGCGGTCGTCCGCCATGGATGAGGACGATGACGACGACGACGACGGGAACAAGCGCGGGGGAGGCGACTTCGATTTCGGCGCGATCCTGGATCAGTACGAGCAGGAACAGGCGCAGTTCCAGGAGGGCTCGGTCGTCCGCGGCACGGTCGTCGGCGTCACAGACCGCGGCGTGATGATCGACTTCGGCTACAAGTCCGAAGGCATGGTTCCCGCCGAGGAGTTCACGGAGAACGGCGAGCTGACGGTCAAGCGCGGCGACGAGGTGGAAGTCCTCGTCAAGACGATGGAGTCGCAGGAGGGCGTGCCCATCCTCTCGCGCGCCGACGCGGTGCGGATGCGCGCGTGGGACGAGCTGGAGAAAGCCTACCAGGACGGCACGCCTGTCAAGGGCAGGATCGTCGAGCGGGTGAAGGGCGGCCTGCGCGTCGACGTGGACGGCGTGGCGGCGTTCCTGCCGGGCTCGCAGATCGACTCGCGCCCCGTCCGCAACCTCGACAGCTTCCGCAACCAGGAGATCGAGGCGAAGGTCATCAAGCTCAACCGCAAGCGCTCGAACGTCGTGCTCTCGCGGAAGGTCCTGCTCGAAGAGCAGAACTCCGGCGTCAAGGAGCAGACGCTCGGCAACCTCGAAGAGGGCATCATCGTCGACGGCGTGATCAAGAACCTGACCGACTACGGCGCGTTCGTCGATCTCGGCGGCATCGACGGCCTGCTCCACGTGACCGACATGTCGTGGGGACGACTCCAGAACCCCGGCGATCTGCTGCGGGTCGGCGAGAACGTGCAGGTCAAGGTCTTGAAGTTCGACCGCGAGCGCGAGCGCGTCTCCCTGGGCTACAAGCAACTCCTCCCCGACCCGTGGGAGAGCGTGGCGGAGCGTTTCGAGATCGGGAGCCGCGTGGCGGGCAAGATCGCGAGCGTCACCGACTACGGCGCGTTCGTCGAACTCGAACCCGGCATCGAGGGGCTCGTCCACGTCTCCGAGATGAGCTGGTCGAAGCGTATGAAGCACCCGTCGAAGATGGTCAACATCGGCGACGAGGTGCAGGCGGAAGTGCTCGGCGTCGATCCGAAGGCGCGGCGCATCAGCCTGGGGATGAAGCAGATTCAGGCGAACCCCTGGGACACGCTGCGCGACCGCTACACGGTCGGCACGCGCGTGCAGGGGCGGGTGCGCAACCTGACGGACTTCGGCGCGTTCGTCGAAGTCGAAGAAGGCGTGGACGGCTTAGTCCACGTCACCGACATCTCCTGGAACAAGCGCATCAAGCACCCGGGCGAGGTCTTGAAGAAGGGGCAGGAGATCGAGGCGGTCGTCACCAACATCGACGTGCAGAACCGCCGCCTCTCGCTCTCCATTAAAGACACCGAGCCCAGCTCGTGGGACAAGTTCGTCAACGAGCACAAGCCGGGCGACATCGTGCGCGGTAAGATCAGCCGCTTCGCCAACTTCGGCGCGTTCGTCGAGCTGGCCGAAGGGCTCGAAGGCTTGTGCCACGTCTCGGAGCTGTCCGAGGAGAGGGTCGAGAAGCCGGAGGACGTGGCGAAGGTCGGCGACGAGATGGACTTCCGGATACTCCGCATCGAGCAGGAGAACCGCAAGATCGGCCTCTCCGCCCGCGCCGCCAAGTCCGACGACAACGTCGCCTACGACGCGAAGAGCTATTCGACCGAGGCGAAGGGCGGCATGGCTTCGCTCGCCGAGCTGGCTAACCTCGGCTTCGGGACGAGCGCGGCCACAACGTCATCGTCGTCCGGCGCGGACAAGGGCGCGGGTGGCGGCGGCGAAGCGAAGTCCGCGGAGCCAAAGGTAGAAGAGACCAGGGCCGAGGCCGCGAACGCGGCCGAGGCGAAAGCCGTAGAGCCCGGAGCCGAAGAGCCGAGGGCCGTGGATTCGACGCCGGGCGGCGAAGGCTAAAGTCGGTTCCGGCGCGCAGGCGCGAACGTTCGAGGGCGGGGGTGAGTGTCGTCTCATCTCCGCCTCTCGTTTTTAAGGTTGCCGCGGATTCGGCGTAAGCTGTTGGCAGCGTGAAGTTTGTCTTGCTAGGAGCCGATTGTTTCTGATACTGTAGGTTTCGCCTTTGAAAGGGGGCGAGCAACTTTTCGCGATCCGTGCTGGGGATCGCACCGGGCGTGTCGAGACGCCTTTTTACGTTGCTTCGGGTGAGGTGACATGACAATGACGAAAGCAGAGTTGGTCGAGGACGTGGCGCGCGCGGCGGAGCTGACGAAGAAGGACGCCGAGCGGCTGGTCGAGATCGTCTTCGAGAGCATCATCGACACGCTCAACAGCGGCGAGAAGATCGAGCTGCGCGGCTTCGGCTCTTTCCGGGTGCGCGAGCGCGGCGCGCGGCGCGGGCGCAACCCGAAGACCGGCGACCCCGTCGACATCCCCGCCAAGCGCGTGCCCTACTTCAAGCCCGGCAAGGAACTCAAAGAGCTGATCAACGAGCCCTCCGCCCCGCCGACTTCGTCCTCGGACGGCGGCGACGCCTCCCCCGCGACCCCCGCGACCCCCAACGGCGGCGACGGCGGCGGCAGCCAGACCCCGCCGCTCATGTAACCCAACCGAACCGCGGCGAGCGAAGACTGTGGACAGGCTCTGGTCTCCCTGGCGATACAAGTACATCAGCGCCGCGGGCGGCGGCGAAAAGTCGGACGACGCCTGCGTCTTCTGCCCCATCGCCGCAGACCCCTCTTCAGACGAGCGTAACTTCGTCCTCCACCGCGCCCGCCACAACTTCGTCATCCTCAACCTCTACCCCTACACCAGCGGTCATCTGATGATCGTGCCCTACGAGCACGCCGCAGAGCTCGACGCCGTCGCGAAGGAGGCGACCGACGAGCTGATGGACCTGGCGAAGCGCGCCCAGACCGCCCTGCGCGAAGCCTACCGGCCAGAAGGCTTCAACCTCGGCATGAACCTGGGGCGCGCGGCGGGCGCGGGCGTCGCCGGCCACGTACACCTCCACGTCCTCCCCCGCTGGGCCGGCGACTCAAACTACATGACCACCGTCGGCGAAACGCGCGTCCTCCCCGAAGATTTAAAAATGACTTATGAGAGATTGAGCGGGAAGTTTGATTTAAGAACTTAGAGCCACTGACAACGTTGGAATAACCGTAGGGGCGGGGCTCGTCCCTGCCCGCCGCGCGCAATGATCGACGTTGTGTTTGCCGATTCAGCGCGGGCAGGGACGAGCCCCGCCCCTACAAATAATGCCCGCCTGTTACTGATCCCAGGCACTATTTACTTCTTCGTGACGGCTTCGTCCTCGACCTCGCCGCCTTGACTGATCGGGATGTCGGCGGCGGTGGCGTAGGTGACGCCGCGCTCTTCGGTGTCGAGGTCTGCTTCCGGGAGCGGCGGGAGCGCCGAGGTGATGCCGGTGGGCGGGGGGTTGAAGCCGGGGTAGTCGATGCGCGCGTGGTAGATGGCGACGAGCGACGACGTGATCGAGTCGCGGATCGCGGTCAGCTCCCTCAACGTGAGGTTGCACTCGTCGAGCTGGCCGTCGCTGACTATCGCCTCGAAGATTTTGCTGACGATGGCGCGGATGTTGTCAGGGTCGGGGCGGGCGAGCGAGCGCGCCGCCGCCTCGCACGAGTCGGCGAGCATCATCACGGCCGACTCTTTGAACTGCGGCTTCGGCCCCGGGTAGCGGAACTCGGCCTCTTCGACCTCGTCGCCGTGGATGCTCTGCGCCTGCGCCTTGCGCAGGAAGTAGTGGAGCGTGCGCGTGCCGTGGTGCTGCGGGATGAAGTCGACGATCTTCTGCGGCAGGCCCATCTCCTCGCCGAGCTTGATGCCGTAGGTCACGTGGCTGATGATGATGCGCGCGCTGTTGGTCGGGCGCAGGCGGTCGTGCGGGTTGTCGCCCGACTGGTTCTCGACGAACATCTGCGGCGCGGCGAGCTTGCCGATGTCGTGGTAGAGGGCGCCGATGCGCGCGAGCAGCGGGTTGGCGTTGATGACGCGGCAGGCGTCCTCCGTCAACTGCCCGACGGCGTGCGAGTGCTGGTTCGTCCCCGGCGCGCGCAGGGCGAGCTGACCGAGCACGGGCAGGTCGGCGTTCGACAACTCCAGCAGCTTCACGTCCGTCAGGATGCCGAAGGCCGACTCGTTGACGGGCAGCCCGCCCGCCGTGAAGATGGTCGTCAGGATGCCGCCCGCCACCCCGCACCCCACGGCGAGCGCCATCGCGCCGATCGTCAGGGGCTTCTGCGCGGCGAGCAGGATCGCGAGCGCGGCGAGGGCGTTGACCGCGGCGACGAACACGCCGGCGAGCGTCACCGACTGCCGGTCGCTGTAGCGGCCCGACCCGTAGATCGCCGCCGACGAAGAGATCATCGAGTAGCACGCGACGAGCACGGAGTTGTTCGGCGCGAGCAGCCCGGCGAAGAGCGCCGTGATGAGGCCGGCGGTGAGCGCGAGCTGCACGTCCATCAGGATCGCGACGAGCAGCGTCGCCGACGCGAACGGGATGGCGAGCGACCAGATCATCTCGTCGTTCCACGGCGACGCGCTAAAGACCGCGAACCTCTCCGCCATCACCACGCCGAAGCGCATCAACAGCACCTCGACGAGAATCGCCAGCGCGACGAGCGTGAAGGCGCGACCGCGCGAGAGCACGAGCCCCGTGGAGGTCATGCTGCGGTGCTCGATGAACTTCCACGCGCCCCAGTAGAGCGCGGCGACGAGGAAGAAGAGCCCGACGAAGTGCTGCGGCAAGCGCTCGCGGCGGCTGTAGCGTCGGATCGCGTCGAACTCCGCCATCATCTTCGGCGTGACGGGCTCGCCCGAGCGCGCCACGATCTGGTTGCGCCGGAGCTGGAGCATCACGGGCGGGGCCGCCGGGTTCTCGGCGCGCGCGGCCTGGGTCGCCGCGGGGTCTTCGATCTGAATGTCGCTCGGCGCGACGACGCTCGACGTGACGATCTCGCCCTCGCGGTAGTCGGCCGGCATCTGCGAGCGCGTGCGCGCGAGCAGCAGCGTCGTCACGGCGGTGAGCAGGACGAAGCCGACGGCGAACTGCGTCGTCGGCCGGAACCATTTGAGCGCGCGCGCCAGCCGCGCCGCCGCGTCGTAGCCGGCGTAGCCGAAGCGCGAGTTGAGTCCGAGTCTGCGTCTGCGTGCGTTCATCGGAAACTTTCGTCGGGGCTCGCGTCTCGCGGTTAGCGCGGCGCGCGCACTAACTCAAAACACCTCGACGCTAATAAGAATTGTAGGGGCAGGGCTTGTCCCTGCCCGCAGCGACCGCATGGTCGCTCAATCGATCCGTAATTATTCATTCATAGATGATCACACCATACTTTCGCCCTCGCGCCCGGTGGGCAGGGACGAGCCCTGCCCCTACAATTCTGCGACCGGTTCTAAATATTCTTCGCTGACCTCTTTCGCCTCGCCCCCTTCGCCGTGCCCGCCGGGGTGAGAAGTCAGGTCGAGGGCGAGGATCGAGCCGACGGCTTCGAGCATCGGGCGCAGCGATAGCGGGTCGAGCGCGGAGACGGTGACGCAGCGGCGCGAGCCCGTGGCGCAGGTCTGGCGCAGGATGGCGTCCAGCGTGTCGGGCTCGACGAGGTCGGCCTTGTTGAAGGCGACGAGGCGCGGGATGTGGTTGAGTTCGAGATCGGTGAGAATCTTTTCGACCGATTCGAGCTGCTGCTCCCAGCGCGGGTTCGAGGCGTCGAGCAGGTGGATGAGGACGGTGCTGTCGGAAATCTCTTCGAGCGTCGCGCGGAAGGCGGCGATCAGGTCGGGCGGCAGGTCGCGTATGAAGCCGACCGTGTCGTTCAAGATCACCTCCTGCTCGTGCGGCAGGCGCAGGCGGCGCGAGGTCGGGTCGAGCGTCGCGAACATACGCTTCTCGGCGAGCACCGTGCTCGCCGTGAGCGTGTTCAGCAGAGTCGACTTGCCCGCGTTCGTGTAGCCGACGATGGAGATGACGGGGAGCCCGCGGCGCGTGCGCTCCTTGCGGCGCAACTGCCGGCGCTGCCTGAGCGTGTCGATCTCTTTTTCGAGCCGGCTGATGCGGTCGCGCACGCGGCGGCGGTCGGTTTCGAGCTTCGTCTCGCCGGGGCCGCGCCCGCCGATGCCGCCCGCGAGCCGCGAGAAGGCGGAGTCCTGACCGGCGATGAGGCGCGGCAGCATGTACTTCAACTGCGCCAGCTCGACCTGAATCTTGCCCTCACGGGTCTCGGCGCGCTGCGCGAAGATGTCGAGGATGAGCTGCGCCCGGTCGATGACTTTGAGATCGGTCGCCTCCGAGATCGAGCGCACCTGCGCGGGCGAGAGTTCGCGGTCGAAGACGATGATGTCCACGCCCTGCCGCAGCGCGCGCACGAGCAGCTCATCGAGCTTGCCGCGACCGAGGACCGTGCGCGGGTCGACGCCCGCGCGCCGCTGGATGATCTGGTCGAGGACGAAGATGTTCGCCGACGCGGCGAGTTCGCGCAGCTCCGCCATCGACTCTTCGGCGTCGGCGACCGAGCCCGTGGTGACGCCGACGAGGATCGCGCGGTCGCGCACCTCGGCGCGCCGCACGGCCCGGCGGTTGCGGGCCATCTCGTCTTCGAGCGAGTTGATGAGGTCGAGGAAGTCAACGTCGAGCTGCGAGGCGACTTCCACGTCGAGGAAGGCGAAGGCGTGCTCGTTCGCCGTGTCGCCTTCGATGTCGGCGGCGGTCGAGGGCAGCAGGTGCGCCGCGCGCACGACGCCGGGCAGCCCCGTGCGCGAATCGACTTCGACGGCGGCCATCAGGTCGAGCCTGAGCAGCGCGAGGTCGTTCAAGTCGTCCTGCGTCAACTCCTCGCCGCGCAGGTGCGTGTGGACGCAGCGCAGGCCCCGGAAGCGATCCGCGGCGACGCGCTGGCGGCGGAAGTTGGGCAGCTCGATGCCCTTGGAGCTGCCGACCGTCACGTGCTCGACGTAGCCCTTGCGATCGATCAGCACGCCGATCTGCCGCCCCGTCTCGTGCGAGAGTTCGGAGAGCTGGCGCGCGAATTCGGGCGTCACGATCCTCTGCGGCGAAATGCGCCGCGAGTAGAGCTTCTCGATGCGGCGCAGTTGGTTGGGCTTGAGTCCCTGCGTGTTGCCTTCTACGTTGCTGATACTTCAGACCTCCTTAGGCTCGGCCAGCCCGCGCGAGGAACCGCGCGGGGCGACGCCGACGGGCCGACGGGCCGCCGCGTCGCGTGTCGTCGGGCTCGTCAGGCTAGAGCTTGAGCGAAGCGGGTTAGAGCTTGAGCGGAGCGAGCGGCTTGGGGCGGACGCTGTGAGAGTCGCGGCGTTGATGTTGCCTGGCGAAAACACTTCGCTTGATCGCGCGGGCGAAACTGAAACGGCGGCGTCATTCTCGCGCGCCGCCCCGGTCGCCTCCCGGACGTGTCAGACCTGCTGATCCTTCGCGGCGGATTATAACACAGCGGGCGCGCCGTCAAGCACCGCCTCGCCCCGCCGGCGGGGGCGCGCGGCGGTTGTCTGCGCCGCGGGGTTGGTCTAATCTTCTGACCGTCAAGTGTCAAGACGAAAACTCATTTCGAGTCTGACGGCCGTCGGACGACGAGGGAGGGGCATGAGCGCGGCGGGACAGATCAAACGAGTCAACCCGGCGGCGGCGATTCCGGGCGGCGAGGTGCTCGTCGAGTGCGAGGGCTTCGACACGAGCCGCCTCGGAATGTACCACGTCCTCATCGGCGAAGAGCGCGCGCGCCTCGTCGGGGCGTCGCCGCAACGCGTGCTCGCCGTCGTGCCGGAGTCGGCGGCGGGGCGCGCGGTCGAGGTGCGGCTCGAAAGCATGGGCGTCTACAGCCAGCCCGCGCGCCTGCTCGTCGGCAAGCTCCTGGCCGAAGACCTGCACATGGTCGCGAGCCCCGCCTTCGACCCGGAGGACGGCGCGCTCTACGTCACGCGCTCGGGCTCGCGCGGGCACCGCGAGCCGGTCTCGCTCTTCCGCGTCGGCGCTTCCGGCGAGTTGCAGGACGTGACGGGCGAGATCGTCAACCCGACGGGGCTCGCCTTCGACGCCACGGGTCAGCTCTTCGTCACGAGCCGCAACGACGGGACGGTCTACCGCGTGACGAAGCTCGACGAGGCGGCGCCCTTCGCGCGCAACCTCGGCGCCGCGACGGGGCTCGCCTTCGACCGTAAAGGCCGGATGCACGTCGGCGACCGCGGGGGCAGAATCCTGCGCGTCAACGGCATCGGCGAATCGAGCGAGTGGGCGACGCTCGAACAGTCGGTCGCCGCGTATCATCTGGCGTTCGGCGCGGACGGCGCGCTCTACGTCGCCGCCCCCACGGTGTCGAGCCACGAGTCGATCACGCGCATCGACGAGGACGGTCACGAGGGCGTTTTCTTCCGCGGCCTGGGGCGGCCCGGCGGGCTCGCGTTCGACGCGGAAGGAAACCTGTACGTCGCCGCCTCTTACAGGGGCCGGCGCGGCGTCGTCCGCGTCACGCGCGGCGGCGAGAGCGCGGAGCTGGTCGTCGCGGGGATGAACGTGATCGGCCTCGCCTTCAGCCGCGAGGGCGCGATGGCCGTCGCCACGAACGAGGCGGTCTACACGCTGCCGCTCGGCGTCCGCGGGACGTTGGTGTAAGGCTGTCCATGGTCAGTCGTCAGTGGTCAGTGGTTTGAGATCAGTTCAGGCTACGGTGAAAAAGTAGCGCGAGCGAAGAAAAAGGGACGACGGACAACTGACCGCGGACAACTGACCACCCTTTTTGACTCGCCTCCGACCGCGTGATAGTGTGGCGGGTCAGCCCGGGCGGGAGCCGCGAGAGGCAATTAAGACTCGGCATGAATGTCCCCAACATCGGCGAATTCGTCCTCTTCATGGTCGCGCTCATCTTCTCGCTCTCCCTGCACGAGATGATGCACGCGTGGATGTCCGACCGCTTCGGCGACGATCTGGCGCGGCACCAGGGGCGCATCTCGCTCAACCCCGTCACGCACGTCGACCCCATCGGGACGCTGCTGTTCCCGGCAATAGCTTTCTTCACGGGAGCCGCGCTGCTCGGCTGGGCGCGCCCGACGCCGGTCAACCCGCTCGCGTGGCGCAACAAGCGCGTCGCCAACTTCTGGGTCTCGATTGCCGGGGTGCTCGGCAACTTCACCATCGCGCTCGTCGTCGGCATCATCATCCGCGTGCTCTACTCGACCGGCGTGCTGACGATCAATCACGGGCTCGTCCCCGCCAACCCTGATTCGACACTGATGGAGGGCGTCGCCGCGCTGCTCAGCGTCTTCTTTCAGATGAACGTGGGGCTCGGAGTCTTCAACCTGTTCCCGATCCCGCCGCTCGACGGCAGCAAGATTCTCGAAAGCATCCTGCCCGAAAGGTTCGAGTCGGCCCTCCAGTCGCTCAACCAGTTCGGATTCATGCTGCTTTTCGTGGCGCTCTTTACGGGCGTCTTCAGCGTGATCTTTCGCATCGTCATCCCCTTCGCGTGGGGCATCGTCTTCCTGGGGGCATCCTGAACCTGTCATGAAACGGATTTTCAGCGGCGCGCAGCCGACCGGCAATTTTCACATCGGCAACTACCTCGGCGCGCTGCGCAACTGGGTCGAGTTGCAGCACGAGTACGAGAGCCTCTTCTGCATCGTCAACCTGCACGCCATCACCCTCCCGCAAGACCCGAAAGCCCTGGCGGCGAAGACGCGCGATCTGGCGCGCGTCTATCTCGCCGCCGGGATCGACCCGCGCGTCTCGCTCGTCTTCGTCCAGTCGGACGTGCCCGAACACGCGGAGCTGTCGTGGATACTCAACTGCGTGGCGCGCATCTCGGAGCTTGAGCGCATGACGCAGTTCAAGGAGAAGGCCGCGAAGCAGCGCGAGGGCGTCGGCGCGGGCATCCTGATGTACCCGGTGCTGATGGCGGCCGACATCCTGCTCTACCAGACGGACCTCGTCCCCGTCGGCCACGATCAGAAGCAGCACCTGGAGCTGACGCGCGACATCGCCGAGCGCTTCAACCGCGACTACGGCGAGACGTTCCGCGTGCCCGATGCCTTCATCCCGAAGGTCGGCGCGAAGATTCAGTCGCTCGTCGAGCCGACGAAAAAGATGTCGAAGTCGGACGAGAACGCCGCCGGCAGCATCTTCCTGCTCGACGACGCCGACACGGTGCGGCGCAAGTTCAAGCGCGCGGTCACTGACTCCGGCGCCGAGATCCGCTTCGACGAGCAGCGCCCGGCGATCACGAACCTGCTGACGATCTACCAGCTCCTGACGGGCAAGCAGCCCGCCGAGGTCGAGGCGAACTTCGAGGGCAAGGGCTACGCGCAGTTGAAGTCGGAGCTGGCGGAGACGACCGTCGAGTTCCTGCGACCGCTACAGGAACGTGCGCGCGGCTACTCGGACGAGGAGCTTGAGCGCACGCTCGACGAGGGGCGCGCGCGGGCGCAGGCTCTCGCACGCCCCACGCTCGACGACGTGAAGGCGCGGCTCGGGCTCGTCGGCGCGCGACGCGCGTGAGTTCGGCGCGGAAATTTTTACTTATGGACGAAGCCGAAGAGATGATGGGCGACGAGGGCGCGGGAAGCGACGCGGTCGCCTCGACCGTCGCGACCGCGCCGGATGCGTACAACTCCGCGCCGGATGCGGCCGCCGCCCCGGCGCAGCAGTCGCCGTCGGGCCAGGAGCCCGAAGCCGCGATGCTGAACGTCGCGGGCGCGCGCCCGGAGATCACGACGGAGCGCGGCGAGGGCGGCGACGAGTTAAAGCTCCGCCTCGGCGAGTTCGCGGGTCCGCTCGACCTGCTGCTCTACCTCATCCGGCAGGAGCAGGTGGATATCTACGACATCCCGGTCGCGCGCATCACGGACGAGTACCTGCGCTACATCCAGGTGATGAAGCAGATGGACATCACCGTGGTGAGCGAGTTTCTGGTGATGGCGGCGCAGCTCATCGAGATCAAGTCGAGGATGCTGCTGCCGCCCGACCCGCTGGCCGCCGCAGGCGAGGAGGAGCAGGAAGACCCGCGCAAGGAGCTGATCGACCGTCTGCTCGAACACCAGAAGTTCAAGGCGGCGGCGCAGATGCTCTGGTCGCGCGCGACGGTCGAGCAGGGCGTCTTCACGCGCGCGCCCATCGAGACCGACAAGTCGAACCCGGAGGTCGCCGTCGGCGTCTTCGACCTGCTGCGGGTCTTCCAGGAGATTCTCGCGCGCAAGAAGCAGGAGGTGCTGCTGGAGATCGAGCGCGACGAGGTGACGATGGCGCAGATGCTCGAACGCCTCCGCAACATGATCCTCTCGGCGGGCGAGCTGAACCTGCGGCAGTTCTTCGAGCGCGCCGAGACGCGCCGCGAGTTGGTGCTCGCCTTCCTCTCGGTGCTGGAGCTGGTGCGCACGACCGAGGTCACCCTCACGCAGGAGAAGACCTTCGGCGACATCCTGATGCGCGTCGCGAGCTGACTTTAGACGAAACCATGAGCAGAAAACGCAGAGAGCCGAAAAACAGCAGCCCCGCCGCGGCGGTCGCCGAGTCGGACGCACCACGGCCCGGCGGGACGGAAGTTCAGACAGCCGAGCCGTCAAGTTCTTCCTCTTCTCCGTCGAGCCCTTCCTCTTCTGACGCGGGGGCGTTTGCCGACGAGTCCGCAGTCTCCGCGCCCGCGCGCCGCGACCTCGACGGCGCGGGTGAGGAGTTAGACGCGGCGGGCGAAGGGGGCGAGGCGGGTGACGACGTGGACGACGAGATCGTCCTCCACGACGCCGACGCCGAAGACCTCGCCGAGCGCATGGCGGCGCTCGAACGCGAGCGGCGCGAGCGCGCAAACGCCGGCGACGGCGCGGGCGATGAAGACGACGCGATCGCGCCGGGCGGTCAGCCGCGCAGCATGGCGGAGCTGATGGGCATCATCGAGGCGCTCGTCTTCGTCTCGGAAGAACCGATCTCGGCGAAGACGCTCGCGGAAGTTCTGCGCGAAGAGCGCGGGTGGGTCGAGGTGGCGGTGCAGGAGCTGGCGAAGGAGTTCAACGAGCGCAACGCCGGGCTCATGCTGCGCGAGGTGGCGGGCGGCTGGCAGTTCGCCACCCGCGCCGAGCACCACGAACACGTGCGAGCCTTTTTGAAGTCGCGCCCCTCGGCGAAGCTCTCGCTCGCCGCGCTGGAGACGCTCGCCGTCATCGCCTACAAGCAGCCGATCACGATCCCCGAAATCCTTGAGATTCGCGGCGTGCAGTCGTCCTCGGCGATCAAGACGCTTCTCGACAAGCGGCTCATCATCGCGAAGGGGCGCAAGGAGGTCATCGGGCGGCCGATGATGTACGGCACGTCGAAAGACTTCATGATGCAGTTCGGCCTGAAAGACCTGACGGAGCTGCCGAACTTCGAGGACTTCGAGGATTTGACCGGCGGCGGGGCGTGAGAAGAGCTGTTAGCTATTAGCCGTTAGCTTTCAGCCAAACCGGAGACGCGACGAAGCTGGCGGGCGACAACTCTCCTTCTGGCTAACAGCTAACAGCTAATCGCTAATCGCTAACAGCTATGAACGAACGACTGCAAAAATTGATCGCGACCGCGGGGATCGCCTCGCGCCGCGCCGCCGAAGAGTTGATCGCGGCCGGCGAAGTGACGGTGAACGGCCAGGTCGTGACCGAGCCCGGCACGAAGGCCGACCCCGCGCGCGATCACATCAAGGTGCGCGGTCGGCTCATCAACCCCCTGCTCGCCGAGCGCGAGAATGCTTACGTGCTGCTCAACAAGCCGCGCGGGTATCTCGCGAGCCTCGCAGACCCGGAGGGCCGCCCGCTCGTCTCTGAACTCGTCCCCGCCTCCCTCGGCCGCCTCCACCCCGTCGGGCGGCTCGACTTCAACACCGAAGGGCTGCTCATCCTGACCAACGACGGCGAGCTGACGAACTTCATCACCGCCGCGCGCAACAAGGTCGAGAAGGTCTACGAGGTGAAGGTCAAGGGCGTGCCGCCCGACGCCGCGGTCGAAAGGCTGCGTCGCGGCATCGTCCTCGAAGACGGGACGCGCACCGCGCCGGCCGTCGTCGAGCGCACGGGCGAGACGAAGACGAACTCGTGGTTCGAGGTCATCCTCCACGAGGGGCGCAACCAGCAGATTCGCCGGATGTTCGACGCCGTCGGGCACTCGGTGTTGAAGCTGCGCCGCGTGAGGATCGGCAGCCTGCGCGACGACCGGCTCCCGACCGGCGCGTGGCGGCACCTGCTGCCCGGCGAAGTGGCGAGTCTCAGGCGGGGCGACGCGCGGCGCGAGCGCGCGGGCGGCGCAAAGACCTTGAAGGGCGGCGCGGGACGGGGCGGGCGCGGCGAAAAGTCTGCCGGAGGAGCGCGGGGCGAGCCGCGGCGCGAGAAGCAGAGCGAGGCGCGTAAAAAACCGGCGCGGGGCGCGGCGAAAGCGCGCGGGGCGGGTCACGCTCGCGGCTGAAGCTGGGTTAGAATAAAAGGTCAGGCGAACGGCGACAAAAGTCGGTGGTTGCGGTCTGTCACTGTTCGCCTTTTTTGTGTCCGTAGGAGCGAGGGGGGATTACTTCGAGCGATGAACTTCGACCTGACTGAAGAGCAGCAGCAGATCAAGGCGAGCGTGAGAGAGTTCGCCGAGGGCGAGATCGCGCCCCACGTCCGGGAGTGGGACGAGGCGCAGCACTTCCCCGTGGAGCTGGTGCCGAAGCTCGCCGAGCAGGGCTTCATGGGCGTCATCTTCCCCGAAGAGTACGGCGGGGCGGGGATGGGCTACGTCGAGTACGTGACGATCATCGACGAGCTGTCGCGGGTCGACGGCTCGGTCGGCATCTCCGTCGCCGCGCACAACTCGCTCTGCTCGAACCACATCTTCATGTTCGGCTCGGAGGAGCAGAGGCAGAAGTACCTCGTGCCGCTCGCGCAGGGGCAGAAACTCGGCGCGTGGGGCCTGACCGAGCCGAGCGCCGGATCGGACGCGTCGGGCACGCGCACGACCGCCGTCAGACAGGACGGCGGCTGGCTCGTCAACGGCGCGAAGAACTTCATCACGCACGCCATCACGGGCGACACCTGCGTCGCCGTCGCCTCGACCGACCGCGCGATGCGCTCGAAGGGCATCACCGCCTTCATCTTCGAGAAGGGCATGAAGGGCTTCGGCCCCGGCAAGAAGGAGGACAAGCTCGGACTTCGCGCGTCGGAAACGGCGAGCGTCATCTTCGAGGACTGCCTCGTGCCGGACGAGAACCGGCTCGGCCCCGAAGGACTCGGCTTCATCCAGGCGATGCAGGTCCTGGACGGCGGTCGCATCTCGATTGCCGCGCTCGCGCTCGGCATCGCGCAGGGCGCGTACGAGTCGGCCGTCCGCTACTCGAAGGAGCGGCAGCAGTTCGGCAAGCCCATCTCGGAGTTTCAGGCGATCCAGTTCAAGCTCGCCGACATGGCGACGCAGATCGACGCCGCGCGACTGCTGACCTACCGCGCGGCATACTTGAAAGACGAGGGGCGGAAAGTGACGAAGGAGTCTTCGATGGCGAAGCTCTACGCCTCGGAGGTCTCCGTCAAGGTCTGCGAGGAGGCGATCCAGATTCACGGCGGCTACGGCTACACGAAAGACTACCCGCCCGAAAAATACTGGCGCGACTCCAAGCTCTGCACCATCGGCGAGGGCACGTCCGAGATTCAGCGCCTCATCATCGCCAAACAGATTCTGAGCGGCATGTGAGAAACTCGGCGGATGCGAAAGGGCAGGCTCATCGCTGTAATTATTGTGGTAGCTAACATCGCCGCGGGTCTCCTGGTTCTCCCGCGAGCGAATGAGGTAGCTCAGCAATGTTTTGACCCCGGATGTCCGTCCCTCAACGTGGTTGAGAGAATCATGATGCCTCTCGGATTGCTGCTCGCGACCCCGTTTGCTCTGTGGACACAATTCTTGCATCCCGCGCGAGTAGATTCGTTGGGGTTAGCGTCATCGGTTGTCGCGAACGGTTTATTCTGGGGTCTTTGCGCCTATCTGATTCTGAGATGGTTCGCGCGGCGTCGTCAGTCTTTAGCATGAGCACGGCGGTCAGCACAGAACTCGAACGCATCCTCGCGGGCGACGCGCGCGCGGTGGCGCGCGCCATCTCGAAGGTCGAGGACGGCGGCGAGGGCGCGGCGGGGCTGATGAAGTCCGTCTTCCCGCACACGGGGCGCGCGCTCGTGGTCGGCATCACCGGCTCGCCGGGCGCGGGGAAGTCTTCGCTGGTCGATAAGCTCGCGCTGCTCTACCGCGGTCGGGGCGAGAGAGTCGGCATCGTCTGCGTCGATCCTTCGAGCCCGTTTTCGGGCGGCGCGATCCTCGGCGACCGGATCAGGATGCAGACTCTGGGGCTCGACCCCGGCGTCTTCATCCGCTCGATGGCGACGCGCGGCCACCTCGGCGGGCTCGCGCGCGCGAGCGTGGACGCGGTCTCGATCCTGGACGCCGCCGGCTACGCGAAGGTCATCGTCGAGACGGTGGGCGTCGGGCAGGACGAGGTCGAGATCGTGAAGGCGGCCGACGTGTCGGTCGTCGTGCTCGTCCCCGGCATGGGCGACGACATCCAGGCCATCAAGGCCGGCATCATGGAGATCGGCGACGTCTTCGTCATCAACAAGGCCGACCGCGACGGCGTGCTCAGAACGGAGAAGGAACTCGAAGCTCTCTTGAGCCTCGCGCACAGGCCCGACATGTGGTCGCCGCCGATAGTCAAGACGGTCGCGACCGAGAACAAGGGCATCGAAGAGCTGGCCGCGGCCGTCGAGAGCTACCGCGAGTTCCAGCAGAAGTCCCCCGGCTCGCACGGGCGGCGCG
>DATLMC010000058.1:0-13623 GCA_035537435.1 Pyrinomonadaceae bacterium | reverse complement strand
GTCGTGTTTGCCGATTCAACGCGGGCAGGGACGAGCCCTGCCCCGACAAATGTTCACACTGCGTCACACCAGACTCCGCAAGCCCTCTTCGATTCCGATCAGGGGCTCCCAGCCGAGTTCGGCGCGGGCGCGTGAAATGTCGGAGACGTAGTCGAAGGGCGCGGGGGCGGGGATTCGCGCCTCCTCGTCGATGACGGGCTCGACTTCGATCAGCCGCCCGACCGTCTCGACGATGCCGCGCAAAGTGATCGCGTTCGCGCTGCCGCCGCCGAGATTATACACGCCGCGCTCCACGTCCGCGTCGATGAAGGCGCGGCAGGCGCGCGAGAAGTCTTCGACGTGGAGCGGATCGCGAAGCGGTCGCCCCTGCGCCGGGAGGCGGAGCAGCCAGCCCCGCTTGACCGACTCGACGTAGTGCGTGACGAAGCCGGGGGCGTTGTCGCCGGAGGGGCGCGCGTAAGGGGTGGAGAGGCGGAAGACGCAGGCGCGGAAATTGCGCGCGGCGGCGTAGTAGTGGACGTAGTGCTCGGCGACGAGCTTCGACCATTCGAGCGGCGACTGGCCGCGGTAGTCGGTCGGGCAGGTCTCGGAGACTTCCCTGAACGCGTCGGCGTTCGCGCCGTAAACGTCCTTCGTCGAGGCGAAGATGAAGGCCGCGCCCTCCCTCACGTGGCGCAGGACGTTGATCGTGCCTTCGACGTTCGTGCGGAAAGTCTCCGCGGCCGAGTCGCGCTGTTTGTCGAGCCGCGCGGCGAGGTGGATGACCGCGTCGTAGTCCGAGATCACGGCCAGGTCTTCCGGGTTGAAGATGTCGCGGTTCGAGCGGCGGGAAAAATCGTCCGCCGTGAAGAAGCGGCGGAGGTGGGTGCCGAGGTAGCCGCTGCCGCCGGTGATGATGACTCTCATTCGGTGATGTGTGGGAGGGCGGGCAGGACGCCGGTGCCGCCGCGGGCGGATTCTTTGAGGCGCGCGAGCTGTTCGGCGCGGCCGATGGCGATGAGCAGATCGCCCCCCTCCAGCTTCACGTCGCCCGACGGGTTGAAGACCATGTCGCCGCCCGCGCGGCGGACGGCGACGACCACCACGTCCAGCTCGGAGCGGATGTTCGTGTAGCGCAGCTTGTGACCCGCGTACTCGGAGTTGGGCGCGACCTTCACCTGATCGAAGTTGAGATCGAGTGAGTCGGTCGTCACCGAGTCGATGAAGTCGTGGACGGCGGGGCGCAGCAGCGCCTGCACCATGCGCTGGCTGCCGATGATGGTCGGCGCGATGACGCGGTTCGCGCCCGCGCGCAGGAGTTTCGGCTCCGCCTGCTCCTCGACCGCGCGCGAGACGATGTGCAGATCGGGGTTCAGGCCCCGCGCCGTGAGCACGACGTAGACGTTGTCGGCGTCGTCCGACAGGCACGAGACGAGGGCGCGCGCCTTCTCGACGCCCGCCTCGCGCAGCACCTCTTCGAGCGTGGCGTCGCCGACGATGACGTGCGCCGCGCCGTCGGCGAGGTGCGCGACGAGTTGGCGCTCCCTCTCGACGACGACGAACGAGACGCGGGCGCGCTCCAGCTCGCGGATGATACGCGAGCCGACGCGGCCCGCGCCGCAGACGATGTAGTGATCCGTTAGTCTCTGCATCACGCGCGCGCGCCGGCGGTGGCCGAAGGTGGCGAGGACTTCCGACTGCACCACGCCCTGCACGATGGTCGAGAAGAGCAGGCCGACCGTGCCGATGCTGAGCAGCATGAAGACGGTGGCGAAGGCGCGGCTCGCCGCCGTGGTCGGGTGGAAGTCGCCGTAGCCGACGGTGGCGATGGTCGTCACCGTCACGTAGAGGCTGTCGACGAGCGACCAGCCTTCGAGCAGGTGGAAGCCGAGCGTCCCGCCCGCGAGCAGGGCGAAGAAGAGCAGCAGCGCGTAGACCAGCCGCTTGCGCGCGCGCCGGCTCAAACCTGCGGCCTGGGGGATCCGACTCATCCGGTAAACGCGCGCCTCGCTCCGTGCGTCATAAACGTGGCGACGGTAGCGAAAGCGCGCCGCGCTGTCAATAAAGCCGAGAAAAGCCGTGAACCGTGACAGGTGACAAGTGACAAGAGAAGAAGAAGAGTTCTGACCTGTCACCTGTCACTTGTCACCCGTCACGACTTTTCACGATTTACTATTCACGGGTTACGATTTACGATTCACCTGATGGCAGTTCGTCACCCCCCGCAGCGCAACGCCCCCCCGGCCCCCCAGCGCCGCCGCGCGCCGCGCAGCGTCCGCTACGTCGAGCCGGAGGCGGGTTTCTTCCGCCGCTGGGGGCGGCGCGTCTTCAGCCCGCCCGTCCTGATCGTCGTCGCCATGCTGACGACCTTCACCGTCGGCGTCCTCGGCTACTACTACCACGTCTTCTCGCAGCGCGTCGACAAGCTCATCAGCGGCGAAATCTACACCCGCTCCGCCGGCATTTACACCGCGCCGCGGCAGCTGAGGGTCGGCGCGAACCTCTCCGTAGACGATCTCGTCACGCGCCTCAAGCGCGCCGACTACGTGGAGAAGTCGCAGCAGGCCGACGAGGCGCGCAGCCGCTACGCCGTCGCCGGCACGACCGTCGAGATCACGCCGGGGCAGTCGGCGGTCGTCGACGACCGGCGCGTCTTCCCGCACCTGCGCGTCGCGTTCGCGAAGACGGGCAAGGGCGTCACCGCGATCACGGACGCCGACACGAACGGGAAGTTGCAGACCGCCCTGCTCGAACCCGAACAGGTCAGCTTCGTCGCCGGGGCGCAGCGCGAGCGGCGTCGGATCATCGGCTTCAACGACGCGCCGAAGTCGCTCGTGGACGCCGTCACGGTCACGGAGGATCGCACCTTCTTCCAGCACTACGGCATCAACCTGCGCGGCATCCTGCGCGCCTTCGTCCGCCGCTACGAGCTGGATTCAACTTCGCCGCTCGCCCGCCAGGGCGGATCGTCGATCACGCAGCAGCTCGTTAAAAATTTACTGCTCTCGCCGGAGTACAGCCTGCGCCGCAAGTTCGCGGAGGCGTACATGTCCGTCATCCTGGAGACGCGGCTCGGCAAGCAGGAGATTTTCGCGCTCTACTGCAACCAGGTTTACCTGGGGCAGCACGCTGGCTTTTCGATCAACGGCTTCGGCGAGGCGTCGCGCGTCTACTTCAACAAGGACGTGACCGCCCTGACGCTGCCCGAATCCGCCTTCCTCGCCGGGATCATCCGCAGCCCGAACCGCTACAACCCTTATCACAACATCGGCACCGCCACCTCGCGCCGCAACCAGGTGCTCGACTCGATGGCGGACGAGGGCGTCATCACCCGGCGGCAGGCGGACGAGGCGAAGGCGGCGGAGCTGAAGATCGCCCCCGCGCGCGGTCGGGTGGACACTTCCGAAGCGCCCTACTTCGTCGACTACGTGCAGGGCCAGCTCGCAGACATCCTCGCGGACGCCCGCGCCGCCGAGCACCTGCGCATCTACACGACCATCGACATGGAGTTGCAGCGCGCGGCTTACGCCGCCGTGACCAAGCAGCTCGCCGCGCTCGACAAGATTTACGCGAAGAAGTATCCGCCCGGCACGCTCCAGGCCGCGCTCGTCGCGATGAACGCCGACACGGGCGAGGTCGTCGCGATGGTCGGCGGCCGGGACTACGAGAAGTCGCAACTGAACCGCGCGACCGACGCGCTGCGGCAGCCCGGCTCGGTCTTCAAGCCGTTCGTCTACGCCACCGCCCTGAACACCGCCTACGACCCCGTCCCGCGCGTCATCACCGCCGCCACCACTTACCTCGACGAGCCGAAGACCTTCACGTTCGACAACCAGGAGTACTCGCCCGGCAACTTCGCAGACGCGTACGCGCACGCCCCCGTGACCCTGCGCGACGCGCTCGTCCACAGCAAGAACGTGATCACGGTCGAGCTGGCGATGGAGGTGACGATGGGGCGCGTGATGAACCTCGCCGCGCGCGCCGGCCTGCCGAAGCCGCCGCGCACCTACCCGGCGATGGCCCTGGGGACGAGCGAGGCGACCCCGCTGCAAGTCGCCTCCGCCTACACCACCTTCGCCCGGCTCGGCACGCGCACCACGCCCGTCGGCATCTCGCGCGTCACGACGGGCAGGGGCGCGACCATCGCCGCGCCCAACGCGCAGGCCAACGACGTGATGCGCCCAGAGATCGCCTACATCATGAACTCCTTCATGAAGGACGTGGTCAACCGCGGCACGGCCGCCTCTTTACGCGGGCGCGGCTTCCGCTTCAACGTCGCGGGCAAGACCGGCACCTCGCGCGACGGCTGGTTCGCCGGCTTCACGCCGCACCTGGTCTGCGCCGTCTGGGTCGGCTTCGACGACAACTCGCAGCTCGGCTTGACCGGCGCGCAGTCCGCGCTCCCCATCTTCTCCGACTTCATGCAGGCGGCGCTCACCTCGCACCCAGAGTGGCAGGGCGACTGGCAGCCGCCCGCCGGTCTCGAAGAGGCGCAGATCGATCCGCGCACGGGCCTGCTCGCCGCCGCCGACAGTCTCGTCAAGCGCACGGAGCTTTTCGTCAGCGGGACCGCGCCGACGCAGCAGAGCGACGAGCCGCCGGACGATTCCGTCATCGACGAGACCATCCCCGGCGAGTCGGACGAGCCGACCTACGCGCCCGCGCCGCCGCCGCCGCCCGGCGCGACCGAGATCCCGCCCTACCCGGACGCGACGCCGACGCCGCGCAACCGGAACGCGCCGCGACTCGAAGGCCGCGGCGTCGCGCAGCCTGACGGCACGACGCGCCTGATGGGCACCATCACGCTCGACATCGATCCGACCACCGGGCTCATCGCCGCGCCGACCTGCCCCGTCATACGCTCGCGCACTTTCCAGATCGGCACGGAGCCGCGCCGCTACTGCGGCCCCGAATACCACAACGGCAGAACCATCGCGCCCACCGCCACGCGCCCGCGCCTCGTCAACCCGTCGAACAACAACCGAAGAGAATGATGCTGAACAGAACCCCGCGGAGGCGGCCGACTCGCGCGCCGCTCTACGCCCTCGCACTCTGCCTCGCGCTCGCGCCCGCCGCGCCGAACGCGCGACGGCAAGTCTCTCAAACTCAGACGCCGCGGGCGCAAGCGTCTCCGCCGCCGTCGCCCGCGCCGCCGCCGCAGCCCGCCCCACCCGCGCAGGGCGCAGCCCCCTCGACTCCGCAGACGGCCGCGCAGGCGTCTACGCAAGCAGTTGATCAACCGGCGGCGAAGTTCGGCTTCTACGTCGTAGACGGCTCGAACCGCGCGGTCGCGGACGTGCGGCGCGAGGACGTGAGCCTCGCGGTCGACGGCGCGCCGCAGGCCGTCACCTACTTCGCGCGCGAGGAGTCGCCGGTCAGTTACGGCCTGGTCATCGACAATTCCGGCTCCGTGCGACAGATACTCGACATGCTCGTGCGCACCGGCACGACGCTCGTCGCCGCGAACCGCCCCGAAGACGAGACCTTCGTCATGCGCTTCGTCGACCCCGCGCGCACCAACATCCTCGAAGACTTCACGTCGGACAAACAGGCGCTCGCCTCCGCGCTCGCCGACATGTACGTCGAGGGCGGGCAGACCGCCGTCATCGACGCGATCTACCGCGCCGCCGAGCACACCGCCGAGCGGGCCGACGTGAATCGGCGGCTCGCGCTCGTCGTCATCACGGACGGGGAGGATCGCGGCAGCAGCCACAAGTTGGAGGAGCTGACGCAGCTCTTGCGGCGCGAGGGCATGCGGGTCTTCGTCGTCGGCCTGACCGGCCTGCTCGACAACACGGGCAGCTTCATCCACCAGAACTCGCGCGAGAAGGCGACGACACTACTCCAGACCGTCTCCGCCGAGAGCGGGGGGCGCGCGTTCTTCCCCACGTTCGGGAAGAAGGTGCGCGACGAGTTGGCGGACGCGACCAGGGAGATCGGCGAGGGCCTGCGGGCGCACTACGTCGTCGGCTTCGCGGCGGCGAGCGCGGCGGCGGACGGGAAGTTTCACAAAGTTCAGATCAAGGTCGCCGAAGGATCGTCGAAGGGCAAGCGCAAGGTCGTCGCCGCGCCCGGCTACTACGCCGCGGGGGGCGGGGCGAAGCCGACGGGCAAAGAGTAGTCGCACGACGCACGGCGCGAAGCGTTCACCCTTTGCGCCGGCGGGACGCTTTCACCTGCTTTCATCCGAACGAGCGCGCGGGGGCTTCGGGACGCGAGTCGCCCCCGCGCGCTTTGGGTTTTTCGAGACGCCCGCGTCTTCGTGGAACTTTTCCGCGGGGCGGGGTGAATTAGGTGCGACGGGCAAGGGCGAGTCAGAGGACGGGCGAGTGAGCCGAGGATGAGAGCCGCGCCAGAGCAAACTGACGAGAGCCTGCTGCGGGGCGCGAGGGCGGGCGACGAGTCGGCTTTCGCCGCGCTCTACCGCCGCAGGCAGGCGGGGCTCTACCGCTTCGCCTTGCAGATGTCGGGCTCGGAGTCGGTGGCCGAGGACGTGACGCAGGAAGTCTTCATGTCGCTGCTGGCCGCCTCGCACGGCTTCGACGCGGCGAAGGGCTCGCTCTCGTCCTACCTCTACGGCGCGGCGCGCAATCAGGTCTTGCGCCGGCTCGAAAGGGAGAAGGCGTACGTCGCGCTGGCGGACGAGAACGGCGAGGCGTGCGCGTGCGACGAAAAAGTTTTGAGCGCGCGGCAGGACCCGCTCTCCGAGCTGGCGCGCAGCGAGACGGTCGAGGCGGTGCGGCAGGCGGTGCTGGCTCTGCCCCTCCACTACCGGGAGGTCGTCGTGCTCTGCGAGTTGGAGGAGATGAGCTACGCCGAAGCCGCCTGCGCGCTCGGCTGCGCGGTCGGGACGGTGCGCTCGCGCCTGCACCGCGCCCGCGCGCTGCTCGTCGAGCGGCTGAAGAGTTTGGACGAGGGGAAAGAGCCCGCGGATGATTTCGGCGCGGCGAGGTGTTTCGCATGAACTGTCAGGACTTTGAATCAGTCGCCTTCGAGCTGGCGCGCGCGCAGTTGCTCGACGCCGCGGCGCGCGAATCGGCGACCGCGCACGCCGGCTCGTGCGAACTGTGCGCCGGGCGTCTGCGTCGCGAGCGGGCGCTCACCGAAGCGCTGCGCGAGGTCGGGGCCGGGACGCGCGAGGCGTGCGCGCCGCCCCGCGTCGAAGCCGCGCTGCTCGCGGCCTTCCGGGAGCGTCGCGCCGCCGCGCCCGCCGCGACGGCCGGGGCGGTCGGGGCCACGCGCGCCGGATCGTGGCTCGCCTTCACGCTGAGGACTCGTGCGGTGCGGCGCGGGCTCGCGAGCGCCGCCGTCGCCGCGTCGCTCGTCGTCGCGCTCGCCGCCGCGTGGCGCGCGCTCACGCCGAAGACTCCGGGCGATCAATTACAGGGCGTCGCACAAGTCTCGAAAGAGCAGAGTCCGTCGGGCAAGGATGATCCTTCTCCGCAACGGGGCGAGCAACACGCCGCGGCAATGATCGAAGTGAAGGGCGGGCAAGCGCCGCCGGTGGCGACTCGCGCCGCGCGCCGCGCTCCGCGTCGCCGCGCCGACGCGGTCGAGCACCTCCCCATCGCCTTCAGGATGGACGGTGGGGAGGTGGTCTCCGGCGAGGGCGAGTCGGCTGCGGCGACAGCCACATCGCAGGCGGCGGACGCTGCCGGAGCGGCCGACTTCGTGCAGCTCGCGACGGGGGACAGTTCCGCGCCGCTTGAGAGCGGACAGATGGTGCGCGTGCAGGTTCCGCGCGCCGCGCTCGCCGCCCTCGGCGTGCCCGTCAACGCGGAGCGCGCCGGCGAGCTGGTGAAAGCCGACATCCTGCTTGCGCACGACGGCACGGCGCGCGCCATCCGCCTGCGCCCTTGAGACTCGGGCGGGTAGAGTCGAGCGGCGAGGTTTTTCCGTCGGATAGTTTGATCCGGAGAGTTTGAGACGAAACGTTTGAAGGAGGGATGTTGATGATGAGTAAGAGAGGGAAACTTTTACGCGCGCTCGCGTGCGCGCTCGCGATCTCGGCGAACGGCGTCGGCGCACTGGCGCAGGAGCAGCGCATGCGCAGACCCATGCCGCCCCCGCCGCCGCCGGGCGAACCCGTCGAGAAGGATCGGATCATGTTCACCGCGATGGCGGGCGGCGAGATGCCGGTGCAGGAGGGCGGCGTCGTGCTGGGCGGGCCGGGCGAGTACAGCTTCACGTTCGTCTCTTCGGAGATGGCGTTCGACAGCCGCGTCGTGAAGGGCGCGCCGTTCTCGGCGGAAGCCGTGACCGAGAGCGTGCAGTCGCTCGGCGACGGCAACCGCATCACGCGCAAGACGAGCGCGCGACTCTTCCGCGACTCCGAGGGGCGCACGCGCCGCGAGCAGGCGCTGAACGGCATCGGCTCGTGGACGACGACGGACGAGGCGGCGCAGACCGTCTTCATCAACGATCCGGTCGCGGGCGCGAACTACGTGCTCAACCCGAAATCGCACACGGCGCAGAAGTCCGCGCAGTACTTCTTCAAGCGCGCCGAGGGCCAGCCCTTGAGCGTCCGCGCGGGCGAGGCCTCCGTCGTCGCGACGGCGACGCCGCTCAATACCCGGATCAGGGCCGGCGTGCTCAACGCCAGGGCCGAAAAGCGCGTGCAGCCCTCCTACCCGGCGATCGCCAGGGCCGCGGGCGCGGCCGGGACGGTGGAGGTCGAGGTGACGGTTGACGAGGGCGGCAACGTCGCCTCGGCGCGCGCCATCTCCGGCCACCCGCTGCTGCAACAGGCCGCGGTCGACGCCGCGCGGCAGTGGTCGTTCAAGCCGACGATGCTCGAAGGCAAGGCCGTGAAGGTCGCCGGCGTCATCACCTTCAACTTCGTACTCTCGGGCAAGGAGACGGATCAGGCCGCCCCCGGCGTGGGCGCGCCGCCGCCGCCGTCACCGATGAAGATACGCACCCGCGCGCCGGGCAACCCGCCGGAGCCGCCGAAGTTCCCGGAGACGCGCGAGTCGCTCGGCAAGCAGACGGTCGAAGGCGTCGAGGCGGAGGGCACGCGCACGACCGTCACGATCCCGGCGGGCGCGATCGGGAACGAGCGCGCGATCCAGATCGTCTCCGAGCGCTGGTACTCGCCTGAGCTCCAGACCGTCGTGATGACGAAGCACAGCGACCCGCGCTTCGGCGAGACCACCTACCGGCTCACGAACGTCTCGCGCGGCGAGCCCGACCACTCGCTCTTCGAAGTGCCCGCGGGCTTCGAGGTCACGCCGCCCCCGCCGCCCGGCGGGATGTTGATGCGCACGATGAAGCGCGATCAGTAAGCGCAAACCAGCGCGGGACGAATAAGGCGAACCGATGTGATCGGTTCGCCTTATTCGTCAGGTGACCCGGAGGTTTTCGCGGGCTCACCGGATGTTGAAATTCTACCCTCATGAACGGGTGTCATGCAGGCAGGATCGCGGGCCGCGACCCCGCCTGCGTCACACCTCTTTCGCCCTCACTGGAGGAAGACGGTCTGGTCGAAGGCGCCGAAGCCGTTCGAGGCGTAGTCGATGAGCCAGCGGCCGTCGTCCGTCTTGACGGCGAAGTCCGCCCTCCCGTCGCCGTCATAGTCGCCCGGCGCGGGCCTGGTGTCCGAGAAGCCGTAGCCCAGGTACGACACGTTCCACGAGCCGAACCCGTTCCAGGCGTAGTCTATGTTGAAACGGCCCTGGTCGTCCGCCTTGATTGCGATGTCGGCGCGGCCGTCGCCGTCGTAGTCGGCCGGCGCTTCGCGGTTCGCCGAGAAACCGAATCCGGCATACGAAGCATTCCACGAGCCTAATCCGTTCCACGCATAGTCTATGTTCCACCGCCCCTGAGTGATGGAGTGGACGCTGATGTCGGCGCGGCCGTCGCCGTCGTAGTCGGCGACCGACTCGCGGTTCTCGGAGCCGCCGAACCCGCCGTAGTTAACGTCCCAGACGCCGTAGCCGTTCCAGGCGTAGTCGATGCGCCAGATGCCGGTGCCGGTCGAGTGGCAACTGAGGTCGGCCCTGCCGTCGCCGTCGTAGTCCGCGGGCGCGGGCCGCGACTCCGCCAGACCGTAGCCGGAGAAGACGACATCGAAGGCCCCGAAACCGTTCGACGAGTAGTCGATGACCCACGCCCCGCCGCCGCCGTTCTTGGCGCTGAGATCGGCCCTGCCGTCGCCGTCGAAGTCGGCCGGCGCGGCTATGCTCTCCGTCCCGCCGTAACCCGGATAGGTCGCGTCCCACGAGCCGAAGCCGTTCGAGGCGTAGTCGATGCGCCAGCGCCCGTCGTCGTACTTGACGCTGATGTCGGCTCTGCCGTCGCCGTCGTAGTCTTTCGGCACCGCCTGCCCGGTGTTCGAGACGGGCGGCGGGGGGATGAGCGAGTAGAGCAGCTTGTTCGGCGAGCCGGGGCCGGGATTGGACACCTTGTTGTCGGTCGCGTTATTGACGATGGCGGCGCTGACGGCCGCCGGGGACGCCCCCGGATTGCTCTGTAGGTAGAGCGCGGCGACGCCGGCCACGTGCGGGGCGGCCATCGACGTGCCGGAGATGGTCTGCTGCGAGATGTCGCTATCCCACCAGGCGGAAGTAATGAACTGCCCCGGCGCGAACAGGTCGAGCACCGAGCCGTAGTTAGAGGAGGAGAACTGTGTGAAGACGGCTCTGGCGTCCGACATGTCCGTCGCGCCGACCGTGATGGCCTGGGTCACGCGTGCGGGCGAGGCGTTGGCGGCGTCGATGCCGTCGTTGCCCGCGGCTATCACGAAGGTCAGGCCGGTGGCGATGGAGTTACTGACCGCCGTGTCGAGCGCGCTGTTGGCCGGGCCGCCGAGGCTCATGTTGACGACGGCCGGCGAGATGCGGTGTCCCGCGACCCAGTCGACGGCCGCGATGATGTTGGAGGTGGCCCCGTTGCCGCCGCAATCGAGGACGCGCACGGCGTGAATTGTCACGCCCTTGGCGACGCCGTACGAGGCGCCGCCGAGCGTGCCGGCGACGTGAGTGCCGTGGCCGTTGCAATCATTCCCGCCCTGCCCGTCGCCGACGAAGTCGGCGGCGATGGAGGCGCGCCCGCCGAAGTCCACGTGGGTCGGGCGGATGCCCGTGTCGATGACGTAAGCGTGGACGCCCGCGCCCGTGAAGTCGTAGTTGTAGGCGTTGTTGAGCGGGAGGTCGCGCTGGTCTATGCGGTCGAGACCCCACGACGGGGGGTTGAACTGCGTGGCCGAGATGGAGACTTCGCCGTCCTCGACGACGTAATCGACGCGCGGATCGTTGCTGAGGGCTCGCGCGGCGGCCTCGGGCAGCCGAACCGAGAAGCCCTTGAGGGCGCTCTGGTAAACGAATCGGCGTTGGCCGCCGTGGGCGCGAACGAGTTCGTCAGTCACCGACTCGACGCCAGAGCCGGCGACATCGTCCTTGAGCACCACGACGTATTGATCGGGGATGCTCCTCCCGACTTTGCGGAACTTGCTTTTGACTTTCTGCGGGGCATCCTGCCCGTGGGCGGTGAACGCCGAGTAGGACATAACGCACAACAGGGTTGCGGCGAGAAAAGTTAGAACTCTCTTCATGTTGAATTGCTCCTCTTTGCTTTCAGTTGAGGTTGAAGAGAGCGCGCCCCGAACGACGGCCCCCGTAGGCGGCGCCGGCGTAGCGCATGGCTGGCCTGTAATCAGTGCAGGTAGGCATGCGCGTCTATGCGGGTCGGCTCACTTTTAGTTGAGCCCCCGCCGCAGTCCGCGCTAAGATGCGTGCCGCCGAGCGATACATCTCTCTGCGAGAAATACGGCAGAGGTTGTGTTGCGAGAGAGGCCCACCGTCACTTGCCGGTGACGGCGGGCCTCTCTTATTGCGGTGGCCTGACGGTGCGGCGAGAACCCGAACCTCTACCGGCCGCTCCGACACGCTCGCGCCGGAAGCCAGACCTGCGGCTTCCCGACAAAAGACGCATCACAGCGCGAGGGTGCTGCACCGAATCTTTTCTCCTGATGGCTTTTTTACGTGAGGTTAACGAGTGGGAGCCTCGTTAACGAAGCTGAGGTTAACGAGGGTGAGCCTCGCTCTCAAAGCAATCGACCGACTGAGCGCACATACCGTAACCCGGCAGCCGGAGGATTGTCAATTCGTGGGGTTCTAAGTCTTCGCGCCGACTCTCTACCCGCAGCAATGTGGCCCGCTCTCCTACGCGCGCAGCGCGGGCGTCTCGACGGACGTTCTGATCGACGACGAGCTGGATTTACCCGCCAAGCCCCCAGGCAAGCCGAGGCACGCCCGCAGCTAAAACCTAATTTTTGTGCAGCGGGCTATTTTTGTTCAAAGCCGTGCGGTGGCTAAATGCCGGCCAGCGCTTCCCGCAGAGTTTCGACGGCGAGCGCCGCGGCGTGACCTCTGCGCGCCGGAAGTCCGCCCGCCGCGCGCGCCACGTCCTGGCGGCTGATTCGCGCCGCGTCGTCAACACTCATGCCTTCGAGCATCGCGGCGAGCGCGGAGCCGCAGGCGAGCGTGGGCGGGCAGCCGTAGGCGAGAAAGCGCGCCGCGCTGATGCGCCCGTCGCGTATGCGCAAGGCGAGGCGTAGGCGGTCGCCGCAGGCGGGATTCGTCAGTTCGACAGAGGCGTCGGCGTCCGCGAGTTCGCCCGCGTTGCGCGGGTGTGCGAGATGATCTTTGAAAGCCTCGGAGTAGGGCATCGGGGTCTTAAGTTCCAGGTTCCAGATTTCAAGTTCCAAGTTAGGACACTATTTTGAGACTTGAAACTTGAAACTTGGAATTTGAAACTTATACGTTTGTGGTTTCGCAGGCGCGTTCGGCGAGCGATTTCTGGTAGAGCGGCGAGAGGCGGCGCAGATTTTCGACGGCGCGGGGCAAAACTTCGAGCACGTAGGCGATGTCTTCTTCGCCGGTGTCTTTGCCGAGGCTGAAACGGATCGAGCCGCGCGCGAGTTCGTCGTCGCGCCCGAGGGCGCGGATGACGGGCGAGGGTTCGAGCGAGCCGGAAGAACAGGCCGAACCCGTGGAGACGGCCACGCCCTGCATGTCGAGATTGATGAGCAAGCCTTCGCCTTCGATGAAGCGGAAGGAGAGGTTTGACAGGTGCGGCAGACGACGCGCGCGGTCGCCGTTGAAGACTATGCTAGCGACAGACGCTTCGACGCCGCGCTCGAATTGATCACGCAGACGACTGAGGTGCGCGATTCTCGCGTCGAGTTCTTCGCGTGCGAGCGCGGCGGCTGTGCCGAAGGCGACGATGAGCGGGACGGACTCCGTGCCCGCGCGTCGTTCGCGTTCCTGATGGCCGCCGATTGCCTGCGGCGTGAGCCGCACACTGCGGCGTACGTAGAGCGCGCCCGCGCCTTTCGGCGCGTGCAGTTTGTGCGCGGAGAGCGAGAGCAGGTCGCAGCCGAGCGCGTCCACGTCAACCTGCATGCGTCCCGCCGCCTGCACCGCGTCTGTGTGCAGCCAGAGATACTTGCGCCCGCGCGCCTCGCGTTCCTCGCGGACGAGCGCGCCGACTTCTTTGACGGGTTGAATCGTGCCGATCTCGTTGTTGGCGAGCATCAAGGTGATGAGCACCGTGTCTGGACGAAGCGCGGCGCGCACGTCTTCGAGCCGCACGATGCCGTTATCATAGACGGGCAAGCGCGTCACTTCCCAGCCGCGCCGCTCC
>DATLMC010000057.1:0-37534 GCA_035537435.1 Pyrinomonadaceae bacterium | reverse complement strand
AGGCGAGCCACATGGTTGCAGTTATGGACAGAGAAACGATCAACACGCAGACGGTCCCGCTCGACCCCGACCAGAAGAGCCCCCGCGCGCAGGAGTTCGAGGAGAAGCTCGCCGCCCGCATCGTGGGGCAGGAGCGCGCGGTGCGCCGCATGAGCGGCCTCTACCAGATCTTCCTCGCCGGGATGAACCCGCCGCACCGCCCCGTCGGCACCATGCTCTTCCTCGGGCCCACGGGCTCGGGCAAGACGCGCGTCGTCGAGGCCGCGGCGGAAGTCCTCTTCGGCGACCCCAACGCCGTCATCAAGATCGACTGCGCGGAGTTCCAGCACTCGCACGAGATCGCGAAGCTCATCGGCAGCCCGCCGGGCTACCTCGGCCACCGCGAGACCTCGCCGATGCTGACGCAGGAGAACCTCGACCGCTATCACAACGAGGAGAGCAAACTCTCGCTCGTCCTCTTCGACGAGATCGAGAAGGCTTCCGACAGCCTGTGGCAGCTCCTGCTCGGCATACTCGACAAGGCCACGCTCACGCTCGGCGACAACCGCCGCGTGGACTTCTCGAAGACGATGGTCATCATGACCTCGAACCTCGGCGCGCGCGAGATGTCCGAACTCATCTCCGGCGGCATCGGCTTCGCGCCCGTCAAGGAGGGCAAGAACCCGAACGACAGCGAGGTCGACCAGAAGATTTACCGCACGGCGGTCGAGGCGGCGGCGGAGGTGTTGTTCGGCGACCCGAACGCGGTCATCAAGGTCGACTGCGCCGAGTTCCAGCACTCGCACGAGATCGCGAAGCTCATCGGCTCGCCCCCCGGCTATTTGGGTCACCGCGAGACCTCGCCGATGCTCACGCAGGAGAACCTCGACCGCTACCACACCGAGGAGATCAAGCTCTCGCTCGTCCTCTTCGACGAGATCGAGAAGGCGTCGGACTCCCTGTGGCAGCTCCTCCTAGGCATCCTCGACAAGGCGACCCTGACGCTCGGCGACAACCGCCGCGTCGACTTCTCGCACTCGATGGTCATCATGACCTCGAACCTCGGCGCGCGCGAGATGTCCGAGTTGATTTCGGGCGGCATGGGCTTCGTGCCTTCTTCGGGCGCGAAGAACCCGCACGACACCGAGGTCGATCAGAAGATCTACCGGACGGCGGTCGAGGCGGCGCGGCGCAAGTTCAGCCCCGAGTTCATGAACCGCATCGACAAGGTCGTGGTCTTCCGCAGCTTGAAGGAGCACCACCTGCGGCAGATTCTCGATCTCGAACTCGGCGCGGTGCAGGAGCGCGTCATGCGCTCGGCGGGCACGAAGTTCGTCTTCCAGTGCTCCGACGAGGCGAAGGAGCTGCTCTTGAAAGAGGGCATCGACTTCAAGTACGGCGCGAGACATTTGAAGCGGGCTATCGAGCGCTTCCTCGTCTACCCGCTCTCGAACCTCGTGGCGACGGAGCAGGTGGGCCTGGGCGATCTCGTCTACGTCGATCTGAGCGACGACAAGAAGAAGCTCGTCTTCTCGAAGCGCTCCGGGGGCGCGCTCATCAGCGAGCCGCAGGACGCGGAGGAGCAGCCGCAGGAGGCGGAGGCGAAGTCGGGCGGGGTGGCGCTGCCGCTCCCGCAGACCAAAGCCGCGCGCAAGAGCCAGAGCCGCGGCGAGAAGACCGAAGGCTGACGGGCCACCCCAGACTTGCTCACAAATTAAGGCCGGCGACTGATCGATCAGTCGCCGGCCTTGTTTTTGCAGCCAGATTAAATTTGCCGCGCCCTCAAACTCTGCGCGGCTTCACCTGACAGGCTTCTGCGCGGGTCGGGTGGCGCTGGCCGGGTCGATCCGGCGCAGGGCTTCGAACGCGATCTCGGACAAGTAAGGATCGCGCGCGACGAGGGCGGCGCGCAGCGCGGGCACGGCCGCCGGGTCTCCGATGAGCCCCAGGGCGCGCGCCGACTCACGCCGCACGTCGTCGCCCGCGCGCTCGTTGGCGAGCGCGGCGACCAGCGCGGGTAGACCGTCGCGGCTTTTGATCTGACCGAGCGCGACGGCGGCGGCGCGGCGGACGAAATCGTTCTCCTCCGTCTTGCGGAACGTCGCGCGGTTCAAAATGCCCGACGCGCTGACGCGACGACCGAGCGCCGCGGAGAGTGCGGGCACGGCGCGGGCGTCGCCGATCTGTCCGAGGGCGACAGCCGCCGCGCCGCGCACGCCCGCCTCCTTGTCGCGCGCCACGAGCGGGATCAGATCGTCGACCCCGACGCGGCTGCGCGTGAGACCGAGCGCGTAGGCCGCTTCACGGCGCACGAACTCCTTTTTGTCGCGGAGCAGCGGGACGATGAGTCGCGCGGCCTCTTCGGCGGGGAGCGAGAGGACGGCGCGCGCGGCGGTCGCGCGCACGACGGGCTCGGCGTCGGTCAGTCCGGGGACGGCCGCGCGGGAGGCGTCGGATCGCTCCAGCGCGCCGAGCATCGTCACCGCGTCGCGTCGCTCCTCCGCCTCGGAAGAGTTGAGGCGCGCTCGCTCACGTTCGATCTCGCGGGCGACGGGCGTGAGCGTTTGTTGCGAAGTCTGCGCGCGGGCAGGCATTGACGCGCCCGCCGCGATGAACGACAACGCGACGGACGAGGCGACGAGCAGGCGCGCGAGGTCGAAGGCGCGGGCGGCCGCGTCGGCGCTGTTAAGCCGGCGGGGGCTGGCGGCTCGTCTCATACGCGCGGGACGGCTCCGGCGGCCCGCCGCTCCGCGCGACGGCGCACGGACTCCCACTCGAAAGCCTGGCGGGCGCGCCGGCTCTCCTGCGCCTCCGCGAGCAGGGAGATGAGGTCGTCATCGAAGGCGGCGGGCGCGACTGACGCGCGGCGCATCGACTCCATGATCGAGATGTAGTCGAGCACCTCTTTGACTTCCGTTTCGGTCAGGGATTCGAGTTTGAAGGCGAGGCGTTGCCGTTCGGTGATTCGCTTAGCCATCGCTAGCTCCTCTCGTCGGGAGAAGCCGGACGGCTCGCGAGCGCCCTCAGCCCCGCGGGGGGGTCTGGCGGCGACGCTCTGGCAGCCGTCGGCTGGTTCGGTTCGGCGCGAGTGGGGTGTTCGCGTTAATCGCTCGTTTACTCACCTGTGATCGTTTTGCGTCGGGGAGGTTTTAACCTTCGGTCTGCTGCGCTCCTACCACGTCCGTCGAAACTACGGGGTGGATGGTCAAAGGGGTGATGGCGAGTCGCACGCTCCGAATCGCGCTCTCTGGCCCGCCGGTCTGTTCACGGTTTGATTTGCTTGCGACCGCCTGAGTGGTCGCTCGGCGCGCAATATACACGAGACCCCGCGGGGGTTGCAAGATTTTGCCCGGATGTTGTCTCGGATGCGCTCGCCGGGGGCGCGTCAATCGATCTTGGAGGCGACCGTGTGCATCGTGTCGACGATCAGCACGGCGATGGGCGGGTAGAAGAGCATCTCGGGGCGGATGTGCGTGTCGAAGCCGGGCACGGCGCTCAGGATCGTCTCGTTCATCTGCTGGCCGAGCAGCAGCCCCATGCCGAGGGCCGCGGCGTAGCCGACGATGAGGAAGCTCGAAGCGGCGAAGCGCGTGAAGGGCTTACTCGCGCCCGCCTCCTCCGTGATCGAGTCGTGCAGCGATTGCGGCTGGTAGGTGTAGCGGCTGAAGTAGTCGCGCAGCCGCTTGAACAGGTGCCACATCCCGACGAGGAAAAGGGCGAAGAGCAGGGCGCGCCCCGCCAGCCCGAACATCTGCCACAGGCGCGGCTTGAACAGGGCGACGAAGAAGGTCGAGAGGAAGAGGGAGACGGTGGTGAAGACCGCCTGCTGCATGGCGAAATTCTCGCGCCGCTCCGCCTGGATCAGGTTGTCGACGACCTTGTCCATGCGCGCCTGCACGGCGACGCGGCGCATGCGGTTCGCGTGCGGGTTGTCGGAACGGAAGACCGAGCCGCCGGTGAAGCCTTCGTCGCGCCGCATCAACTGCGCGTCGTAGTGGGCTCGCTCCTGCGGGTCGTTGAGCGTGCGGTAGGCGAGGGCGATGAGCGCGAACTCGCGCGCGGCCTTCTCCGTGCCGCCGTTCACATCCGGGTGGCGCTGCCGCGCGAGTCGCCGGTACGCCGACTTTACCTCACCCGACGTGGCGCTCCGCTTGACGCCTAATACTTTGTAGTAGTCGACCACTGCGCTCTGTCCGAAACACGCAAAAGACAGCGCCCGCGGCGTCCGTCCGGGAAGAGTCGCCGCCGGGTCGGGGAGGGTCACCCGCTGGCGTCAATATAGCACTTTTCAAAAAAATCGTCCCGCCTTCCGGGCGGGACGAAACCTCTGTGAGGGTGCTGACAGGACTTGCCGGTGTCGTTGTTGCCAAAGAGGAGAGCGGTTCTTGAACCTCGTGCGACCTTACGAGGGGGTGAGGACAGCTTTTGTGGTGACCGCCGCCCCTTTGGCTCCTGAAAACTCAAGCAACGGAACCTAGCAGGATTACAACATACCAGAACTTTCCAAAATTGCAAGTTTTATTGCAACTGATCGTAACCCTCCTATGATCTTTCTTTATCCCCCATTCCGGCACTCTCGGCGGCGCACCACGATCCCCCCGCGAATATCAGCGAAAACCCGCACAAACAGACGCCCCGCGCTCAGGACATGGTGTCCTGAGCGCGGGGCGTCTTTACAGTTGGGGGAGGAGACTAGGCTGATGCCGTCGGCGCCTGGGCGCGCGCCATCCGCTCGACGTAGTTGATGAGCATCCGCACGCAGATGCCCGTGGGGCCTTTCGAGCGGTGGGGCTTGGCGTCGTCCCCCCACGCCGTACCCGCGATGTCGAGGTGCGCCCACGATAAGCCGTCGGCGAACTCCTTGAGGAACGCGGCGGCCGTGATCGTGCCCGCCTTGCGACCGCCGACGTTTTTGATGTCGGCGATGTCGGACTTGATCTGCCGCGTGTACTCCTTGTCGAGCGGCAACTGCCAGATCTTCTCGCCGACCTCCCCGCCCGATTTGATCAACTCGTCGATCAACTCCTGATCCGTGCCGAGCACCGCCGTGTTCACGTCGCCCAGTGCGATCGAGACCGCGCCGGTGAGCGTGGCGAGATCGACGACGCGCGTCGCGCCGAGTTTCTTCGCGTAGGCGATGGCGTCGGCGAGGATGAGGCGGCCCTCCGCGTCGGTGTTGATGATCTCGATGGTCTTGCCCGACATGGCGCGCACCACGTCGCCCGGCTTCGTCGCCTTGCCCGACGGCAGGTTCTCCGTCGCCGGCACGACGCCGAGCAGCCGGATCGACGGCTTGAGCTGCGCGACCGCGCGCATCGCGCCCATCACGGTCGCCCCGCCCGTCATGTCGTACTTCATCAGCTCCATGTTCTCGCCCGGCTTGATCGAGATGCCGCCCGAGTCGAACGTCACGCCCTTGCCGACGAACGCGAGCAGCCCGTCGCCCGCGCCCGCGCCGCCCTCCGGCGTGTACTTCATCACGATCAGCGCGGGCGGCTCTTCCGATCCGCGCGCGACGCTCAGGAGCGATCCCATGCCGAGATGCTCCATCCGCGCGCGGTCGAGCACGTCGACTTCGAGGCCGAACTCGTCGCCGAGCTGCTGCGCGCGCTGCGCCATGATCGTCGGCGTCATGTACGCGCCCGGCTCGTTCGCCAGATCGCGCGTGAAGTTGACCGACTCGCCGACGATGCGCCCGCGCTCCGCCCCGCGCTTCAGCCCCTCGGCGTCCGCGCCCTCGGCGACGATCAGGAGTCGATCTATCGTGCGCTCCTCCTTCTCCGCCGTGCGGTACTTGTCCGGCTCGAAGAGCCCGATGAGCGCGCCCTCGACCGCCGCGGAGGCCGCGCCCTCCTCCGTCTCACGGGGCGCGCGCGCGACGAGCCCGACCGTCTTCGCGTTTCGCGCACGCAGCGCGCGCGCCACCGTGCCCGCGAACTGCGACACCTGGGAGAGCCCGTAGGCGGCGCGCTCGCCGACGCCGACGAGCAGCAGCCGCCGCGCCTTGAGCCCCTCGCGCCCTTCGCCGAGGTGCAGGTAGACGGTCTCGCCTTCTTTGCCCTTCAACTCTTCCGATTCGATGACGGACTTGAGCAGCCCGCCCGCGGCGGCGTCCAACTCCCGCAGCACGCCCTCGTCCGCCTTTTCGTCCTTGAAGACGGCGACGGCGAGCGCCTGCACGTCGGCGTCGCCCGCCCGACCGTTACTAGTTTGAATATCCATCCGATGATCACTCCCTAACGATTGCGTTCTTTCAACTGCGCCCGCGTCTCGCGCTCGACCGTGCGGCGCATCTCCGTCTCGCGCTTGTCGTAGAGCTTCTTGCCGCGCGCGACCCCGATCTCCAGCTTGACCCGACCGTTCTTCAGGTAGACGCGCGTCACGACCAGCGTCATGCCCTTCGTCGAAGTCTCCCCTTCGAGCTTCTCGATCTCGCGGCGGTGCAAGAGGAGCTTGCGCGTGCGCGTCGGATCGTGATTGGTTCGGTTGCCGTAAGCATACGGCGAAACGTGCGCGTTGAACAACCACGCCTCGCCGTCGCGCACGGCGACGTACGCCTCCTTCAACTGCACCGCGCCCTCGCGCACGCTCTTGACCTCGGTCCCTTGCAGCGCGATCCCCGCCTCGTACTTCGCGAGGATGTGGTACTCGTGGAACGCCGCGCGGTTCGTGACCAGATTTTTTTCTTCGGCAGCGACAGCCATAATGAACTAATGATGAAAGGAGAGCCGTCCGTCGTCCGTGGTCGTTGCCCGTGGCTAGTTATGTTACGCGGCGGCGCGACTCATACATGAAGCGCGGACAACGGACAACCGACTACGGACGACGGACATGCTTTACTTCATCATCTCCTCAAACTCCCCTTTGAGCGGTCTCGTCATCAACTCGTGCGCGGCGTCGCGCGCCCGCCCGCCTTCATAGAGCACGGCATGAACCTGATCCGTGATCGGCATCTCGACGCCGAGCCGGGCCGAGAGCTGCTTGACGGCGCGCGTCGTCCGCACGCCCTCCGCGACCTCGCGCATCCCGCCGACAATCTCTTCGAGCGCGAGCCCGCGCCCCAGCCCCTGCCCGACGCGGCGGTTGCGCGAGAGCGAGCCCGTGCAGGTCAGGACGAGATCGCCGAGCCCCGCGAGCCCCGTCAAAGTCCCCACGCGCGCGCCCTGCGCGACGCTGAAGCGCGTCATCTCCGCGAGCCCGCGCGTGACGAGCGCGGCGACGCTGTTCGCGCCGAAGCCCAGCCCGTCGACCATCCCGGCGGCGAGCGCGATGACATTCTTGACCGCGCCGCCCAGTTCCACCCCCGTGAGATCGTCGTTCGTGTAGACGCGTAGGTTTTCGTAACTCAAAACCGACTGCACGCGCAAGGCTGGAGCGGCCGTCTCGCACGCGGCGACGACCGCAGTCGGCTGCCCCGCGGCGACTTCCTGCGCGAAAGAGGGGCCGGAGAGGCAGACGAAATTGCGCGCCCGTTCTTCGCCGAGCACGTCGCGCGCGATCTCGGAGACGCGACGACCAGTCTCCGCCTCGATGCCCTTCGTCGCGCTCACCAGCACCGCGCCCGCCGGCACGTCCCTACGCGCGCGCGTCAACATCTCGCGCGTGGCGTGCGACGGGGCGGCGAGGATGACGAACTCGCTGCCGCGCAGGGCCTCGCGCATGTCGAGAGTCGCGGCCACGTCTCCCGCGATCTCTCGCGCGGGCAAGTAGACGTGGTTGACGTGGCTCGCGTTGATCGCCGCGACCACCTCATCGTTGCGCGACCAGAGGCGCACGACGTGCCCGGCGCGCCCCGCCACGCACGCCAGCGCCGTCCCCCACCCGCCCGCGCCCATGATTGCGATTCGAGCCATGAGAAAAAGCTGTCCGTGGTCAGTGGTCAGTTGTCCGTTGTCCGTTGTGAGTGGCCGGCGGGCAACGTGCTTCAGAAGCGGATTGAACAACTGACCACGGACAACTGACCACGGACGATCTCCCGTTCACAGTTTCAACTTGCTCTCGCCGCCGCGCAGCAGTCTCCCGATGTTGGCGCGGTGCATGAAGATGATGAGCGCGCCGCCGGCGACGGTCGCCGCGACGAGCGGCCGCGCGTTCGCGCCGCCGTCGCGCGCGTAGAGCAGCCAGACGAACACGGGCGTCAGCGCGGTCGCCGTGATCGAGCCGAGCGAGACGTAGCGCGTCGCCCAGACGACCGCGACGAACACCACCGCCGCGCACGCCACGGCGAGCGGCGCGAGGCACAGGAACGCGCCGAGCCCGGTCGCCACGCCCTTCCCGCCGCGCAGCCGCAGCCACACGGGGAAGACGTGCCCCGCGACGACCGCGAGCGCCGACGCAGCGATCCACCAGTCGACCCCGAAGCCCGGCGCGACGAGCCAGCGCGCGAGCAAGACTGCGAGCGCCCCCTTCAGCGCGTCGAGCGCGAGCGTCAGTACGCCCGCGCCCTTCCCCGCGCGCCGCGTCACGTTGGTCGCGCCCGTCCCGCCCGATCCCGTCTCGCGCACGTCGCCGCCGCTCTGCGCCCTCACGATCAGATAGCCGAACGGGATCGAGCCGAGCAGGTATGAGGCGATGAGCGCGGGCGCGTGTGTCAGCATCGCGCCGCCTCACTCGCGCGGTTTTCTGAGCAGCGTGAGCAGGTCTTCCCCGCCCGCGCTCTTGATGTTACCGATCAGCCAGCGCGCGCCGACCCGCCTCATGGTGACGCTCACCGCCCGCTCCTCGCGTTCATGAGGCGCGCGCCCCACCCAGACGAGCGTGACGTGCACGACGGACGACCCGCCCGACGAGATGGCGTTTCCGACGCGAAAACTTTTCGGGTACTCCTGCGAGTCGGTGAAAGGATCGCCTTCGATGAACGGGGCCTCGTCCGGGTGGGCCTTCGCCCGCTCGGCCTCTTTGCGGAATTCGTCGCGCAGGAGATCGTACAGCTCCGCCGTCAGCCACCGACGCCTCTGCCGCAGGTTCCGCTCGGTGAAGTCCATGCCGTGCGCGAAGTGGAAGCGGTAGAACGACTGCGCGGTCTGCCGCGGCGAGACGGCGGGGGCGCGTCGCTGTCCCTGAGCCCGCGCGGGCGGCGCGGAGCACCACGCGAGAAGAACGATGAAGACCAGTGGCTTGTGAACCGATTTCATGACTGTAGTCATCATTTCGTTGGCGAACGGGTGTCAGATGAGCCGACGGCGCAGGAGGTCGAGCGCGGCCTGGGAGGCGCGCCAGCGGATGAGTTGTCGGTCGCCGGGCAGGAGCAGCTTGCGGTGCTCCGTGTGCGCGTCGTCGGAGAGCGCGATGTAGACGAGCCCGACCGGCTTCTCTTCCGTGCCGCCGTCGGGGCCGGCGACGCCCGTGACGGAGACGCCGAAGTCGGCCTCGGCGCGCAGGCGCACGCCGTCCGCCATCGCCTCGGCGACGGGCGCTGAGACCGCGCCGTACTCCGCGATCAGATCGGACGGCACGCCGAGCAGTCGCACCTTCGCCTCGTTAGAGTAGGCGACCACGCCCTCCCTGAAATAGACGGACGAGCCGGGGACTTCCGTGATGCGCTCGGCGACGAGGCCGCCCGTGCAACTCTCGGCGGTGGCGAGCGTGAAGCCGCCGACGGCCAATCTCAGGCCGACGACCTCTTCCATCTTCTCGCCGCGGAAGGCGAAGATCGCGTCGCCCAGACGCTCCTCGATCTGACCGGCGAGCCCGTCGAGCAGGAGCTCCGCCTCCTGCTCGGTCTTGCCCTGCGCGGTCAGGTGAATCTCGATCTCCGAGCGGTTGAAGAGGATCGTCGTCTGCGGGTTCGTGTACTGGCGGTAGACCGGCGCGATCTTCTCGTCCACCGCCGACTCGCCCAGGCCGGAGACTCTCAGCACCCTCCGCACGACGCGCACGTCGCCCGCCTTCGCCACGAGCCGGGGCTTTACCAACGACTCGAACATCGGCTTCATCTCGCGCGGCGGCCCCGGCAGCAGGACGACCGAGCGGCCCTCGTGCTCGACGTACATCCCCGGAGCCGATCCGTTCGGGTTGTCCAACACCTCCGCGCCCTCGATGATCATCGCCTGCCGCGCGTTGATCTCCGGCATCGCGCGCCCCCAGCGCATGAACTTGGCGCGGATGCCCGCCAGCACCTTCTCGTCGAGTTGCAGGCGGCGGCTCATGGCGCGGCCGGCGATCTTGCGCGTGATGTCGTCTTCGGTGGGACCCAGGCCGCCCGTCGTGATGACGGCGCGCGAGCGGCGCAGGGCGTCCTTGATCGCCTCTTCCAGACGCGCGTCGTCGTCGCCGACGACCGTTTTGAGTTTGACCTCGATGCCGATCTGGTTGAGCTGTTCCGTGAGCCACAGGCTGTTGGTGTCCGTGCGCTCCGGCGTCAGCAGTTCCGATCCGATGGCGATGATTTCTGCGGTGAGCATGGCGGGAGAGAGTTTGCCACAGGGGGCTCGGAGATTACAGCCGGCGCTAGTCCTTCGCGCCGAAGACCTGCACCTCGCGCACCCACATGATGAAGGAGCGGTTGGGCGGCCCCTGCTGCGCGGGCTGTACCAGGCGCAGCCGCGTGGTGTTGACGGGCGCGAACTCGAAGGAGGTGCGGTCGTAGTTCGCGCCGGGCTCGACGGTCGAGATCGTGTGCCACGCGCCGCGCTCGTCCGCAGCTTGCAGCTCGGCGCGGCGCGCGGGCAGATAACGATTCTTGTCGAAGCCCCAATATACGTAGATGGCGGCGACGCCCGCGGGCTCGTCGAACTGCAACTCGATCCAGTGCGCGTCGGGCGTCTCGGCGGAAGCCCAGTTGCCCTCGTTGTAGCGCATCGCGGCGACGCGGCGCACGTCCGTCACGCCGTCCGTCAGGGGCTTCGCGTCGTAGCCGTCGAAGCTCGAATCGACGAGGACGCGCGCGGGCTTCAGCGCCGCGAGATCGGTCGCCGGCAGCGGACCCATCGGCGACGAGGGCAGGGTCGCGCGCCCCCGCGCGTTCGCGTTCTGCGCGCCCTGCGCGGCGGCGCGGCGGCGCGCCTCGCGGGAAAGGTTGAGGTAGATCAGCGCGCCCGTGACGATGCCGATGGCGATGAGCGCGACGACGGCCCACTTGCCTCGCGCGCTCGGGCGCGCGAGCCGCGCGGTCGAGGTCGAAGAGCCGAGCTGCGCGCCGCAGACCCGACACTTCCCGTCGTCCGCGTCCGCCTCCGCGCCGCAGTTGGCGCAGGTAAGATCGTGAATGGGCTCTGTGTTGTAGCTCTGCCGCACGGTCAAATCGGCCGGCGCGCCCAGCTCGTGCGTCCCCGTCGGGTGCGACGCCCCGACGGCGGTTTGAGCCTTCTCGATCACCACGCCCGCGTCGCGCGCGCGCGCCAGGCGCACGGCGCGCAGGAATTCGGCGGCGGTCTGGAATCGGCTCGCGGGGTCTTTCGCGAGCGCGCGGAGGATGACCGCCTCGACCTCGGGCGCGATCTCCGGGTTCACGGCCGACGGCGCGCGCGGCGCGCGCTCGACCTGCGCGCGCAGGATTTCGGTGCGCGTGAGTTTCTCGGCGTCGTTGCCGAAGGGCGGCGCGCCGGTGAGCATCTCGTAGAGGATGATGCCGAGAGAGTAGATGTCCGAACGCTGATCGACGGGCAGCCCCTGCGCCTGTTCGGGCGAGACGTAGCGCGGCGAGCCGTAGCCCGTGCCGAAGGTGTCGGTCGTGTCCGCGCCGACCAGCTTGACGATGCCGAAGTCCGTGATCTTGATCCGATCCTGCGGCGTGACGAGGACGTTGGCGGGCTTGAAGTCGCGGTGGATGATGCCGCGGTGCGCGTTCCCCTCCTGATCCTTGTAGGTGAAGGTGTGGGCGTAGGCGACCGCCGTCAGGATTTGATCGAAGAGGTAGAGGGCGCGCTCGCCGGCGAGCGGCCTGCCCTCGGCGGCGAGCAGCTGCGCGAGCGAGAGGCCCTCGACGTACTCCATCACGATGTAGTAGGTCTGCTCGGCGACGATGTAGTCGTAGATTTTGACGATGCCGGGGTGATCTAACTGCGACTGGATGAACGCCTCGCGCTCGAAGCGGTGGCGCAGCGCGCGCAGATCGTGAGCCTTCGCGCGCGTGCTGATCGACTTGATGGCGACCTCGCGCGGCAGCTTCGTGTGGTGCCCGCGGAAGACCTCGCCCATCCCGCCGCGCCCGATGCGCTCCCCGATGCGGTAGCTCCCGATGATCGTTTCTGTCGACATCAACCCCTGTGCGGCGCGGACTAATCGACGAGGCTTGTGAGAGTTTCCCTTCGGGGACAGTTATAGCAGAAAAGGTGAGAGCCGTCAGCATTCAGCACTCAGCTTTCAGCCAGAACAAGGCCTCATCGCTGATGAAACTTACCCGTGTTAAGAGCCACGGACGACCGGGACGACTGTAGGGGCAGGGCTTGTCCCTGCCCGTCCTCGGCGCGGAGAGAGCGGGCAGGGACAAGCCCTGCCCCTACGAACTATCCACGCCCGTCGAGCCTTGTTGGACGCTCTAAGTATCCGGCTAGGCTGATTGCTGACCGCTGAATGCTGACGGCTCTTACGCCGTCTTCTTCTCTTCCTCGTAAACGTCGCGGAGGACTTCGGCGATGGGCGGCGGGGCGGTGGGCGGCGGGGGTTGAGCCGGCGCTTGATCTTTGGCGTGCGGGAGCCTGGCGGCGGCGCGGTCGAAGCGTGAGGGCGCGGCGTCGGCCTCTTCAGCCGGCTGCACGAGCTGGGGCGAGCGCGCGTTCGCGAGGCGCGCGCGCGAGGCTTCGAGGAGCCCCGCGGCTTGCGTCGCGCGCGCGCGCTGGAGGCTGCGGACGGCGGCGATGGTCAGCGGCCCCTCGGCGGGCTCGCGCTCCAGGCGGCGGAGCACTTCGGCGTAGCGGCGCAGCTCCGGCGTGGGCGTGTTGAAGCCGCTCTCGTCGGCCTGCTCGTCCTCGACGACGTAGGCGAGGTGCTCGACGGCCGCCGCGTAGTCGCCCGCGCGGTGGTAGAGCGCGCCGAGCGCGTAGTGGACGAGCGGCGGCGCGTCCTTCATCGAGTGGAGGACGGATTCGCCCGCGGCGATCACTTCGTTGATCTCGAAGCCGAACCAGCGGCGGTCGTCGTCGCGGAGGATTTCGTGCGCGGAGAGGTAGAACTCGAAGGCCCGGCGCGTCTCGTGCTGCTCTGAGCGGTCGACGGCGCGCCAGACGAAGAAGACGACGACGGCGAAGAAGATGATGGCCGTCAGGGGCAGCCCCATCAGCGCGAGCATGGCGAAGATGACGAGGATCGCCACCAGCTTCTGCCCGAAGTCTCGCCCCGTGCCGCCCATAAACCCCTTGCCGCTCTCTGAAAATCGGCGCGCGTCCGCTCGCCTTCCCGCCACTCACTTCGCCCGCGCGAGGCGGCTGATGATCGCCTCGCCCGCCGCGCGCGTCGAGAGCGCGCCGCCGAGGTCGGTGGTCGTCTCCCGCGCGACGACCGCTTCGCCCACCGCACGCTCGACCGCGCGGCCCGCCTCGAAGTGTCCGAGGTATTCTAGCATCATCGCCGTAGTCAGAATAGACCCGACCGGGTTCGCCACGCCGCGCCCCGCGAGCGGCGGCGCGCTGCCGTGGACGGGCTCGAAGAGCGAGACGCGACCCGGGTGGATGTTGCCCGAAGCCGCCACCCCTAGGCCGCCCTGCAACGCCGCGCCGAGGTCGGTCAGGATGTCGCCGAACAGGTTGTTCGTCACCACCACGTCGAACTGCGCCGGGTTCAGGATCATGAACATCGCCGTGGCGTCCACGTACTGATGATTCGACTCGATGCCGGGGTAGCGCGCCGCCACTTCGCGGAAGACGCGCTGCCAGAGGTCGCCGCCGAACCTTTGCACGTTCGACTTGTCGCACATCGTCACCTTGCGACGCCCGCGCGCGCGCGCGTACTCGAAGGCCGCGACGACGATCCTTTCGACGCCGCGCCGCGTGTTAAGTTCCTCCTGCGTCGCGATCTCTTCCGAAGAGTGCCTCTTCAGGAAGCCGCCCGCGCCGCAGTATGCGCCCTCGGTGTTCTCGCGGAAGACGACGAAGTCGATCTCTTCGACCTTCCGGTCGCGCAGGGGCGTGAGCCGCGCGTCGAGCAGGCGCACCGGGCGCAGGTTGATGTAGAGATCGAGGCCGCGCCGCATCCCCAGCAGGATGTCCTCGGCGTGCTGGTTCGAGGGCACGCGCGGGTCGCCGAACGCGCCCGCGAGGATGGCGTCGAAATCGCGCGAGAGCATCTCCAACGCGCCGTCGGGTAGGCCGACGCCCTCGCTCAAAAACTTGTCCGCGCCCCAGTCGAAGTGGCGCAGCTCAAGCTCGACGCCGTGCGTCTCGCGCAAAGCCTCTATCACGCGGACGGCTTCCGCGATCACTTCCGGCCCGATGCCGTCGCCCGCGACGACCGCGACTCGTTTCACTTTACCCTCTGCCATCTTGGTGAATGCGGCTCAGCGCGCGACGTTCTTCTCGACGCGCGGGAGGCTGGCGATGACGGTCTCGCCCACCGCCTGCAAACTCTTCGCGGAAATCTTGTCGAGCGTGTCGGTCGCCTGGTGCCAGTAGGGGTAGCCCGTGAGCTGGATGAGATCGACGGCGTGGATGCCGGCGCGCAGGAACGGCTCGTGGTCGTCGCCGCCGACCGGCTCCTCGCCCTCGACGAAGACGCCGCCGTAGCCGATCTCCTTCCCCGTCTGCCAGATGATGTCCGCGAGCCACGGCGTCCCCATCTCGTCGCGCGCGAGCTTGAGGCTCTTGTAGCCCATCATGTCGAGCAGGATCATGGCGCGCGCGCGATCCTTCTGCCCCTGCTCCTGCAAGCGCGCGACGAAGCGGCGGCTGCCGTAGGTGTTGTCGGGCTGCCCGTCCGGCGTCCGGCACTCCTCCCAGCCGTTGCAGAAAGCCTCCTCGCCGTCGAAGAAGACGAACCAGTAGGTGAGCGCGGGCTGCTGACCCGTGGCGGCGAGCGCGCGCGCGATCTCGATGAGCGCGCCGGTCGAGGAGCCGCCGTCGTTCGCGCCGACGAAGCGGACGCCCTTGATCGGCTTCGTGTCGTAGTGGCTGGCGACGATGATCGCGTCCGGCGACTTGCCGGGCAGCTCCGCGACGACGTTCGCCATCCGGCGCGCGCCGACCGGCGTCTGCGCCTCCCACTCGTCGGTCGTAACTTTCAGACCCGCCGACTGAAGCTCGCCGACGATGTAGGCGCGCGTGCGCGCCAACTCCGCCGACCCGGCCGGGCGCGGCCCCATCTCGACCATCTTCCGCACGTGCTCGAACGCGCGCGCGCCGTCGAACGCGGGGCGCGCGGCGGTCGCGTTCGACGCGCTCGCGGCGGGGGACGCGGCGGCGCTCGTCGGATTAGAGTTTGAGACAGTTCTGCCGGAGTCGCCCTGGCAGGCGACGAGGAAAGTGAGGGCGAGCAGTGACGTTAAAGAGATCAGGCGGCGGGGCGGCGGCGGGCGTCGAGCGCGAAGTTTCGGTCGTTGAGCCTTCATGGTATCAGGCGCGCGGGGTCGGGCGGTTCGTCGAACTAAGGGCAGCGCGGATGACGAGGGCGCGGCGGCGCGCACGGCTTACGGCGTCGTATCTTTTTTAGGCCCCTCCGCTTTGCGTCCCGCGCCGCCGTGCTCTGGCGGGCGGTGCGCGGCGCGCTGTCGCTGGGCGCGCGCGCGGCCCGCCCCGACGACGGCGTCGAGCCCCTTGCCGAGCGCGCTCAACGAGAGATCGGCGATGGCGCGGAAGGTCTGCGCGGCGGCGATGATCTCAAGCTCGGCGAGCGTGGCGAACTTCTGCTGGAGCGTCATGTCGCGGAAGTCCGTGCATATGTCTTTCGTCGTCTCTTCGGTCGTGGGCTCGCGCTCCGGCTGCGGCACGGGCTGCAAGACGACCGCCCCCGCGCGCTCGACCTTCGCCTGGCACGCGAGCCGCTGCCCCGACGCGAGCCTTTCCGGGCTCAGGCGCTCGCGCTCGGCGTTCGTCAGTGACGAGAGCAGCGCCGCGCCCTCTTTGACGACGACGGCGCAGGTGTCGCACTCGCCGCGCCCCTCGCACTCGGCGGGCAGCCGCACGCCCAGACGCTTCGCGGCGTCCCACAGGTAAGTCCCCTCGGCGACCACGCCGTGCTGCCCGTCGGGCGCGAACTCAACGTTGACACTCATCACACACCTCTCGACTTCTCTCGTCAGCAAACTTCGGGGGAGGCTACCTGGAAATTACATCAATGATCCGCGAAAGTAAAAACTCAACGCCGCCCAGGGATTGCGGATTGGGGATTGCGGATTGCGGATTAAAGGACAGAACCCGTCTTTCAATCCGCATTCCGCAATCCCCAATCCGCAATCGTCTCAACTCGTGCCCGGCGCGGAGGCGAAGCGGACGCGCGGCTCGGCGGCGGAAGACTCCCTGTCGGCGCGCGCGGCGCTGGTGCGGCAGTCGGCGCAGTAGCCGAACATGCGGAGCGTGTGGTGGGTGATCTCGAACTTGTGCTTGGCGGCGATCTTGTCCTGCAACTTTTCCAGGTCGGCGGAGAAGAACTCGATGGTCTTGCCGCACTGTGTGCAGATCATGTGATCGTGGTGCGGGTGCTTGTAGTTGTGCTCGTAGCGCGTGCGGCCGTCGCCGAAGCGCACCTCGCGGGCGAGCCCGGCGTCGGTCAGCAGTTTCAGCGTCCGGTAGACGGTCGTCTGCCCGATGGCCGGGTCTTCGCGCTGCACGAGGCGGTAGAGGTCTTCGCTCGACAGGTGCTCCTCGGTGCGCAGGAACACTTCGAGGATGAGATCGCGCTGCGCCGTGCGCTTGAGCCCCGCGCGCTGGATGTGCCGGAGGAAAACTTCCTGCTCTTCACTCATAAACTTTTCAGCCGAACGTCCGCAGGCGTAGCCGCGCCGCCAGGCGAGGAATCTTTTTTCGATGGCGCTAGTTTAACACCAGCCGTGCCGAAGGTGAAGAAGTTGGAACGCCCGCGCTTCGCGTGATATCTTTCCGCCGTGATGCCGGGGTGGCGAAATGGCAGACGCAACGGACTTAAAATCCGTTGACCGTAAGGTCGTGCGGGTTCGAGTCCCGCCCCCGGTATCAGAATTTTTGCGCGCGCTTGCTTTCGCCGCGCGCCGTTCCTACAATCGCGCGTGTTCCCCCTCCGAGTCGCCCCCGCAGTTAATAGTGGTCTTCAACGAAAGGGTACAGACTATGTCCGCACAAGGTAACAACGACAGCCAGGGCAACACGGGGACTCCCGACATCGCCTACAACCTCGTCAGCACCATCTACCACGCGCTGCAGGGCGCGGAGACCGAGGCGATGTACATCGCCGACGCCGAGCAGAGCGGCGATCAGGAGCTCGTCAAGTTTTTCACCAACCTGAAGGAGGAGAACGGGCGGCGCGCGACCGAAGCGAAGCGGCTGCTGGCGCGTCACCTCGGTCAGCAGAGCGGCGGTCAGGCGCAGGGGCGCACCGCGGGCTGAGCTTCGGCCACAAGAGACCGCGAATGACCGGAAGTAAAGGCCGCGGGGTCGCGAAGGGAACGTTCCATTCGCGACCCCGCGGCCTTTACCCTTACCCACGCGCGCGGGAGAGCGCCGCCCCGCGCGCTCAATACTTCGGCACGGAAGGATCGACTTCGTTCGACCAGGCGGTGATGCCGCCCTTCAGGTTCAGCAGGCGACCGGCGAAGCCCGCGCGCCTGAGCGCCTCGATAGCCTTCGCGCTGCGCCCGCCCAGCTTGCAGTGGACGACCGTCTCGCGATCCGCATCGATCTCGCCCATGCGGTTCAAGACCTGCCCGAGCGGGATCAGCTTCGCGCCTTCGAGCCGCGCGATGTCATGCTCGTTCTGCTCGCGCACGTCGATGATCTGTAGATCGTCGCCGCCGTCGAGCCGCCGCTTGAGTTCGGTCGCCGTGATCTCTTCCACGTCTGCTCCCTCCCGACTCTGCTCTCGCCGGTTCTTTAAGACTGCTTCGGCAGATCCCGCTTCGAGTAATACCAGTCGGTCACTTCGTAGTCGGTGCGCTTGGTGCGCTCCTCGGCGTCGTTAAGCGTCTGCGGCGGCGGGACGATCACCTTCTCGCCGGGCTTCCAGTTGGCGGGCGTGGCGCAGGCGTTCGTGTCCGCCGTCTGCAAGCCGTCGACGACGCGAAGCACCTCGTCGATGTTGCGCCCCAGGCTCATCGGGTAGTAGATGAGCGCGCGGATGACGCCCTTCTCGTCGATGATGAAGACGGCGCGCACGGTCGCGGTCTCGGAAGCCGCGGGGTGGATGAGCCCGAACTTCTGCGCGACCTTCGTGTCGAGGTCGGCGATGACGGGGAAATCGACCTTCACGTCGAAGTGTTTCTGCAAGTCTCTGATCCAGGCGATGTGCGCGGTGACGGAATCGACCGAAAGACCCACGAGCTGCACGTTCCGCTGCTTAAACTCGTCGGAGCGGCGCGCGAACTCGACGAACTCGGTCGAGCAGACGGGCGTGAAGTCCGCCGGGTGCGAGAAGAGCACGACCCACTTGCCTTTGAGATCGGAGAGCTTCAGCATCCCGTTCGTGGTCTTCGCCTCGAAGTCGGGGGCGGGCTCGTTGATGCGCGGGATGCCGTTGCCGGCGGCGGCTGTCGGTGCGGTTGCGCTCATAAGAATTTCTCCTTTTCGGGTGTCTGTCGCGGCACAAGTGTGCGCGGGATTTCAACTTTGCGCTGCCCGCATGATTTATGTGAAGCGGCGACCGAAGTCAAGCGCGCAGGCGCTCGCGCGAAGCGACGCGCCGTTATTCATCCCGGCGATGTTTTGTTACATTCATGTTCACACGATATCGTGCAAGGCATACGCACGCTACGGCGCATGTCGGGGCCGGACGGGGCTGCGTGTTAAACGCGACTTCTCCGAATGCCCTAAAAATGGTGTCAACGGCGAGACTTTTGCGCTCATTGCCGCGGCGTCCCGCTTGGCACGGTCATTGCTTTTACCAAAACGGCGGCAGACATTGCGAGGCTCTGAACGAAGAGAGCAAGACGCAACTAGCCGCCCCGCGAAGGAGACCTGAAGATGAAGACGAACACGGCGCGACGCGCCACCAGTTTCATCGCGATACTCGCACTGATCGCCGCGACGGTGATCCCCGCCGACGCGCAGCGGCGCGCTCGGCCGCGCATCAGACGCACTACGCGCACCACGCGCACGACGGTCGTGAGGCAGCCCGCGATCAGGTACTACACCCTGGCGACCGACACGACCGTCCGCGTCCGCCTCGACAGCGAACTCAACTCGAAGACGGCGCGCGTCGGCGACACTTTCTCGACGACCACGACCGAGCCCGTCTACGCCGAGGGCATCGAAGTGATCCCGGTCGGAAGCAAGGTCTGGGGTCGCGTCTCCACGGTGACGCGCGCCGGTCGCCGCACGCCCGGCAACATCTCCGTGCGGTTCAATTCCGTCGAGCTGCCTAATCGGGCGCGCTACACGATCAACGGATCGCTGACGACTTTGCAGGCGGATGACGTGAACGCGGACAACGAGAGCACCGTCAAGGGCCGGTCGAATCGCAAGCGCGACGCGGTCTTCATCGGCGGCGGCGCGGCGGGCGGCGCGCTAATCGGGGCCATCGCGGGCGGCGGCAAGGGCGCGGCGATAGGCGCGCTCCTCGGCGGCGCGCTCGGCACGGGTGGGCGCGTGTACGAGAAGGAGCGGGACGCGGAAGTAAAGTCGGGCACGGAGTTCGGCGTCGCTCTCAACCAGAGCCTGCGCCTGCCGGAGTACCGCACGACGGTGAGGTAAGTTTTAACGAGATCGGCAACCTTACGGTTGTCGGTGCGGAGGGGGTCTCGTCAGCGAAGGGGAGAGCGCGGGCGAGACCTCCGACAAAATCAGAGACGGAATGTCTCGTAAGGGTTCGGTCGCCCCTGTCACTACGTAAGCGAGCGACCGTAACGAAGAGAGACCCGCAGCGAAGGGGAGAGCGCGGCGGGTCTCTCTTTTTGTATTAACAGGCAGCTTTAAGCTATCAGCTATTAGCCGTTAGCCGAACAGACGCTGATATTTATTGACCGCCAGAATCCGGCCAACAGCTAACTGCTAATGGCTCTTCGGCGCGGCGATAGACGAGACGACCGGCGACGATAGTGGCGACCGCCGCGCCGCGCAGCGTCCAGCCGTCGAAGGGCGTGTTGCGGCTCTTGGATTTCGAGCGCGAGGCGTCGAACGCCCATTCGAGGTCGGGGTCGAGGATCGTCACGTCGCCCCACGCGCCGGGTCGGAGCGTGCCGCGGTCTGTGAGGCTGAAGATGCGCGCCGGGTTGACCGAGCAGAGTTCCACCAGACGTTCGAGGTTGATGACGCCTTCGTGGACGAGCCGGTCGAAGGCGAGGCCGACGGCGGTTTCGAGACCCGTGACGCCGTTCGGGGCGTGGTCGTATTCGAGCGCCTTCTCGTCCGAATGGTGCGGCGCGTGGTCGGTGGCGATGGCGTCAATCGTGCCGTCGCGCAGGGCGTCGAGGATCGCCTCGATGTGTTCGAGGCTTCTGAGCGGCGGGCACATCTTCGTGTTCGTGTCGTAGTCCCTGACCGCCTCGTCGGAGAGCGTGAAGTGGTGCGGCGCGACCTCGCAGGTCACCAGCAGCCCGCGCTCCTTCGCGCGCCTCACGGCTTCGAGCGCGCCGCGCGTCGAGACGTGGGCGAGGTGCAGCCGCGCGCCCGTGAGTTCCGCGAGCGCGCAGTCGCGCAGCGCGTCGAGTTCTTCCGCGAGCGCCGGGCTCCCGCGCAGGCCCAGCCGGAGCGACCAACTGCCCTCGTGCATCACCCCGCCCGCGGCGAGCGCGCGATCCTCGCAGTGATCGACGACGGTGAGATCGAAGCCGCGCGCGTACTCCATTGCGCGGCGCATCGTCCCTGCTGACGGCACGGAGCGCCCGTCGTCCGAGACGGCGACGATGCCCGCGCGCCGCATCTCGCCCATCTCGGCGAGTTCACTGCCCTCGGAGTTCTTCGTGATCGCGCCGACCGGAAAGACGTTGGCGAGTCCCGCCGCCTCCGCCTGCTCGATGACGAAGCGCGTCACCGCCGGGTTGTCGTTGACGGGATCGGTGTTCGGCATCGCGCAGACGCTCGCCCAGCCGCCCGCCGCGGCAGCCGCCGCGCCCGTCTCGATGGTCTCCTTGTACTCCTGACCGGGCTCGCGCAGGTGCGTGTGCAGGTCTATGAAGCCGGGCGCGACGACGAGACCCGTCGCGTCGAAAACTTCCGCGCCCTCGGGCACGCCCTCGCCGCGCGCGAGCAGGCCCGCGACGCGGCCGTCTTCGATGAGCAGATCTTTGCCGCCGTTGACGCCCTGCGTCGGATCGATCACGTAGCCGTTGGCGATGAGCAGTCTCATGAGACAGTTGTCAGACGGTGTTCAGTTTTCAGCGTGACGCTGTCATCAGTTTCCAGCGCGACGGCGTCCGTGGTCAGTTGTCAGTCGTTCCGTGACCGTCGTCTTGCCCGACGAGGGCGCGGTCGGTCTTCGGGCGGTGCGCGCGAAACCTCCGCGGCGGCGCGTCGCTTTCGAGTTTTGCCAGCCCGGCGCGGACGGGTTCCAGCTCTTCTCCGAGTGGCAACGGGTTCTGCGTCGTCGCCTCCTTCGTCCGCGCCGCGGTGTCAGACATGTCCGCCGCGACGGGCTCACCTTTCGTCAGCACCGCCTCGTCCTTTCCGACGAGCGAGCCCCCGTCGAGCAGGTAGAGCACGGCCATGCGGACGGCGAGACCGTTGGCGACCTGATCGAGGATGAGCGAGCGCGTGCCGTCCGCCACGTCCGACGCGATCTCGATGCCGCGGTTCATGGGTCCCGGGTGCATCACGATGGCGTCGCGCTTCGCCGCGTCGAGCCGCTTGCGGTTGAGCCCGTAGTGGACTGCGTACTCGCGTAGGGAGGGGAAGAAAGCCGCCGTCTGCCGCTCGCGCTGGATGCGCAAGACCATCACCACGTCCGCGCCGTCGATGGCCTCCTCCACGCGGTTCGCGATCTTCAACCCGCCGCCCTCGACGAGCGACGCGAACTCCGGCGGCGCGAGCGTGCCGGGGCCGGCCAGGCGCACGCTCGCGCCGAGCTTGGTCAGGAGGTGCGCGTTCGAGCGCGCCACGCGCGAGTGGAGTAGGTCGCCGAGGATGGCGACTTCGAGCCCTGCGATGCGGCCCTTGTGCTCCCGGATGGTGAGCGCGTCCAGGAGCGCCTGCGTCGGGTGCTCGTGCGCGCCGTCGCCCGCGTTGATGACGGCGGCCCGGCAGACGCGCGCGAGCGCGTGAGCCGCGCCGGAACAGGGGTGGCGGATGACGATGAAGTCGGGCGACATCGCTTCGAGGTTGCGCGCGGTGTCGAGCAGCGTCTCGCCCTTCGCCACGCTCGAAGCCGAAGAGCTGATGTTGATGGTGTCTGCGGAGAGCCGCTTGCCGGCGATCTCGAAGGAGGTGCGCGTTCTAGTCGAGGGCTCGAAGAAGAGGTTGATGACGGTGCGGCCGCGCAGCGCGGGGACTTTCTTGATCTCGCGTCGCGAGATTTCGCGGAAAGTCTCTGCCGTGTCGAGCACGTGCGCGATCTCTTCCGCGCTCAACTCACTGATGCCGAGCAGGTGTCTGCGCCCCGACTCAGTCTTCACTCGACCTCCTTTGCCGCCTCACCCCTTCAGCCCCGCGCCCGGCGCCTGCGCCGGACACAAAAAAGGCGACCCTTTAAGGTCGCCTCTCCTCCGCGCTCCCGGCGGCTGGTCGTTCCACGATGGCGACCCCTTCCTCGCCGTCAAACTCCGTGAGCATCACCTTCACGATCTCGCTGCGCTTCGTCGGCGCAAACTTCCCGACGAAATCAGCCTGGATCGGCAACTCCCTGTGCTCGCGCCCGCGGTCGACGAGCACGGCGAGCTGCACGCGCAGGGGGCGGCCGAAGTCTATCAGCTGATCGAGCGCGGCGCGGATGGTGCGCCCCGTGTAGAGCACGTCGTCGATGAGCACGATGTTACGGTCGTCGACGCCGCCGGGCAACTCCGTCCGGTTGACGATGGGGTTCGCGCCGACGGTCGAGAGGTCGTCGCGGTAGAGCGTGATGTCGACGACGCCGACGGGCGGGCGCGAGCCTTCGAGGTCGGCGATCTTGTCCGCCAGGCGGTGGGCGAGCGGCACGCCGCGGCGCTGCACGCCGACCAGGTACAGCTCGCTCGCGCCCTGATTCTCCTCGACGATCTCGGAGGCGAGCCGCGCCAGCGCCCGGTTGATGCGCGCCGCGTCCATGATCCGAACTTTTTCGACTAACTCCATCGGCTGCGGATACTATCAGAGCCGCGCGGCGCGTGACAAGGCTCACCCGTTTTGCTGACAACCCCGCGCGCGAGTGTGGTACGATGCACGCCGACATGAGTGGCGAACCGCACGATGATTTTCTTATCAATCACGGCGAGGCAGCCTTCGGCGTCATGCCCGATGACGTAAGAATCGCCCGGATGGAAGATGGGTTGGTCGTGTTACGTCGCGTGGTGACTCTCCCGGTGAAGGACAGACCTGATTTACTCCGGCTGTTGGGAGTCTCGCCGCCACGACGCGGTGAGAATCGTCCGTGATCATGTTCGACTCCTCCGTTTTTACTTACGCTACTGATGCTCTATCGCTCGCTCCTGCGGCCCGCGCTCTTCCGGCTTGAGCCGGAGACGGCGCACGAGCTTGCCCTGCACGCGCTCTCGACCGCCCTCGCCACGCAAGCCGCGCGGAGATTCGCGTCGCGAAGGCTCGCGCGCGCGCCGTTCGGCGGGCTGCAAAGGCTCGGCCTGACCTTCGACAACCCGCTGGGCGTCGCGGCGGGCTTCGACAAGAACGGGAAGGTCGCGCGACAGCTCTCGGCGCTGGGCTTTGGCTTCGTCGAGGTCGGGACGGTGACGCACCTGCCGCAGCCCGGCAACGCGCGGCCGCGACTCTTCCGACTGCCGCTCGACCGCGCGCTCGTCAACCGCCAGGGCTTCAATAACGACGGCGCGGCGGCGCTCGCCGCGCGAATCGCGCGCGAGGGTCGCCCCCCGTGCGTGCTCGGCGTCAACATCGGCAAGAGCCGCGTCGTCGACGTGGGCGAAGCCGTGCCCGATTACCTCGCCAGCTTCGAGCTGGTGCGCCCGCACGCGGACTACGTCGCCGTCAACGTCAGCTCGCCGAACACGCCCGGCTTGCGCGAGCTTCAGCGCGCCGACGCGCTCGCCTCGCTCCTCGGCGCGCTGCAACGCCGCAACCGCGAACTCGCCGCATCGCGCCCGGCCGTACCCCTGCTCGTGAAGGTCGCGCCCGATCTCACTGATGGCGAGCTGGAGCTGATCGTGGACGTGGCGCGCCGCGCCGGGGTCGACGGCGTCATCGCGACGAATACGACGACGAGCCGCGCGGGCTTGCGCACCCCCGCAGACGTGGTCGCCGCCTGCGGCGAGGGCGGCTTGAGCGGCGCGCCTCTGCGCGAGAATGCAACGAAAATGATCGCGAAGCTCTACCGACTCGCGCGCGGTTCGCTTACAATCGTCGGCGTCGGCGGCGTCTTCACGGCTGAAGACGCCTGGGAGAAGGTTTGCGCGGGCGCGAGTCTCGTGCAACTCTACACGGGCTTCGTCTACGAAGGCTTCACCGTCGCGCGCGACATCAACGAGGGCCTGCGCCGCCTGATCGCACGCGACGGCTTCGAGTCGCTCGACGAAGCGGTCGGCTGTCGGGCGCAGGAGCTGTTAGCGATTAGCTGTTAGCTGTCAGCCGAAAGCTTATGTGTTGCGCCGGGCCGGGCTTAACGTGGGGGGTAGAGAGAGTGTGTGTATGAGGACTGATCCTTTTCATTTGTTGCGGCTCGTCAATCGCCCTTCTCTGCCCTCTTTCCGACGACTTATTGCTAATAGCTAACAGCTATTAGCTAACTCCTGAGTGCTTTACCATGAGCGATAAACTGATCGTCGCACTGGACGTGGAGACCGCCGCCGAGGCGCGCGAGTTGGTCGCCTCCTTGCGCGATTACGCGGGGATGTTCAAGGTCGGCTCGCAGCTCTTCACGGCGGCGGGTCCGGAGATCGTGCGCGAGATCGTCGGAGGCGGCGGGCGCGTCTTCCTCGATCTCAAGTTCCACGACATCCCGAACACGGTCGCCGCCGCCGCGCGCGGGGCGGTGCGGCTCGGCGTCTCCATCTTCAACATCCACGCCTTCGGCGGTCGCGAGATGATGCGTCGCGCGGCGGAGGCGGCGGCCGAGACGGCGGAGCGCGAGGGGCTGCGGCGACCGAGCGTCATCGCCGTCACCGTGCTCACGAGCTTCGACGCGGTCACGCTCGGCGACATCGGCATCCCCTTCATGCCGGAGGCGCAGGCGGCGCTGCTCGCGCGGCTCGCCTCGACCTGCGGGCTCGACGGCGTCGTCGCCTCCGCGCACGAGATCAAGCAGGTGCGCTCGGTCGCGATGCGAGGTAACTTCCTCGTCGTCACGCCCGGTGTGCGACAGCGTGCCATCGCCAACGACGATCAGCGGCGCGTGATGTCGCCCGCCGAAGCGGTGCGCGCCGGGGCCGACTACGTGGTGATGGGTCGCGCCATTCTCTCCGCCCCCGACCCGGTCGCCGCCGCGCGCGAGGTTCATGAGGAGATGACCCGCGCGGAAGGGGCGGCGGTCTGAGTTTTTCCCTCCGAGAATCTTACGCGCGCCTCGCCTCGCACCGGCTGTGGCGCGCGCGCGCCGCGTTGTTGTAATCTGTAGGCGTTTTTCTCCCGTCGTATTTCAGGAACGGCGCGCGCGCGTGCTGCGTGTAACACCAGACGCGGGCACGAGCCGCGCGCCCGCCGCGCGGAAGACGACCGAATCGGGAAAAGGGGAAGCGACTGTTGCGCCGAACACGACTGACGAACGCCCTCACGCTCTTCGCACTGTCGCTCCTGCTCGCCGCGCCCGCGCCCGCGCAGCAGACTGCCGCGGCCGCTTCTTCGCCCTCGCCGCGCCTCGCCGTCGGCGAGAAGCTCACCTACACCGTCTCCTACTCGAACTTCGCCGACGCCGCGCACGTCGAGTTTTACGTCGCGGGGCGCGGCTCCTACTTCAACCGCGAGGGCGTCGAGCTGCGCGCGCACGTCGCGACCGTGGGCGCGGTGCACGCCGCGCTGCTCGCGCTCGACAACTATTATTTCACCTTCGTCGATCCGCAGACCGGCGCGCCCTACCGCGCCCAGACGACGGCGGGCGCTCAGCCGCCGCCGCCCGAGACGCCGGACGTGATGGACGCCGCGGCGCGCACGCAGGACGTGACGACCGTCGCCTCGCCGGCCGGAGCGGAGGCCGTGGCTTACGGTCACGATCTGATTTCCGCCCTCTACTCCCTGCGCGCCCTGCCCCTCGCGCCGGGCCTGAATTATCCCGTCACCGCACAGTTTCAGGGGACGCAGTACGACGCGGAGCTTCGCGTCACGGGGCGTGAGACCGTCAAGACCCCCGCCGGCTCTTTCAACGCGCTCGCCTCGCAGGTGCGCGTGCGCAAGAACCACGCGGCGGACGACCTGCGCCTCAACGTCTATTTCACCGACGACGAACGGCACGTGCCCGTCCTCGTCACCGCGCGGCTGCGCACGGGCGAACTGCGCGCCGCGCTCGCGAGCGACGAGTCGATCTCGACCGCCGCGACCGCGCAGCTCGCCGCGCAGCCGCAGCCGCAGCCGCAGCCCACGCCGCGTCTGACTAACGATCCGGCGCGCGGCGACGGCGCGGCGCGCGCGGCCGCGACGCCGGCGCCGGCGGGCGGCGGCGCGGCGAACGCGGCGAACGATCTCCCGTTCAACGTCGGCGAGCAATTGAGCTTCAACTTCTTCCTCGGCAACGCCGCGCAGCCCGTCGGCTCGGCGGTCCTCACCGTGCGCTCGCGCGGGAGGTATTTCAACCGCGAGGGCATGCTGATCACCGCGACGATGAACACCGCCGCGCCGGTCGATCAGGTCTTCCCCGTCCGCGACAGCGTCACCACTTACGTCAGCAGCTCGACGCTCCTGCCCTTCCGCAACGAGTTGCAGCAGCAGGAGGGGTCGCACCGCGTGAGGGGCGTCGTCAGTTTCGATCAGGAGCGCGGCTCGGCGGTCGCCGCGGACGGCAAGACCATCGAGATTCCGGTCGGCACTTACGACTTCATCTCCGTGCTCTACGCCCTGCGCTCCTTCGATCTCGCGCCGCCCAAGCGCAACGCCGTCTCGCTGCTCATTAACAAGCGCCCGCGCACGCTCTTCATCACCTCCGTCAGCCGCGACACCATCGAACTCGGCGGTCAGCGCATCAGCGCCTATCAGCTCGCGCTCGCCACGGACGAATCCCAGGGCGACCGCTTCAAGCTCCGCCTCTGGATCGGCTCGGATCGGCGGCGACTCCCCTTACGGCTCACGGCCGTGACGCCACTCGGTCTGGTTCGCGCGGATCTCTCCATCATCCCCCTCACGCGGCAATAGTTTCTGACGGCACGACCCGCCCGCGCCCCCGCTCCGGCCGCCCCCGCTCTGCGCCGTCCGCCCCTCTCACCCGCCGGCCCGGTCAAAAAGATTCTCGGTCAGACCGCTTTCCGGTCAATCTGAAATTGAAATCTGATTTCAACTAGGGTACAATCTTTAACTAGCCGCTCCCCACGGGACGTAAGTCCCGGCGGCGACGACGAACCCGGTTCTCAGTCTCAAAGCTCGGGAGTCATCATCCAAGTGTCCTTCAACTTTCAGAGAAAGATCGTTCAGCCGAGCATCCCCCCCGTGCTCGAATCCGCCGCCGCCGGCGACGAGACGTGCCTCAACTGCCTGCCCCACGGCGTGCGCGCGCGCGTCGTCGGCGTCAGAGGCGAGGGCTCCTTGCCGCGCAGGCTGATGGAGATGGGCGTCGTGCCGGGCGCGCGCGTCAGCGTCATCAAAGCCGCGCCGCTCGGCGACCCGCTCGAAATCCGCGTGCGCTCCTACCACCTCGCGCTGCGCCGCTCGGAGGCGGAGGCGATCACGGTCGTCGCGGGCGACTAGCAGCAAGCAGTGAAGTGACGGGTGACGGGTGACGGGTGACAGGTAAAACCTTCTTGCCTGTCACCCGTCACCCGTCACCCGTCACGGTCTTTTATGAGCACGCTGTCCACATCCCCCGCCCCGCCGCTCCACATCAACGGACTGCCGCTCTCAAGCCCGCAGCGCACGCTCACCATCGCGCTCGCGGGGAACCCTAACGCCGGCAAGACCACGCTCTTCAACGCGCTGACGGGCTTGCGCCAGAGGGTGGCGAACTACCCCGGCGTGACGGTCGAGCGCAAGGAAGGCTTCTGGCCGCTCGCCCCGGACGCGCCGCCCGCGCGCCTCATAGACCTGCCCGGTCTCTACAGCCTCGACGCCGCCTCCATCGACGAGCAGATCGCGCGCGACGTGCTCACGGGCCGCGCCAGCGGCCACACGCCCGCGCCGGACTGCATCGTCGTCGCCGTCGACGCGACGAACCTCGCGCGCAACCTCTATCTCGTCACGCAACTTTTAGAGATCGGCCGCCCGCTCGTCGTCGCGCTGACGATGTTCGATCTCGCCGCGCGCCAGCAGGACACGGAACTCGACGTGGCCGAGTTGGCCGCCGCGCTCGGCGTCCCCGTGGTGCCCGTCGTGACGACGCAGAGGCGCGGGCTCGACGCGCTCGCGGCGGCGGTCGCGCGCGCCGCGCAGGAGGGCGCGTCGCCCGGCGCGGGCTGGCGTCTCTCGGCGCGGGCCGAAGAGGAGATCGCGTCGCTCGCGAGGAGCGAGCGCGGCAAGGCGGACGAGTCGAACGCGCGCCTGTGCTCGCTCGCCGGCGCGCGCTACGCGGCGATGATCGAGCTCTACGCGGAGGAGCTGCCGCAGGACGCCGAGCGGCGCGCGACCGTCGAGGGCGCGCGCTCCCGCCTCGCCGCGGCCGACCCGCGGTGGTGGCAGGAGCCCCTGCTGGCGCGCTACGAGTGGATCGAACAGGTGGCGGGGCGCGCCGTGAGGGCGAAGAAGGGCGCGCCGTCTGCGTCGCGAACGCCGACCGAGCGCATCGACCGTGTCGCGACGCACAAGATTTTCGGACCCCTCGTGCTGCTGCTCGTGATGCTCGTCGTCTTTCAGGCGATCTTCTCCTGGGCGCAGCTCCCGATGGACTTGATCGATCACGGCTTCGGCTCGCTCGGCGACGCCGTGCGCGCGTCGATGCCGGCGGGGCTCCTGACCGATCTGCTCGTGGACGGCGTCATCGCGGGGGTGGGCGGCGTGCTCGTCTTCCTGCCGCAGATACTCCTCCTCTTCCTCTTCATCTCGCTCCTCGAAGACAGCGGCTACATGGCTAGGGCCGCCTTCATCATGGACAGGCTGATGCGCGGGGTGGGCTTGCACGGCAAGGCTTTCATGCCGCTTCTGTCGAGCTTCGCGTGCGCCATCCCCGGCATCATGGCGACGCGCACCATCGAGAACCCGAAGGACAGGCTGGCGACGATCCTGATCGCGCCCTTCATGTCCTGCTCGGCGCGTCTGCCGGTCTACACGCTGATGATCGCGGCCTTCTTCACGGGCAGGAAAGTATTCGGCGTCCTCTCGGTCGGCGTGCTGATCATCATGTCGATGTATTTGCTCGGCATCGTCGTCGCGGTCGCGGTGGCGTGGGTCTTGAAGCACACGATCCTGAAGTCGCCGCCGCCGCCGCTCGTGCTGGAGCTCCCGCCCTACCGGATGCCGAGCTTCGCCAACGTCGTCCAGACGATCTACCAGCGCGCCTCGATGTTCGTCCGCCGCGCGGGCACGGTCATCCTCGCCATCTCGATCCTGCTCTGGGCGCTCGTCACCTTTCCGCGCGCCGACGCGGGCGTGCGGGGCGGCGCGGCCGCCGCGACTGACGTGACGCGGCAGGCCGCGGACGTGCGCGAGTCGGAAACGGTTCAGCCGGCGGCGGGCGCGTCGGGCGTGGCGGAAGGTGCGGCGGCGGCGGCGCGTGGGTCGGGCGACAAGGGCGAGCAGATTCGCAACAGCTTCGCGGGGCGTCTGGGTCGCCTGATCGAGCCGGCCATCCGCCCGCTCGGCTTCGACTGGCAGATGGGCATCGGGCTCATCGCCTCTTTCGCCGCGCGCGAGACGTTGGTCTCGACCCTTTCAATCGTCTACAACGTGGACGACGGCGACGAACAGTCGGGCTCGCTCATCGAGGCCGTGAGGAACGCGCGCCGCCCCGACGGCCAACCGGCGTGGACGCCGCTCGTCGCCGTCTCGATGATGGTCTTCTTCGTCCTCGCGTGCCAGTGCATGTCGACGGTCGCGGTCGTCAAGCGCGAGACGAACTCCTGGCGGTGGCCCCTCTTCATGGTCTCCTACATGCTCGCGCTCGCCTACATCGCCTCGCTCGCCACGTACCAGGGCGGGCGGCTGTTGGGCTTCAGTTGACGGGGGCGGCTTGGAGTATTAACTCGCGGGTGGGACTGATGAAATTCGACTGGCAGACTGTGGCGGTTGTCCTGATCGTGCTCGCGGCGCTGTTCTACGTCGGGCGGATGCTCGCGCGGCGTCTGCGCTCGATGCGCGCTCGCGGCGGCGACATCGTCGCGGGCGGCGACTGCTCCGGGTGCAGCGCGGGCGAAGTTAAAAGCACCGCGCCCGCGCCGAAAGTCCTCGTCCAGATCGGGCGCGGGCGCGCGACGCCACCGCGACGCTAGCCCCTCCCCGCTCCCCCGCTCAACACCACCGACCTCATCGGCCCCTCTCTATCAGGGCGTGAAGTTGAAAGCGACGGAGCCCGTGACGCGCACGGGCTGACCGTTGATCACCGTCTGGCGGAAGCGCCAGCGCCGCGCCGCGTCCTCCGCCGCACGGCGCAGCAGTTCGGGGCCGTCCGAGCGCTGCACCGCCGCGACTTCGCCCTTCTCGTCGACGAGCAGGTAGACCGTCACCTTGCCGCTGACGCGCGCGCTGCGCGCCGCCGCCGGGTAGCTCGGGGCGACCGTCTGCGCGGCGCGCGAGATGAGCGAGCCGACCTCGACGGGCTGCGCGGGGGCGGGGGCGGCGTTCGGCGCGGGCTGGGCGGACGACGCGCCTTGCGGCGGCGTCTGTGGGCCGCCAGCGCCCGGAGCATTCGGGCTCGCGGCGGGCGCGGGCGTCGGCGAAGCGGCGGCGACTGCGGCGGGCGTCGGCTCCGGCACGGCCTGCGTGACGCCGATGGCGGGCTGCGGCCGCGCGGGCGCGGCGGCGCTCGCGCCCCGGCGCTCGACGCCCGTCAGCTTCTGCCTCACGTCTGCCACCATGTTCTGCCACAGCGCGCGATCCGCGTCGTCGCGCGCCAGCATCACGCGCGCGCTCGAAGCGTTTTCGAGCAGCGCGGCGGCGTCGATGCTGCGCGCGCTCTCTTCGCGCAACTGCCGCCCCTGCCCGACGACGTGCTCGATGAGCTTGCGCAGCCGGTCGAGGTGCGAGACGGCTTCGTCGGGCAGCTTCCGATCCGAGACTTCGAGGCCGAACGCGCGGTAGCGGTCGAGCTGCGCGCGCACGCCGTTGATCGCCTGACCGGCCAGCAGGAAGTAGGCGCGCGTCGCCGACTCGTTCTGCTGCGTCCGCGCGCGGAAGGAGTCGTCCAGGAGTTTCTCGGCGTAGGTGTAGTCCGACTGCTCGAAGTAGATCCCCATCAGCAGCACGAGCGCGATCTCGCGCACCGACTCTTCGGTCGCCGCCCCGCGCAGAGACTCCAGCTCGCTCCTCGCCGCGGGGAGGTTCCCCGCCGCGGCGAGCGCGCGGGCGCGCACGATCCGCCGCTGAACCGATTCGGGATCGGTGGCTTGCGGGGGCGCGCCCTGCGCGCGCGCCGAAGCGGCGTGGGCGAACAGGAAGGAGCTTATGGTGAGGGCGGCGATTAAAAATCGAAGATGATGGCGACTTCTCTTCACTGGACGAAACCCCGTAAGAAAGAGAAACGGCGCGGGAGCGCGTGGAAAGACTCAAGTGAGATGCGGAGATTATCGCGCCGCGATGCTCGCGGGATCAACCTCGCCGGCTCTTCCGGCGCGCCGGTCGGCGCGCGGGCTGCGGCCTCGCGCCCGCCGGCGCGGCGGCGGCGGGGGCGAGGCTGCGCGCGACGCGCTCGCGCCAGACGCGCGCCTCACGCTTGATCGTCGCCTCGTCGAGCGTCAGCAGTTTGCGGTCGCGCATCAGCACGCGCCCCTCGACGACGACCGTTCGCACGTCCGCGGCTTTCGTCGCGTAGACGAGCTGCGAGTAGACGTTGTAGAGCGGGAGCTGGTTGAGATCGTCGATGTCAACGACGAGCAGGTCGGCGCGCTTGCCCGTTTCGAGCGAGCCCGTCTCGCCCTCCAGGTGGAGGGCGCGCGCGCCGCGGATCGTCGCCATCTCCAGGGCTTCGAGCGCGGTGACGACCTTCGGATCGCCCGACGTCAGCTTGTGGAGCTTCGCCGCCGTGTCCATCTCCTCCCACATCGAGAGATCGTTGTTGGAAGCCGCGCCGTCCGTGCCGAGACCGAGCGCCACGTCCGCCTTCAGGTACTGCGGCACGGGCGCGACGCCCGACGCCAGCTTCATGTTCGACTGCGGGTTGTGCACGACGCCGACGCCCGAAGCCTTCAGCAGCGCGATCTCTTCGCCGGTCGCGTGGACGACGTGCGCGGCGATCACCTTGTCCGAGAGGAAGCCGATGCGCGCCAGGTAGTTGACGGGCGACGCGCCGTGATCGCGCGTCACGTCCTCGACCTCCTTGCGCGTCTCCGCGACGTGGATGACGACCGCCGCGCCCGCCCGCTTCGAGAACTCGCGGATCGCCCTCAAATGCCCTTCCGAGACCGTGTAGGGCGCGTGCGGCGCGACCGCGGGCGTGATCAGTTTGTGGTTCTTCCACTTCGCGACGAAGCGCTCGACGTAAGCCATCGCCTGCTCGTGCGTCTTGTTGTCGGCGACGGGGAAGTCGATGACGGTCTCGCCGAGCACGCCCCTCATCCCGGCGCGCGCGGTCTCTTCGGCGATGGCGTCCTCGAAGTAGTACATGTCGCAGTAGGTGGTCGTCCCCCCGCGGATCATCTCTGCGAGGCCGAGCCGCGCGCCCGCGCGCACGAACTCTTCGGTGACGTTCTTCGCCTCGGCCGGGAAGATGTACTTCGTCAGCCACTCGTTCAGATCGAGATCGTCGGCGAGCCCGCGGAAGAGCGTCATCGGCACGTGGGTGTGGCCGTTGACCAGGCCGGGCATCACGACGCGCCCCGAAGCGTCGATCACCTCGCGCGCGGCGAAGCGGCGCTCGACCTCGGCGCGCCCGCCGACCGCGACGATCCTGCCGCCTCTGACGGCGACCGCGCCGTCCTCGATGACGCGCCGCGCGGCGTCCATCGTGACGACTGTCCCGCCGCGCACGAGGAGATCGACCGGCGCGGGGGTGGCCGCGGAACTCGACGGCGCGGCGCGGTGCAAGACGGCGGCGAGGAGCGGGAGGGCGATGAATAGTAGGCGCATTTGTCGTCGCTGCATTTTTGTCCTGTTCGGTTTCTTCGCGGGCTCGCACGCGTGCGAGTCGTGATTCGGTGAGCCTGCCTTAAAGTCCGCGACAGGATAACAGACTCCCCGGCGTCGGCGCACTCGACCCGCCCGATTAGTGTGGGTTCAAGTCAGACATCCCGCCGCCCGCGCCAACCCCTGAGCCGCGCCGCCACCCCGCGCCAGTCCACGAAGACGAGGTACATGGCGAGGAAGTGCGGGAAGAAGATGTTCATCACGAACAGCGTCGAGACGTGGAAGACGACGCCGAAGCCGAGCAGACACCGGCGCGCCCGCTTCGAGAAGAGGGCGAGCGGGAACAGCAACTCCCACGCGACGACGAGCGCGACGAGCGGCGTCGTGTACGCGCGGTAGTCGAACAGGTAGAAGGCGTAGCGGAACTGCGTGTCGTGCAGGTTGTCGAGCGAGTGGCGGACGGCGAGGGCGGGCAGCGTGTCGGGGGAGAAGTAGCCCGCGCCGGAGGAGCGCAGCTTGATGAGGGCCGAGCTGAAGTAAGCCCACGCCATCAGGGCGCGCATCAGCAGGACGGGGTAGCCGTACGCGAATTCGCTCAGGCGCTCACGCCCGCGCCCGCGTCGCAGAAGGCCATCGACCGAGAAGCCGTCGCCGCAGGGCGCGAAGGCGAGGATCAAGAGGTAATAGACGCCGAGCATCTCGTCGTGGTTGAAGTGGCCGAGGTTGCGCAGCAGCCCCTGGTAGAAGAGGACGAGCAGCGCGGAGGTCTTGGTCGTCGCGGGCGTCAGCCAGCCGGCCGTGCTCAGCAGCAGCGAGAGGGCCGTCCCGCACATGAGCGAGAACATCCCGCGCGGCGTCATGACGGCTTCGTAGAGCGACCACGGCAGCAACTGCATGAAGCCCGCGGGGCGCAGGAGCGTGACGGGCAACCGTCCGAGGTTGGTGAAGTCCGTGAGGAGGACGGAGACGAGGAAGACGCCGCTCACGCCGGCGCGGACGACGCCGAGCGCCACGGCGTCCCCGGCGGCGGCGGACGCGAGGCGGGTTAGAGTTCGACGCTCCACGTGTCGGTCAGCTCGTCGCGCGCCGTGTCGCGCCCGCCCGCCCGGCGGTAGGCGTCGAGGCGCACGGCGCGCAGGCGGCGCGGCGAGTCGGGCGCGATCCCTTCGTTATAAATCTCGCCCCACGCGCGCAGGAGTTCGGGCACGCGCGCCCCGCGCGGGAGTTTGTCGAACCCGCCTGCCTGCCGGAGCGCGGCGGCGTTGGCGGGGTGCGGCCGGCGCAGGCGGAAGCTCCCGTTGCCGACGGTCGCCTCGACCAGCCCCCACGTCCGCGCGTAGAGCGCGTCGGTGAGCCTGGCCGGGCGGATGTCAACCGTCTCGCCGGAGGCCGATTCGCCGCGCGCGATGAAGTAGGCGTAGCCTTCGCGCACTTCGCCGCCGCCCGACATCATCCTCCAGGCGGCGAAGGGGTAGAGGTCGCGCATCGCGGCGAACGCCCAGAGCTGCGACAGCGCGAGGGCGAGCGTCAGCGCGGCGTAAGCCGCGCGCCTCCTGCGCTCGACTTTCGCGGGCGCGGTCTGTTCAGTCTGGGAAGTCATCACTCTGAGGAGAGTCCGCGGCCCGGACGCGCACCGGACGCGCTCAACTCTTCGCGCCCGAATCCGCCTCCCTCTCGGCGTCGGCCTCTTCGAGAAACTTTCCGTCGAACGGGCGCGGCAAGAGCGCCGCCATCTGCAAGGTCTCGGTGTCGCCGCGCAGGTTGGCGAGGACGACGGGGATGTCGCCGCAGAACTCCCAGATGATCTGCCGGCACGCGCCGCACGGCGGCGTCAGCCGGTTGGTGTCGACGACGACGGCGATCCGCTTGAACTTGCGCGCGCCCTCCGAGAGCGCCTTCCAGATCGTCACGCGCTCGGCGCACATCGTCAGCTCGTAAGCCGCGCTCTCGATGTTGCAGCCCGTGTAGATCGTGCCGTCCTCGGCTTCGAGCGCCGCGCCGACGCAGAATTTCGAGAAGAGCGCGAGCGCGCAGTTGCGCGCCGCGGTCGCCGCCTCGATGATGTCCGTCTCAACCTTCGTGCTCAAATAGTTATTACTCCCCTTCTGCGCGAATATTCCTCACTCAACTTTGCGCCGCCGTGGCGCTCGCGCGCCGCGCGCGCTCCTCAAGAAGCCGCGCGCGGATGTTGCCGCTCAGCAGGTCGATGCTCACCTGGTTGTGCCCGCCCTCAGGGATGATCACGTCGGCGAAGCGCTTCGACGGCTCGACGAACTGCTGGTGCATCGGCCGGACGGACGCGAGGTACTGCTCGATGACCGAATCCGCCGTGCGCCCGCGCTCGGCCACGTCGCGGCGCAGGCGGCGGATGAAGCGGATGTCGTCCGGCGTGTCGACGAAGACCTTCACGTCCATCTCTTCGAGGAGGCGCGGCTCGGCGAAGATGAGGATGCCTTCGAGGATGGTGATGAGCTTCGGCTCCATCCGCAGAGTCTCCTTGCGCCGGGCGTGGTTACGGAAGTCGTAGAGCGGGAGATCGACGCCGCGCCCGGCCCTCAACTCGCGGACGTGCCCGACGAGCAGATCGTTGTCGATGGCGTCGGGGTGATCGAAGTTGACCTTCCGGCGGTAGTCGAGCGGCATCCGGTCGAGGTCGCGGTAGTAAGAGTCCTGCTGGATGAACGCGACCTCGTGCGCGCCCACCGCCTGCAAGATCCTGTTCGCGACCGTCGTCTTCCCCGACCCCGTCCCGCCACAGATGCCGATGATCATAAAGCTGTCCGTAGTCAGTGGTCAGTTGTCCGTTGTCTCATTCGACGGCGCTGAGCCGACAGAGCGCAGGTAGGCGTTTAGTCTCGGGGCCAGTTCATTGATTATGGGCTTGAGCCTGTCCACTTGATCATTGGTTAAAAGGCTTCTTTTATAAGCCCGCCGGAGCCAGTGCTGGGTTTCGTTCAATGAGCCACGCGCTATCTTAATGAAACGACGATTATCCTGAAAGCTCCCTCGGCCTGTTCCCTCGGCAATGTTAGCCCCAACACTGTCCGCCGCGCGAGTAATCTGTCGGCCTACCGTATTCTTAGCGAACTGATCCCACCCGCCGACTATGTCCCACACTTCATCAGCTAATCTCTCAGCCAACCGGTAAACATGCAGGTTCTCGAAGTTCGTCTTACTCATAGCTTCCAACGGTGAGGGATGGAAACAACTGACAACTAACGACTGACCACGGACGGCTTACAGTTTAGGAATTATTCTACGTAGAAGCTCGGTGAACGTGGCGCGGACGCGCTCGCCGGTCTCGATGACCTCGCTGTGCTCGATGGGCTTGTCGAGGACGCCCGCCGCCATGTTCGTGATGCACGAGACGCCCAGCACCTTCAGCCCGGAGTGGCGCGCGACGATGGCCTCCGGGACGGTGCTCATGCCGACGGCGTCCGCCCCGAGCGCGCGCAGCATGCGGATCTCGGCGGGCGTCTCGTAGCTCGGCCCCGTGAGCGCGGCGTAGACGCCGCGGCGCAGTTCCGTCCCCGCGGCGTGCGCCTCCTGGACGGCCACCTCCTGGAAGCCGCGGTCGTAGACCTCGCTCATGTCGGGGAAGCGCGCGCCGAAGCGCGGGTCGTTCGCGCCGCGCAGCGGGTTCGCGCCCAACAGATTCAGGTGATCGCTGATGAGCATGAGCGAGCCCTGGTGGAGCGAGTTGTTCAAGCCGCCCGCCGCGTTCGTCAGGACGAGGGATTTGACGCCGAGCAGCGAGAGCACGCGGACGGGGAACGTCACCTCTTCGAGCGTGTAGCCCTCGTAGAAGTGGAAGCGGCCCTGCATGACGGCGACCCTCACGCCGCCGACCGCGCCGACGACGAGGCGGCCCGCGTGCCCCTCGACCGTCGAGCGCGCGAAGCCGGGCACCTCCGCGAACGGGAGCGCGACCGCGTCCTCCAACTCGTCCGCGAACGCGCCGAGGCCGCTCCCCAGCACGAGCGCGACGCGCGCCTCCGCCCCCGCGCGAGCGCGCACAGTCCGCGCCGCGTGCTCCGCGCGCTCGTAGAGCGTGTCAGGGCTCGGTTGCTCAGTCATATCTAAAAGCTGTCCGTCGTCCGTCGTCCGCGGTCAGTTGCCTGTGG
>DATLMC010000056.1:0-14043 GCA_035537435.1 Pyrinomonadaceae bacterium | reverse complement strand
CATCCGCTCGAACTCGTCGGCGGTGAGCTTGCCCGGCTTGTTGAGGATGTAGTCGGGGACGGCGATCTTGCCGATGTCGTGCAGGAGGGCGCCGGCGCGCAGGGCCTCGACCTCGGCGTCGGCGCAGCCGAGCAGGCGGGCCACGCCGGCCGAGTAGATCTGCACCCTCAGCACGTGCTCGTGCGTCACCTGATCTTTAGCGTTGATGGCGACGGCCAGCGCCTCGACCGTCTCGCGGTGCGCCTTCTCGACGGCGTCGACGCGCTGCTCGACGCCGCGGCGGTTCTGCCGCTGGATGACGTTGATCGCCAGGAGCATCGGCGCGGCGATGGCGACGAGCGTGAGCGGCCCGTGTTCGAGCGCGTGGTGCATGAGGATCGCCGCGGCGGTCGTCGGCAGGCACAGGATCGGCGCAGTCCAGAGGAAGCTCTCCTTGAGCGACGCGAAGATCGGGTTCGCGTGGCGCAGCGCGAGCAGCGTCGAGAGCAGCGCCATGTTGACGAGGTTGTGCGTGACACTCGCGCCCGCGAAGGCGAGGGCGGCGAGGTGGAAGGGGAGTGGCCCGCCCGCGCCCTGTGCGACGGCGGCTTTGATGACGAGGGACGAGGCGGCGGCGACGAGCGACATCATCCCGAACGAGAAGAAGTTGCTCGACCAGCGCCGCACCGTGCGGCGCGACGTGATGAAGCCCTCGAACCCGGCGACGAAGATCGCCGGGTAGACGCCGTACCAGTAGGCGACGAGCAGGATGATGGCGTCCGAGAGCGAGAAGGTCAGCCGCTCCCTGGTGAGGTCGTGGCCGAGCGGGATGCGGAAGTGCTGCGTGAAGAGCCCGGCGAAGACGATGAGGGGCACGAGCGCGAGCACGACGAGCTGTTCGCCCGGCGCGCGGTCGACGTGCAGGCGCGCGAGCGCCCACAGCCAGAGGCTGATCCCGGCGACCGAGACCGCCGCCTGGTAGGCGCGTGCTTCAGTTCGGTGCTGTTGTAACTTCATCCCTTTTGAGCGTCCCTTCACGCCCAGCGAGGTCGAGTCCGGCGCGCGCGATCCCGCGTCGACACGGGGGCGGCGGCGAACGGATCGTCTGCGGTTCGGTTAATGAGTGAGGGTGCTCGCCTGGGGCGCGACCTCTAGGAGAGTAGGGCGGCGGCTCCGAATCAGTTGCCGCCGTGAGGCTGCAAATAGATAGTATCGTAATAACCGAGAAAACGGTAGCCCGATTTTCGGTAAAACGCCTGCGCGCCCTGCGCATTCTCGTTGACCACGAGGCAGACGGCGTCCGCGCCCCGCAGCAACTCGCGCCCGAGCTGCGCCATGCAGCGCAAGCCCACGCCCTTGCCGCGCTCTTCGGCGCGGACGTGGACGCCTTCGAGGTAGACCGCCTCCGGCGTCTCGGCCAGCACGTCAGCCTTGAAGACGATCCCCGCCTCGTCCGTCCAGACCCAGACGCGCCCCTGCTCGACGCGCCGCGCCGTGCGGACGCGGAAGCCCACGGGGTCGCGCTCCATCGGGTTCGTGCCGCACTCCGCGAGAGCCATCGAGGCGTTGACGCGCATCACCTGTTCGAGTTCGGCGAACGTCGCCCGCCGCAGCCCGCGGACGGGCGCGCGCGCCTCGGCGGGCGTGCGCAGCTCGTAGAGCATCTCGCGGCAGACGAGGCGGGGATCGTCGCCGTCTTGCGCGTAGTATTTCCAGAACGTTTCCACCGCCTCCTGCTCCCCGCGGATCAGGTAGGCGAACGGGCAGTCGCGCGCCAGCCGCGCGAACGCTTCGATAGCCACTTCCGAGTGCGCCTCGACGAGCGTCGCGTGGCCGATGAGCGCGACGCCGACGAGATTTTGCTCGGCGTCGCGGCAGGCGTAGAACGTGCCGCGGTTGAGACGGCTCTCGACGCCGTTGTCGCGCAGCAGGCTCGACATGTAGACCGTGTGGACGGCACGGTCGGCGAGGAAGGCGAGCGCCTCGCCGCGTTCGGCGTCGGCGAGCTTGAAGATTCGCAGCGACTTAACGCCCGCCGCCCGCCGCCCGAAAGCCGCGGAGTCCACCTCTTGTCGCATGACGCTCACTGCCATCGCTCTGCCTCTTCCGCCGGCCCCGCCGGGCCGACCGACTCTGACGCCGAATCCTCAGGGGCTCGCCCCCGTCCCCGGCGGTTGAGCCGGGGCAACGCGCAACTCTGCCAATCAACACCCGTGCCAGCCGCGACCGCCCCTTGCGGGGCGATTTTCCGCGCCGTTTCGTGAACCGGTTCGCCGCGCGTGACGGGGCGGTCGGTCGCGCCCGGTCAGCCTGAGAGTGATCGGTCAGGCGGAGTGAACGCCGGGCCGGAGGCCGGAAGGCGGGATGGTGAAACACGGTCGCTCGATTTCGGCGCGCCCCCTACGCCTTTCAACCCCCCGACTGCTCACGCCATGACAGCCCGCGTGCGGTTCGGGTAGAATCCGGCACAGAGCTACAAAACAGCGAGCGAGATTGTGTGAGGGGGCGGCGCGCGGTGTAGTCTGTGGTCGCCGTCTGAGCCGCGAGCGCGACGACACCGAGTCGCGCCCGCGCGCCATGAACGGGACGCGCCCGCGGGAAGAAAGATTTGTCCGAGCCGGAATCAACGAACAGCTACGTCGGGCGGCCGACGATGTGCCGCAACTGCGGCGCGCTCGTCGGCCCGCAGGAGACCGCCTGCTCTGCCTGCGGCGCGCCCGTGGCGGCGTCGCGACCGGAACGCGCCGCGGCGGGCGCGCCGCGGGCCTACGACGCGGAGACCGTCCGCTTCGCGCGCGCGGTGCTGGCGCGACCCGCCGTCTTCACGTTCGTCTTCGTCGCCGTCAACATCTTCGTCTTCCTCCTCATGCAGTTCTCCGGGGGGACGGAGAATCACGAGGTCTTGCGCGCGTTCGGCGCGAAGTACAACACGCTCATCAACGCGGGCGAGTGGTGGCGGCTCGTCACGCCCGTCTTCATACACATCGGCTGGCTCCACCTCATCGTCAACATGTACAGCCTCTTCATGCTCGGCCCCTACGTCGAGCGGCTGTACGGATCGGCGCGCTTCGTCTTCTTCTGGATCGTGACGGGCATCGCGGGCGTCGCCGCGAGCTACTTCGCTTCGAGCATGGGCGGCAAGCCCGGCCTCATGGGGCGCTTCCTCTTCCGCGGCGGCGACGGGCCTTCGGCGGGCGCGTCGGGGGCGCTCTTCGGGCTCGTCGGCGTGCTCTTCGTCTTCGGCATCAAGTACCGGCACGAGCTGCCCGAAGGCTTCAAGCGCGCCTTCGGCCTGGGGATGCTGCCGACGATCCTGATCAACCTCTTCATCGGCTACACCATCCCCTTCATCGACAACGCCGCGCACCTCGGCGGGCTCGCCGCCGGGATGCTCTTCGCCCTCTTCCTCGACTACAAGCGACCGGGCGAGCGCGGCTCGGTCGCCATCACCTGGCACGCGCTCCAGATCGTCTCGCTCGCGCTCGTCGTCGCGGGCTTCGGCGAGGTCGCGCGCCACTTCAACGCTCACGCCCCCGGCGGCGCGAGTCGCGTCGGCGCCGGGCAGACGTCGCCGGCCGTGGCCTACGCCCAGGCGATCAACACGGGGCAGGCGGCCTACCACATCGCGCTCGGACAGGGCGACGCCTCGGCCGCCGCCGCGACCGCGCTCCAGAAGATAGACGCCACGCGCGGGCTCGACGATCAGACGACCGCGATGCTCAAGGAGCTGAGATCAATCGTCGAGCGGGCGCGCGACTACGCCGCGCTCGACGCGAAGGAGCGCGCGACGACCCGCGCCGCCATGATCCGCGAGCGGCTGGAGGCCGACTTCGAGGCGTGGGAGGCGCGCTCGGACAACTGGGTCAAGACCGAGGGCAAGAGGTTTAACCTCGGGCTGGACGCAGACGCGCCGTCGCCGCCGCCGCAAGCGGGCGAGAACGGGCAGACGCGTCTCAGCAAGTGAGTGGCGGCGCGGCTCGCGTGTGCGGGCGCCGCGGGTTTACGCATCTCGTTAATCAAATTTTACGCGGACAGGAGAATCATAAAGATGGAGATTAAAAAAGTCGGCGTGCTCGGCTGCGGCTTGATGGGCTCGGGGATAGCGCAGACCGCCGCCTCGGCCGGGTTCGACGTGACGGTGCGCGAAGTCTCAGACGAACTGTGCGAGCGCGGCTTCGCCGGAATCGACAAGTCGCTCGCGAAGTTCGCCGAGAAGGGCACGATCACGGCCGACCGGCAGCGCGAGATTCGCGGCAGGCTCAAAGGCACGACGAAGTTCGCAGACCTCTCGGACTGCGACATCATCATCGAGGCGATCATCGAGAACCTCGACACCAAGCGCGACACCTACCGGCAGCTCGACGAGCTGTGCAAGCCCGAAACCGTCTTCGCCTCGAACACCTCCTCGCTCTCCATCACCGAGATGATGACGGCGACGAGCGCCGAGCGGCAGAGGCGTTTCGTCGGCCTGCACTTCTTCAACCCCGTGCCCCTGATGAAGCTCGTCGAGGTCGTCCGCACGATCCTGACCGACGAAGAGGTCTACGAGACCGCGGTCGAGTTCGGCAAAAAACTCGGCAAAGTCCCCGTGCGCGCGAGCGACAAGAGCGGCTTCGTCGTCAACCGCCTGCTCGTGCCCTACCTCCTCGACGCCATCCGCGCGCTCGAAGAGGGCGTCGGCTCCATCGTCGACATCGACAACGGCATGAAGCTCGGCTGCGGCCACCCGATGGGGCCGCTGACGCTCTTAGACTTCGTCGGGCTCGACACGACCTACTACATCTCCGAGATCATGTTCAACGAGTTCCGCGAGCGGCGCTTCGCCGCGCCGCCGCTTTTGAAGCGCATGGTCATGGCGGGTCTCTACGGCCGCAAGACGGGCCGCGGCTTCTACGACTACGCCGACCCGAAGAACCCCGCGCCGATGAGCCTGCTTTAGTCCGCCTTCGTACGCGGGCGGCGGGCGACAAGAAAATTCCGCACTCTTGTGACTTGTCGCCCGCGCCGCCCGCCCCTTTCTGCGTTAAGCTGCGGCGCGACAGCCAACGAACACGGAAGGGGGAAGCTATGAGCAAGCGGAGAGAGTTGATGCTGCCCGCGGCGGCGGGCGGCGGGGCGGCGGATTTCGCGAGGGGTTCGGTCTACTTCGTCGGCACGGCGACCGTGATCCTGCGCTACGCGGGCTTCACGATCCTGACCGACCCGAATTTCCTGCACGCGGGCGACCACGTCCACCTCGGCTACGGGCTGACCGCCGAGCGGCTGACCAACCCGGCGATGGAGATCGAGCAACTGCCGCCGCTCGACTTCGTCGTCCTCTCGCACTACCACGGCGATCACTTCGACCGCATCGCCGAAGAGAAACTTCGCAAGGACGTGCCCATCGTCACGACCGAGCACGCGGCGTCGGAACTGAAAGACAAGGGCTTCACCGAGACCGTCGCGCTCGACACGTGGGACGCCGTGACGGCGGAGAAGTCGGGCGCGCGCGTGCGCGTCAGCTCGATGCCGGGGCGGCACGGCCCGCCGGTCGTCGAAAAATTCCTCCCGCCCGTGATGGGCTCGATGCTCGAATTCGAGTCGGCGGAGGGGAAGACGGCGCTGCGTCTCTACATCACCGGCGACACGCTCGTCTTCGACGACCTGAACGAGATTCCGAAGCGCTACCCCGACATCGATCTCGGCCTCTTCCACCTCGGCGGCACGACCATCATGGGGATTCTTTTGACGATGGACGCCGAGCAGGGGGTCGAGGCCGTGCGTGTCGTCAACCCGAAGAAAGTCATTCCGATCCACTACAATGATTACGAGGTCTTCAAGTCGCCGCTCGAAGATTTCAAACGCGCGGCCGCCGAGGCGGGGCTCGCCGAGCGCATGATCTACCTCAGCCACGGCGAGACCTACGACTTTGAAGTGCCCGCGAGCCGCTGGCAGAACGCACAGAGCGCACAGAGTTGACCACGGACGAAAGAGAAGGCAGAGCGCGCCGCGCTGACGCCGAAGCCGTCTCCGCCCCCGACGACGCGACGCGCGCTAGGGGCGGATCGATCTTCGTCGAAAAACGCGGCGCGCTCCTCTTCGTCCGCCTCGACCGCCCCGCCAAGCGCAACGCGCTCAACCGCGCGATGCTCGAACGCCTGCGCGAGATTTTTTCGGGCGCGCGCGAACGTTCTGACCTGCGCGCCGTGATCCTGACCGGCGCGGGGCGGGAGGCTTTCTGCGCGGGCACGGACATCGCCGAACTCGAAGGGCTCGATGAGGATGGCGCGCGTGAGACCGCGCGGCGCGGCCAGGAAGTGTGCGACGCGATTGAGCTGTGCAACCTTCCGGTCATCGCGGCCGTGAGCGGCGCGGCGGCGGGCGGCGGCTGCGAACTCGCGCTCGCCTGCCACCTGCGCGTCGCCGCGCGCGGCGCGACCCTTTCCCTGCCCGAGACGAAACTCGGAGTGCTCCCGGCCTACGGCGGCACGCAGCGGCTCGCGCGCGCGCTCGGCGCGGGTCGCGCCCTCGCCGCGATGCTCGCGGGCGACTCGCTCTCGGCCGAAGAAGCCCTGCGCCTCGGCGTCGTCAACCGCGTCGCCGAGCCCGATCGGTTGATGGCCGAAGCCGAGTCGCTCGCCGCCGCCGTCTCGGAGCACGCGCCGCTCGCCGTGCGCGCCTGCCTCGAAGCCGTCACGCGGGGCGCGCGCCTGCCGCTCTCAGAAGGGCTCGCCCTCGAAGCCGAACTCTTCGCCCGTCTCTTCGCGACCGAAGACGTGCGCGAAGGCACGCGCGCCTTCCTTGAGAAACGCGCGCCCGACTTTCGAGGCCGGTGACGGGGCGCATTAACCGGCAGCCGACCGCAGCACACCGAACCGATGAACCGCAAGCTCACAACCATTTTCACGACCCTCCTGCTCGCGCTCGCGGTCTGGCCGGCGCGCGCCGCGACAGCACACTCGTCGTCGCCGCGCCGCGCGCTCCCGGCGACATCACGCGCCGCCCCGGCCGATCAGGATTTGGAGCGCCTGCGCGGCCTCGTCCGCGCGAAGCTGGAAGAGTTGCGGCGGGCGGCGGATTTTCCGGGCGCGACCGCCGGCTTCGTCCTGCCCGACGGCAGATCGTCTTCGGTCTCGGTCGGACTCGCCGACGTGGAGAACAACCGCCCGCTCGCGCCGGCGGATCGGATGCTGTCGGGGAGCATCGGCAAGACCTACGTGGCGGCGGTCGTCATGCAACTGCTCGACGAGGGACGGCTCGAACTCGACGCCAAGATCGAGCGTTGGCTCGGCGGCGAGCCGTGGTTCGCGCGGCTGCCCAACGCGCGCGACATCACGCTGCGGATGCTGATGAACCACACGAGCGGCATCCCCGAACACGTGCTCGACAAGAACTTCATCGCCGCGCTGCGCGCCGCGCCCGACCGGGTCTGGAGGCCGGAGGATCTCGTCGCCTACGTGCTCGACGCGAAGCCGCTCTTCGCCGCGGGGCAGGGCTGGTCTTACGCCGACACGAACTACATCCTCGTCGGCATGATCGTCGAGCGCGTGACGAAGAAAACTTTCTACGCCGAGGCGGCGCGCAGGGTGCTCAAGCCTTTGAAGCTGAGAGACACGCTGCCCTCGACGAGCCGGCGACTCCCCGGCCTCGTCCCCGGCTACTCGATGGCGAACAGCCCGTTCGGATTCGAGGGCCGGACGATCACCGGCGGGCTCTTCATCATCAACCCGCAGATGGAGTGGACGGGCGGCGGCTTCGTCTCGACCGCCGAAGACCTCGCGCGCTGGGCGAAGGCGCTCTACGAGGGCCGGGCGTTCAAGCAAAAATATCTCGACGAGATGATCTCGTCCGCCGTCCCGGCGCGGACGGGCAGGGGCGACAAGTACGGGCTCGGCGTGCAGGTGCGCGAGAGCGAGTGGGGCGCGTCCTACGGCCACGGCGGGTGGTTCCCCGGCTACCTCTCCGAGATGGAATACTTCGCGGGGCCGCGCCTCGCCGTCGCCGTCCAGTTCAACACCGACTCGGTGCGCCGCCTGAAGAGATCGCCGCGCGGCTACGTCGCGGAGATCGCGCGCGTGCTCCTGGCCGACGCCGCGGCGCGCAAACGCGCCGCCTGAAAAGAGGAGCGCGGCGGGCGCGCCCGACCACTCGTCACTTGTCACCCGTCACTTCGTTTCCCTATACTTCGATTGCTTTCACAAACCGAACTTGATCGGAGTCGCCTTAAGACCGCCGTGCAGCCCGTAACGCATCAGGGGCATTTGAACGCCGAGGGGTTTCGCTTCGCCGTCGTGTCGAGCCGGTGGAACGACCTGCTCACGTCGCGCCTCGTCGGGGGCGCGCTCGACGCGCTCGAACGTCTCGGCGCGGCCGAGGAGGCGGTCGAGCACTTCCGCGTCCCCGGCTCGTTCGAGATTCCGATGCTGGCTGCGAAGCTCGCGCGGTCGGGGAAGTTCGACGCGGTCATCTGCCTCGGCACGCTGATCCGCGGCGAGACCCCGCACTTCGAGTACATCGCGGGCGAGGTGACGAAGGGGATCGCGCAGGCCGGGGCGGACTCGGGGATCCCGGTCGTCTACGGGGTGGTGACGGCCGACACGGTCGAGCAGGCGATTGATCGCGCGGGCGTGAAGTCGGGCAACAAGGGGTTCGACGCGGCCATGGCCGCCGTCGAGTTGGTCAATCTTTACAAAGACGTAAACGGTAAACCGTCACGGGTGACAGGAAGGAAGTGATGAGTGATGGGTGATGAGTGATCGCGTGTTACTCATCACTCATCACTCATCACTCATCACTCTTAACTGACTTGTCACCCGTCACGGTTCACCTAGTCACAGAAGTTATCATATGGGTTTAAGACGTAAGGCGCGCGAGAGCGCCTTGCAGATGCTCTTTGCGGCGGACGTGGCGACGGGCCAGGGTGATCGCCTCAAGGAGCCGCCGCGCGCCGACGAGCTGGTGCGCGACTACTGGTCGCAGTTGGGCGAAGAGCTGGACGAGCCGGCGCGCGAGTTCGCCACGCGGCTCGTGTTCGGCACGCTCTCGCACCTCGCCGAGATCGACGAGCGCATCAAGTCGAGAGCCGAGCACTGGCGCATCTCGCGCATGGCGATCGTGGATCGCAACGTCCTGCGCCTCGCCGTCTACGAATTCCTGCACGAGCCGACGCCGCGCACCGTCGCCATCAACGAGGCGCTCGAAGTCGCCCGCCGCTTCTCCACCTACGAAGCCACGCAGTTCATCAACGGCATCCTCGACGCCGTCAAGCGCGATCTCGATCAGGAGCAGCCGCAGCCTGAGACGGCGACCTCGGAGGAGGACGACGAAGCCGGAGGCGGCGGAGCAGGTTCCGCAGGGCCGGGCGGCGACGAAGACGAGGCCGAAGACGACGGCGAAGGCGGCGACGGCAAGGGTAAGACCGCCGCCGCCGACTGAACCCCCTCACCAGCCCCAACAAAATTCGGTACGAAGTTTCGCGCCCGTGAGGGCCGGGAAGATTCCGCTTGACTTCGGGCGCGAAACTTCAGACTTTGTCTCCTGATGGACGAGCCGCTCGCACAGGATTTCATCGCGCAGGCCGAAGAGCTGATCGAATCACTCTCCGCGGGCGTCGAAGACCTGCGCTCCTCCGCCGCGCCCGACGCTCGCGCGCGCCGCGCGCTCGTCGACCGCGCCTTCCGCCACGCCCACACGCTCAAGGGGACGGTCTCCACACACCCGCGCCTCGAAGCCGCGGGCCGCCTCGCGCACGAACTGGAAAGTCTGCTCGACGCCGTGCGCGCCGGGCGGGTCGCCGCCGATGAAGACGCGCTCGACTTATGCGACGAGGCGTGCGACGCGCTCTCGCGCCTCGTCGAGTCGGCCGCGCGCGGCGGGGACGCGCCCGCGACCGGCGAGGTCGTCCGCCGCCTGCGCGAGTCGGCCGCGCGCGGCGGCGCGGGCGCTGCCGTTGGCGACGAGCTTGACGAGGCCGGCGGCGAAACGTCCGCCGCGCACGCCGGGCTCGGCGGCGAGATCGCGTCGTTGCTCAACTCGCGGGAGCGCCGACGCCTCGCGCAGATCGTTAGCGAAGGCGCGCGCGCCGCGCTCGTCGAAGTCGATTTCGATCTCGCGGACTTCGACGAACGGTTCCGGCGTCTGACGGACGGGCTCGCGGGGGCAGCCGAGATCGTCGCGACGCTCCCCGCCGCGCCGGGAGTCGCGCCCGGCCGCATCGGCTTCCGCATCCTCTGCGCGCACGACGCGCCGGAAAAACTCACGCCCTTGCTCGCCGCCTTCGGCGCGCGCCTCGCCGAGCCCGCGACCGAGCCGGAGGCCGGGAAGCACGATGCCGCGCGCGCGGACGACACCCCCTCTCCGGCAGCCTCGCCCGACCCGGAAACTCCGGGTGATGACGCGGAGCCCTCAGAGTTGGTCGGGCGGCGGGAGTCACATCTTCGTCCGGGCGGCGCTCAGCCGGTGACGGCGGCGTCGCCATCTTTCGTCCGCGTCCAGCTCGCCGAGCTTGACGATCTCATCTTCGCGGCCAACGAGTTGTTCGACGACGCGATGCGCGCGCTCGACGCGGCGTCTTCGGTCGGGTCGGCGTCACGTCTGCGGCGCGACTTCGTCGCGCTCGTCGAGCGCGTGATGGCGCTGAGGATGCAGACGCTCGCGCGCACGCTGGAGAGGGCGGCGCGCTCCGCCCGCGTCGCCGCGCGTCGCGCGGGCAAGAGGGTGGAGATCGAGATCGAGGGCGGCGAGGCGAGGGTGGATCGCGCCGTGGCGGAGCGGCTCGGCGAGCCGCTCACGCACCTGCTCGCGAACGCCGTCGCGCACGGCGTCGAACCGCCCGCGGAGAGGCGCGGCGCGGGCAAGCCCGAGCGGGGGCGCGTGCGCATCTCGGTCTCGACCGGCGGCGGTCGCGTCGGCGTGCGCGTCGCGGACGACGGGCGCGGCATCGACATTTCTCGCGTCGAGAGCACGGCGCGCGCGCAGGGCATCATCGCCGAGGGCGCGCGCGTGACGGAGGAGCAGGCGCTGCGGCTCATCTTCCGCCCCGGTTTCTCGACCGCGCCGGGCGTTTCGATGGCGGCGGGTCGCGGCGTCGGGCTCGACGCCGTCGAGCACGAGATCGAGCGCGCCGGGGGCGAGGTGCGCGTCCGCACGCGGCGCGGGCGCGGCACGACCTGCGACCTGCGCCTGCCGCTCCCGCTCGCGCTCGTCCCCGCCCTGCTCGTCCGCGCGGGCGCGCACGCATACGCCATCGACGCGAGCCGCGTCGTCGAAATCCTCACGCCCGTTGAGGCGGGGGTCGCGGGCGAGACGCTGACGATCCGGCGTGGCGGCGAAGAAATGCCGCTCGTCAGCCTGGGCGCGCTGCTGGCCGGTCAGACGGCGGTTCCGGGGAGAGACGGCGCGGCGTCGCGCGACGCCGCGCGTGATGACGACGAAGCGGCGCGCGCTGACGTTAGGCGTCGCGTCGTCGTCGTGCGTCTCGAAGAGGGGCGGGAAGACGACGCGCGGGCGGGGGAGGGGGCCTCTTCGCGACTCGCCGCCGTCGTCGTGGACGAGTCGGCGGGGCGTCGCGACGCGCTGGTGCGCGGCCTCGGCCGCCACGCCACGCGCTGGCGCGGCGTCTCGGGCGCAATCGATCTGCGCGACGGCACGGTCGCGCTCATGCTCGATCTGCCGCGGCTGCTGGAGAGTTGATTTAACGTTTGCGCGTGACGAGCGCGGCGGCGGTGACGAAGGCGAAGAGGGCGACGTTTGAAGACGTTTCGGCGCGCCCGGCCCCGCGCCGCGCCGTAGGATGTTGGTAGGCGCGCGATTATAATATGCCGGATGGAGCCGTCTCTCAGCGTCCTCGCAGTCTTGAACCTGCTCGGCGCGGCGCAGGGGCTTTTCCTGAGCGCGGCGCTGCTCGGCATCAAGGGGGGGAATAAAGTCGCCAACCGAATCCTCGCGGCGCTCGCCGCGGCGATGGCGCTCGCCGTCGCGGGGGCGGTCGTGCGCACCATGCATTATGATTTCGCCTTCCCGCACCTGAGCCGGGTTCACGATCCCTTCCCTTTCTTAGTCGTCCCCTTGATCTTCCTCTACGTCAAGGCCCTCACGTCGAGAAGGCCGGCCTTCCCGAAGAAAGAGTTTCTACACTTCACCCCCTTCATCCTCTGCGTCGTTTATTTGATCCCGTACTACCTTCAGAGCCGGGCGGCCAAGCTCAACGTCTTGATCTCGGAATACTATTACCCGTCTCCGGGCCGCTGGTACTACGTCAGGTCGGCGCTCCTGATTCTGCTGGGGACCGTCTATTTAATTCTCACCGTCGCGCGGATTCTCAAGTTCGTGCGGGAGGCGGGGGGACGAAACGCCCCGGCGGAAAAGGCCGTCCTCTTTCAAATACGTTTCTTCGTCGCGGGGTTCCTGATCCTGCTCGCGGGCGGCGTGCTCCGCTACCTGTTGGATCACACCGCGAAGACCAACCTGCTCGTCCCCCTGGGCGCTTCCGTCTTCATCTACGCGATAGGCTACCTGAGTTTCAGAAACCCTCACGCCCTCGCCCGGCCGGACGACGAGCCCGCGCCCGCGAAGAAGTACGAGAGATCGACGCTGACGCCGGAGACGGCCGAAAGATACCGCAAGCGGCTGCTCCAGTTGATGGAGGCGGAGAAGCCTTACAGGGATTCCGAGTTGACCGTCTCGAAGCTGGCGGAAAAACTGTCCGTCCCCGCCCCGCACCTCTCGCAGACGATCAACGAGCGCCTGAATCAGAACTTCATCGACTTCATCAACACCTACCGGGTCGAGGAAGCCAAAAGAAGGCTCGTCGATCCGTCGAGGAAACACTATTCCGTGCTGGCGATTGCGGAAGAGGTGGGGTTCAACTCGAAGTCCTCTTTCAACTCGGTCTTCAAGAAACACGTCCGCATGACCCCTTCCGAGTTCAGGAAAGCAGCCGACGGGAACGCCCGACCCTGAACGGGGAACCGCCCTATCGACTCCCGCCGCCGTCCCGCCGGGGCGGGGGACGCGGATCGCCGCCCTCGCCCTCGCCGCCCCGAAGTTCATTACAGCCGACGCCCGCCTCCGACCTTAATCGTCTCTGCGAACACCGTCCGCCCGGCCGGATGATGAGATCGATGTCCGAAAACGTGAATCTGCACGTCCAGATTTAGCGTTAGGGACGATCTTCCGAAGTAAATAGCGTCTTACATGAGTAGCGCGCGCTGAATTTCAGCGGCGGTGTTAGTCGCCGATTTGCCGCCAGGCTTTCTCCCCGGCGAGGGCAAGCGTTCGACGACACCCGGCGCGAAGGAGGCGCTACGTGCGCCTTGAACCTAAACTCAACACCCCGGAGAAACGATCCATGCAAAAATTACTGCTCGCCGCACTCTTGCTCGCCGGCTGCGCGACCCTTTCGTTAGCGCAAACCGCCGATCCGTACCCGAAGCACGAACTGTTCGTCGGCTATTCTTACGAAGACGCGGACGTGAACAGCCTGACCGTCAACCCCGGCCGCGCCGGTCTGCACGGCGTCAACTTCGCTTACACGCGCAACGTCAACAGGGTCGTCGGCATCACGGCCGACTTCTCTGGGCACGTCAGGAGGGAGACGCTGGCGGCCGCCGCGGGCAGCGTCCAGCACGACCGGGAGCAGTATAATTTTCTGGGCGGGCTACAATTCAAGGCGCGCAACCGGACGCGCGTGACGCCGTTCGCGCACGCGCTCGTCGGCGGCGGGTTCTTCCGCGGCTTCTCGGCGGTGCTATCGCCCGCGAGTAACACCTTCTTCTTCGACGACGCCAAATCTTTCGCGGCCGTCTTCGGCGGCGGGTTGGACGTGAGGGCGAGCAGGCGCGTCACGCTACGGATCGTCCAGGCCGATTACAACCCGACGTTCTTCGGGCAGGGCCGGCAGAACAATTTCCGCCTCTCCTTCGGCGTGGTCTTCACCAGATAGAAGGTCGGAGCCGGGGTTCAAGCCGCCCGACAGGCTCCTCCCGCTCTCCCCTCCCGCGCGGGCCGCGCCCGTGGCGGCGCGGCCCGCGCGGTATGCTAAACGTCAGTGGGGGTATTAAGAGTGCGTTGCGAAACTGTCGGGGC
>DATLMC010000055.1:0-8444 GCA_035537435.1 Pyrinomonadaceae bacterium | reverse complement strand
CGCCAAGATTAGCTCTTTCAGACATTGTGAAACGTCTAAAAGGACGCACCTCAAGAATCTTGCAGCAAGAGTTTCCGCATCTGCGAAAGCGATACTGGGGACGACACTTTTGGGCTTCGGGCTATGGCGCGTGGTCGACCGGCAATATCACCGATGAGATGGTTCAAGAGTATCTCGAACATCATCGGAACGAGTCAAAGAACGATGACGATACGTTTATTCTTGATTAGGACTTTCAGTCCTCTTCAAACCTCTGCACTTTCAGTGCAGAGTGGTTTAGTTCGGGCCACACCCCCAACACCATTCCGCGCCAGCGACCGCCGCCCCCGGCGCGCGCCCGATTCACGCGTCCGGCGAAGACGGCGAAGACTGAGCCCGCCCGCCGCCTTCGACTATTGACAGCGCGCGCCGCCGCGCTTAGCATCGCGCCAACCTCGTCGACGAAAAAAACTCTGGTGGCAACCGTGAAAACGAAGGCGAAGCAACAGGCGATGGGGCGCGCGTCGCGTCCCGTCTTCGATCCGATCCACAGGCCCGCCGCGCGCCCCGGTCACCCACTGACCCGCGCCAAACCGGAAGAGCGCGCGCACCCCGCCGAGCGCAAGGCGAAGCACAAACGCCCGCCCGGCGACCGGGGCGAAAGCGACGACTGAATGCGAGAAGCAGGGACTGAAGACGCGGTCGCGCGGGCCTTTGTCGCCGAGGCGCGCAGGCTCTTAGCCGAAGACTATCTGCCGAAGATCGAGCGGTGCCTTGAGCGCATGGGCGAGGGCGATCTGTGGTGGCGTCCCGGCGCGGAGTCGAACTCGGTCGGGAACCTGCTGCTGCACCTCGAAGGGAACGCGCGCCAGTGGATCGTCTGCGGGATCGGCGGCGCGGCGGACGGGCGCGCGCGTCAGACAGAGTTCGACGCGGGCAGGGATCGCCGGCCCGCGGATGCGGAACTGCCGACCTCGCGCGAGTTGTTCGGGCGGCTGCGCGCGACGGTCGAAGAGGCCGACGAGGTGCTGTCCCGCCTCGACGCGCCGCTGCTGCTCGAACGTCGCAGCATTCAGGGCTTGAGCGCGGTCGGAGTCCTGGCGGCGGTCTTCCACGTCGTCGAACACTTCTCGATGCACACGGGTCAGATCATCCTGCTCGCGAAGATGCGCGCGGGGCGCGACCTCGGCTTCTACGACTTCTCAGAGGGTGCGCCCCGCGCGAATTGGCTCAAATAGCACTCGGCCGTCGGCCGACGGCCGACGGCCGACCGGCTCTCTTGTCCGGCCGAAAGCTGAATGCCGAATGCTCAGTGCTGACCGATATTTTCCTCTTTCCAATCCCCCCGGTTCGTGCTTAATATAGTCGCGCTCTGGAACACCCTTGATCGTCGGCGCGATGCGCGTCAGTAGGGGGGCGCGCACGTCCCGCCGGCCGTCGTCATAAATCTTGAGGAGGCTACCTGCCCGATGACCTACGTTGTCTGCGAGCCCTGCGTCAACTGCCGCTACACGGACTGTGTGTTGGTCTGCCCTGTCGAGGCTTTCCACCTGGATGACACCGCCGTGTGGATCAACCCGGAGACCTGCATCGACTGCGACGCCTGCGTGCCCGAATGCCCCGTCGAGGCGATCTTCCCCGAGGACAAAGTCCCGGAGGAGTGGGCGCACTACACCCCGATGAACGCCGAGAAGTCTCTGAGCGGGCTGCCCATCATCAGCGAGAAGCTCGACCCGCTCTGCTAACCGGCCGGGCGCGCGCGCCCCGCGGGGCGACGCGCGAACGCGTCTGGGGTAGACTGAAGCGCAACGACCCGCGGCGCCGGAGCCGCGGGGCTTGCGCTTCAACTGTCTGCGGGCGACGCCGTCCGGGGGCCGAGGGCGGGTGAATGACGAGACGCGGGAGACGATACTTTCGAGGCGGGTTCGCGCTGCTGCTGGGCGGCGCGGGCGTCGGACTGTTCCTCACGCGGAAGTTGCTCTTGGCGAAGGGCGGGACGGACTCCGGCGTGAGGCGCGACCGCGAGCGCGACCAGTGGGCGCGACCGGGCATGACCGTTACGTTCCGCGCCGAGCTGATGCCGAGTCGCGAGACGGCCGAGCGCACGTTTCGCGTCGCCGAGCTTCTGCCGAGCGGGCGCGTCAAACTCGAAGGCTTCGCCGGCGAGCACACCGAGACCGAGTTCGAGCCCGTGCGTTAAGGCCCGCGCGAGAGATTTCAGTCCCTTTCCGTCAAAGAGCCGCCCCGGTGGTGGGGCGGCTCTTCGCGTGTCCGGATCGTGTGTGCGCGCGGGTGATGCAGCCTTACCATTCGTACTCACGCCCCGGCTCCATCGGGCGCAGGTTCGCGATCCCCAACGCTTCCAACTCTGAGAGGATCGTCGCGCGGAAGGTCGGCTTGATGTGGACGACGAAAATTTCGGCCGGCGGGCGCGAGAGCTTCGAGAGTTCCGCGGCGAGCACTTCGGGCGTGAGGTGGCCGGAGACCCGCGCCAGCTCGCCCATCGAGTTCGGGAAAGACGCTTCGACGAAGAGCGCGTCGAGCCGGGGCAGGCGGTCGAGCGCGCGCCAGAACTCCTCGGTCTGTGAAGTGTCGGAGCTGAAGCCGACGGTGGCCGCGCCGTCCGAGACGACGAGGCCGACGGTCGGGACGGCGTGGTGGACGGGGACAGCCGTCAGCCTCAGGTGCGCGACGCCGAACTCCTGCCCCGTCTCGAAGGGCACGAACTCCAGGACGCGCCCGTGCTCGTTCTCCAGCTCGTGGAAGCGCGGGTAGAGCGTCCCGTTGAACAGGTCGCCGCGCAGCATTTCGCAGACCTCGTCGGTGGCGTGGACGCGCACGGGCGAGGTGAGCTGGGAGAAGAGATCGTCGATGAAGATCGGCAGCGTCGCGACGTGATCCATGTGGGGGTGCGTCACGATCACGTCGCGCACCGCGGCGCGCTGCGCGTCCGAGAGGGCGAGCGCGAGGCTCCCGGCGTCGATGGCGGCGAGGTCGTCGACCAGGTAGCAGGTCAGCCGCTGTTCGGGGCGCGCCCGACCCTGCTCGTCGAAGGTGCTGGGGAGCAGTTTGATCTTCACATGAAAGCAGTCTGCGTAAACGGGTTCGGCGGTCGGCCTGTGAGAATCGCCGCGGCCACGACGCGCGGGGCGACGAGCAGCAGACGCGCCGCGCGGCAGACCGGAGATGAACTCACGAGAGCGGGCGCGCGCGGAGTATAACGGCAATCAAGCGCCGCTTCCAGCCCCCGCTCGTCCGCGCGCGCCGCCTCTTCGCCGCCTCGGTCTCCCGCGCGCGGCAAGGAGGCCGGTGCGTGCCGGCGGGCGCGCGCGGCACGACGTTGACAGGTCTGTTTGAAAAGGTGACTATTGGTGGCCTCATCTGATTGCGGCTCGCCTGCGGTCGCCGCGGGAACTGGAAGTCGCGCACTGTGCGCGTGACTAAGATGCGATCCTCTGGCCTTACGCGCGGGTCGCGCCTTCATCGCCGGAGGGGCGTCTTGCAGGACAACTCGGCAGAATACGTAGAGGCGGCGCGGCGGCTCCCGAAGGGAAGGGCCGCCGCGCCTTCCCGCCGCGCGGCGCGCCGACACATCCCGCGTATGCCCTCGTCCGCAAGTTACCTCGCCATGACCGCCTTCATCGCCGTCCTCGTCTTCACGGGGGTGTGGTGGCTGTTCTACGAGGTCGGCGATGACGCGGCGTGGCTCCCGGCGGCGGTCTGCGCCGGGCTCGTGCTGCTCGTCTCGGTGGCGTCGCGCGAGATCGTGATGCGGCGGGCGTGGGCGCGCTACTCCCGCGAGATGGAGGCGCAGATGGGCGCGCCGCGCGCGGCCTCGCCGAGCCAGCCGGGCGCGCCTTCGCGCAAGGCGAGCGTGCAGGCCGCCGCCTCGTCGCTGCGCGCGTTGCAGCAGGGGCTGGCGGCGGCCGAGGAGGCGGGCGCGCAGCACCCGGGCGCGCACCTCGAAGCCTTCCGCCTCTGCGAGCAGTACCTCTCCAACACCGAGCAGGCGATCCACTCTTCGCGCACGTCGCCGGAGGTTCGCGCCGCGCTGCACGCCGGGCAGGAGCGCGTGCGCGAGTCACGCCGCCACCACCTGCTCTCGTGGGCGCGCGGCGAGACGCAGCGGCTGACGCGCGAGGCGCAGCGCCGCGCCAGCGTCTCCGGCAAGATCGAGACGGCGACGGGAGCCCTCGACGTGATCGGCGAGGCGTTGCAGTTCTACCCCGAAGAGCGGGAGCTGCGCGACTCCGCGACCGCCGTGCGCAACTACATCGCGTCGGTGAAGGTGGCGCACTGGGTCGAGCTGGGCGAGCGCGCCGCCTTCCGCGGCCGCTACAACCGCGCCATCGCGCGCTACCGCGACGCCCTCTTCTACCTCTCGCGCGCCGAGATGGGCGACGACGCGCGCGACGAAGCCGCCGCGCGCATCCACCGCGAGATCGAAATGCTGCGGGCGCGCGTCGCCACGGGCGCAACGGCGCCGGAGGCCGAGGTCGGGCCGTCGCGGCCGCGCGCGGCCCGCAAGGGCGGCAAGCCCGGGTCGCGCGAGCGCGCCGCGGAGCCCTCCGGCTGATTGCCGTCGCGCCCCGCGTGTGCGAAAATCCTGCCTCCCGCCGCTTCGGCGGTAGAGCGTCTTAAGTCGCAAATTGGGCAGCCGCGCGCGCCCTCACGCGCATCAATGTTAAGTTAACCCGCGCGCCCGGTTATCCGTGCGCGCACGAACCTCCGGGCCGTGAATCACGACACAGGAATTAAGAGCATGAAAGTTTTGAAAGCCCTACTCGTCGCAGCCACCCTCTGCTCGACCCTCGCGCTGCCGCTCGGCGCGCAGGAGAAGGCCGCGCCCGCCAAGGCGGCGCAGCCGAAGAAGCAGCAGCAGCAGGGGGCCGCGCCCGCCGCTTCGCCGTCGCCCGAATTGCCGCAGCCCGCCCAGATCGCCCTCAACGAGGCGATGACCTACACGGAGAAGCGCGAGTACCTGCTCGGGCCGAGCGACGTGGTGGAGCTGCGCGTCTTCAACGACGCGCAGTTCAACGGCGAGCTGGAGGTCGACGCGGACGGTAACATCACCGTCCCATTCGTCGATCAGCCGGTGCGCGCCCAGTGCCGCACGGTCGCCGCCCTGCGCAAGGACGTCTCCTCGGCGATTGCGAAGTTCCTCAAAGAGCCGAAGGTCTACATGCGCATCAAGGAGCAGAACAGCCGCAAGCCGGCGTTCATCTACGGGGCGGTGCGGACGCCCGCCAAGTACGATTTCCGCCGACCCGTGCGTCTGCTCGAACTGCTCTCCAACAGCGGCGGCGTCACCGAGCAGCACAGCGGGACGATCCAGATCATGCACACCGAGCCGCCGCTGTGCCCCGAGTTGGAGCCGTCCGCGCCGGCGGCCGCGGCGGTCGTGAGCGAGGAGGATCCGCTGGGCATCCCGTTCACCCTCTATAAAGTCGCCGAGATAAAGACGGGCAAGCCCGAGTTCAACCCCTACGTCCGCCCCGGCGACATCATCTACGTGGCCGAGGCGTCTCCCGTCTACGTCGTCGGCAACGTCGCCCAACCCGCCAACCTCTACCTGCGCGAGGGGACGACGCTGACCCGCGTGCTGGCGCAGGTGGGCGGGGCGAGGGAGGCGAACGAGGAGAAGATACGCATCTACCGCAAGAAGCCGGACGCGGCGCAGGAGGTGATTACGGTCAACTTCAAAGCCATCAAGCAGGGCAAGGAGCCCGATCCCGTCCTCCAGGCTTACGACATCGTCGAGGTGCCCAAGCGCGGCGTGTTCAGCCCCGGCGGGATCGCCAAGATAATTACGGGCATCGGCCTGAACGGCATGAACACGCTCGGCACCGCGCCGCTGACGAGAATCATCTACTGACGGGCGCGGCGCGAGCCGCCCCGTGTTAAATATCTGTTCGGCCAACTCGGATCGGAAGTTAGGGGAGTCTCAAACGTCATGGCTAGAGTGAACGCCGCGGCAGCCGCGCGCAAACGAAGGCGACTGATCACGCTGCTGTGGATCGCGGGCGTCACCGCGGTCGTCACCTTTCTCATCTACCGGGAGCAGATCGCGCTGCTCTACATCATCGGCACCTTGAGCGTGACGGTGCTGCTCGTCATCGTGGCGATGGCCGATCTCGGCGGCGCGCGCCGCGCCGCCAGCCCCGCGCCCTTCGACGACGCGGCAGCCTTAGCCGACGGTACGACCGCCGCCACCTCCTCCGCTCCCCCCGCCCGCGCCCGCCGCCGGTAAATTTCCGAGACCGCGCCCGGCCGCGCTTCCCGCAAAGGGGCGCGGCGCGGCGGCAGCGGCGAGGGCTCGCCGGGCGGCGCGCACCTTTAACCCGCGCGTGACTCTTGCCGCCGCGTCCGACCTGCTGTTATATATTTATCGTCCCATTCGCCGGGCGCGTGCACGCGGCTGAAGTCGGCCGACGATCTTTCCCCGTCCCGGCAGCATAAGAAGAAGAGCGCCCCTCACCCTGCGGACGATCCCAACAAGGGTTATCGGCTCATGCGTCTAATTCTGACTTCGCTCTGCCTCTCCGCACTCCTGCTCCTGGCGGCGGCGCCCGCGGCTCGCCCCTACACGCAACAGTTCACCGGCAGTTCGGCGCCGATCCGCTGGGCGTCGAACACGGTCACGGTTCACCTCGCCGCTTCCGTCAACGCGCCGCCGCCGAACATCAAGGCGGGCAGCGACGTGGAGGGCGCGGTGCGGCGTGCGCTGCGCCGCTGGTCGGACGCCGCCAACATCAACTTCGACGTTCGCGCCGGCGGCGCGGACGGCGTCGGCGCGTCGAACGACGGCTTCAACGTGATCAGCGTCTCGGCGGCGAACTCGGCGTTCGTGCCGGCGGCGAACCCCGGCCGCACGCGCGTCTCTTTCGACCCCCACACGGGCGCGATTGCGGAGGCCGACGTGGCCGTCAACCCGAACCTGCCTTTCTCGACCGACGGGACGCACGGCACCTACGATCTCGAATCCACGCTCGTCCACGAGATCGGTCACTTGCTCGGCCTCGATCACTCTGGGCTCGTCGGCTCGTCGATGCAGCCGCGCCAGGCGCTGAACTTCAACTCCGGCAGCTTTAACCTGACGCAGACCTCCGTGCGCACGCTCTCGATGGACGACGTGTTGGGCATCCGCTCGATCTACGGGCAGCGCGCGGCGCGCGCCGTCGGCGCGATTCAGGGGGCGCTGAACTACCCGTTCGCGGGCGCGAGCGTGCGGGCCGAGAACGCAGACACGGGGTGGGTGGCGGGCAGCGCCATCACGCGTTCCGACGGCACGTACCGCATCGACCAGATCCCGCCCGGCAACTACCGCGTCATCGCCGAGTATCTCGACGAGCCGGTCGTCACCGAGGAGATCGCGGGCCGGCGCGGCCCTCACGCGAATCTCGGCGACGGCCCCACGTTCCAGACCGCCTCGGCCACGACGAGCGTCACGCCCGGCGTCACCTCCTTCGCGCCGCTCGCCGTCTTCATCGTCCCGCCGAGCATCAACCTGCGCCGGCACGGCTTGAACGGCATCATCCATTCGGGGCCGATGGCGGTCGCGCCGGGCAACACCTACCGCTACTACGTCGCTGGCGACGGCGTCGATCTGATCCCGGCGGCCGAGTTCCGCGTCGATTCGCCCTTCTTCGTCATCGACCCGGCGACCTACCGGCGCGAAGACAACCTGGCCTTCGGGCTCTCGTACCCGCTCGTCAGCTTCGACCTGCGCGTGTTAGACAACGCGAAGTTCGGCGACTACAGCCTGCGCGCCCGCCGCGCCGACACGGGCGAGACGGCTTACATCGCCGCGGGCATCGTCGTCGATCCTTACGCGGACTCCGCCGGACTGAACCCGGTTGATAACAACCTCTTCTTCGTGTGGCAGCAGTACCGCGACTTCCTCTCCATCGAGTCCGGGGGCGGCGAGCCGTGAACCGCCGTCCTGAACGGCTGCCCCGATCCGTTTAATACCATGCGGTGACGCTCACGCGCGCAAGCCCTGCGCGCCGTTTGCCGACTCCGACGAGGTCGGGCGGGCAGGTGACGCGCAAGGGCTACGGCCGACCGGCTGCGCACGGCCAACGCCAACCCCGCAGACTTCCGCTCGATGGTCAACGGCTCCATGAACTCGCCGGAATACCGCACGCGCTTGGGTCACGTCTGACGCGCGGGCGGGAAGGTGAGGGAAACAAAAACGGGCGGGATCTAATGATCCCGCCCGTCCCGTCTTGCCGCGCTGTTGCGCCGCTTGCCGCGCGGTCAAGTCAGCCGGCTCAGTCCCCGAGAACCACCCCGTCGCCGAGGACGACGCCGTCGCCAAGCACGACGCCGTCACCCAAAACGACGCCGTCGATAATCAGGATGATGCCATCGCCGAGGACGACGCCGTCGCCGAGGACGACGCCGTCGCCGAGGACGACGCCGTCGATGATGAGGATGATGCCGTCGCCGAGGACGACGCCGTC
>DATLMC010000054.1:0-20345 GCA_035537435.1 Pyrinomonadaceae bacterium | reverse complement strand
CGCGGTGGGTCGCGGCGCGCGGCGCTCCTGCGCCGGACTGTGCGCGCCGTCGCCGTGCCGCAGGAACGGCTCGATGGTCGCGCCCTCGTCCAGGTAGCGCGCGATCACCATGGGATGCACGTACGACTTGCGGCAGATGGCGGGCGTGTTCCCCAGCTCCGCCGCCACGAGCCGCACCGCGAGCGCCACGTTCGACGCGGCCTCGCGGTCGGTGGCCGCGGGACCCAGGTCGGCGAGCACCGTGGCCACGCGCAGCGTCCCGCCCCACGTGCGGAAGTCCTTCGCCGAAAACTCTGCCGACGTGGCCGCCTTGATGTAATCGTTCACGTCGCGCGGCGAGACGGGACGCACCCTCTTCTGCTCCTCGTCGTAGAAGTGGAAGAGGCGCGAACCTTTCAGGCGCTGGATGTCGCCCGTCAACGCCGCCAGCTCTTCGTCCACCAGGACGCGCCGGTGCTTGATGTGGTGCTTGCCCGTGAAGCTGAAGACGAGGCGGCCGCCGGGCGCGATCTCCAGGTGGCGGTTGCGCAGGGTGGTGACGCCGTAGGTGCGGTATTTCTTGACGCTCTCCTCGGAGCCGACGCGGAAGTGCAGCTCGTTGATGAGGCGTATGACGACGGCGAGCACGCGCTCGCGCGGCAGACCCTCGCGCGCGATGTCCTCGTTCGTCTTCCGGCGCAAGTTTGGGAGGGCTTCGCCGAAGCGTACGATCTTGTCGAACTTCTCGCGCTGGCGGCGCGCGACGAACTGCGGGTCGTAGATGCGCTGCACTCTACCCAGCTTGTCGACCCCGATGGCCTGCACGCGGCAGCGCGCGCCGGGCGCGACGCGCACGTGCCGCCACGCCGGCGGGATGGCGAGCGACTTGATGCGCGCGAGCGCCGCCTCGTCCGTGACGCGTCGGCCGCGCGCGTCCTCGTAGCGAAAGCCCCTCGACTTCGTGCCCGTGCGCCGCCACCAGCGCGCGCGCGAGCCCATCTCGACCGCGCCGGGCACGACCTGCGCCGTAGTAGTGCCCCCCGCCGCAGCCGCGCCCGCGCTTGGCGTGCTCGCTTCTCCCGCCGCCGCACCCGCGACCGTCGTCTCCGTGCTCGCCACTCTTTTCGCCACCCTCCTTGCTCGCTCCCCCGCCCGCGGGGAGCGCGGATGTTCGCGCGCCGCCGTCACGAAAATATCGCAGGGCCGGCGAACTAAAAAGTCGCGACGAAAAGAGCCGGACTGACGGGTCAGTCCGGCTCGCGCCTCGTCGCGCCGCGACACGCGACATCGTTTTTAGTTCGCGTCAAGCTCGAAGACGCGCGCAACCTGTCAGGAGACGGTCTGCGCCTGCTCGACGGCGGCGGCGGCCGTGGCCCCCGCGTAGTAGAGGATGCGGTTGCAGTTGTCGCAGATGATGATCTCGTCGCCGCGCCGGATGTCGGCCATCACCTGCGGTCGCAGCGACATGAAGCAGGCGGTGCAGGCTCCGTTGCGCGCCTCGGCGACCGCCACGCCGTCGCGTATGCGCTTGCTGATGCGGTCGTAGAGCGCGCCCATCGGCTTGGGCAGCTCCGAGAGCAGCCGCGCTCGCTCGCGCTGGCACTCTTCCACCTCTTCGGCCTCGCGCTTGACTCTCAACTCGAAGGCGGCGACCTGCTCGTCGCGCTCCGCCCTGAGCTTCGAGACTTCCGGCTCCAGCTCCGCCATGCGCCGCTCGGCGGCCTCGACCGCCTCCATCTGTTCGAGGATCTGTGTTTCGAGCTGCGAGGCGTGCTTGCGCGCGGCGTCCGCCTCGCGGATGGCGGCGGTGTACTCCTTCTCGTTCGTCGAAGCCATCAGCGCGCGGTCGGAGTGTTCCGCCTTCGAGCGCGTCTCGGCGAGCTCCGCCTCAAGGCTCGCGCGGCGCTCCCTGGCCGTGTCGCGTTGCGCCTCGGCGGTCTTAAATTCAAAGGCGCGCTGGTCGAACTCTTTGTCGATCTCAGCGCGCCTTTCGGGTACGGCATCCTGGTCAGCCTTTAGCTTGCGGATGCATGTGTCTGCGTTCTGCAAAGCGATTAACTGTTTCAATTCCGCCTTCACTATTAAAACCTCCAAACATCAATGAAACGGGACGCCGCACGCTCCCACTCAGGAAAAGTTAATCATCGCACACGATAACAGCCGTGACAAGTGACGGGAAAAGCCGTAAACCGTAAACCGTGACGGGTGACAAGTCAGCTATCAGCTATTAGCCATTAGCTAGCAGCCATCGGCCATCACTCATCACTTCTTACCTGTCACCCGTCACGGTTTACGGTTCACGGCCTTCACATCCTCTGTCACGCTTAAAACTATCTTCCCGAAGTTCTCGTTCGCCTCCATGCGCTCGTGCGCGGCGCGCACGTCCGAGAGATCGAAGACCGAATCGACCGTGGGCCGCGCGAGGCCGCGGGCGAGGAGCGGCACGACCTGTTCGGCGAAGAGGCGCACGGCGCGCGCCTTCTCTTCGGTCGAGCGACCGCGCAAGACCGTGCCCCGCAGCCGCAGGCGCTTCGACATCACGACGCGCAGATCGAGCTGCGCGACCGACCCCGCCATCGTCCCGACGAAGATCAGGCGACCGAGCGGCGCGAGCGCGTCCAGATTCGCCGCGAGGTACGATGCCCCGACCAGATCGAGGATCAGGTTCACGCCCGCCCCGCGCGTGCGCCCCCTCACCTCGTCGGCGAAGACCTGCGCGTCGCCCGCGACGACGATCCCCTCGTCGAGCCCGAACTCTCTAGCGCGTTCGAGCTTCGCCGCCGTGCGCGCCGTGCCGAACGTTTGCGCGCCCGCCGCCCGCGCCAGTTGCAGCGCGGCGAGCCCGACGCCGGAGCCCGCGGCGTGGACGCCGACGCGCTCGCCGAGCGTCAGCCCCCCTTGCGTGAACAGCGCGTCGTGCGCCGTGATGAAAGCCTCTGGAACCGCCGCGGCGTCAGTCCAACTGAGGCCGTCGGGAATCTCCGCGAGCGCGCTCTCAGGCACGACGACGTACTCGGCCTGCGCCCCGCCCGCCGTAATCCCGAACACCCTCTGCCCGCGCCGCCACGCCCGCGCCTCCGCGCCCGCCTGCTCGATCTCTCCCGCGAACTCCATGCCCGGCACGTCCTGCACCGCCCCCGCCGGAGCCGGGTAGAGCCCGCGCCGCTGCAACAGGTCTGCGCGGTTCAGCGCCGCCGCCCGCACGCGCACCCTCACGCGGTCACCCTCCGCGACGGGCCTCGTCACCTCGCGCACCTCAAGCACGTCCGCGCCGCCCGCCGCGGCGATGACGACCGCGCGCATACGTTCTTCTCTCATGACGCCATCGTAAATCCGAACGCGCGATCCGTGCTAATGTGTGCGCCGCGGTGGCAAACCCGTTCAGCACTTTCGTCATCGTCAACCACTCGGCGGCGCGCGCCCGCGCGGCGTGGGGGGTGGTGCGGCGCGCCCTGGATGACGCTGGCGTCAGCTTCGACGCGCACGAGGCGCGCGCTTTCGGCGACGCCCGCGCGAGCGCGCGCGACGCGCTCCGGGCGGGCTACCGCACGGTCGCGGTCGTCGGCGGCGACGGCACGCTCAGCGAGGTCGTCAACGGTTTCTTCGAGCCGGCGAGCGGAGCCGCGCGGGTCGAGGGCGTTGAAGAGATCGCGCGCCGCGGCGTCGGAGTCGCCGCCCGGTGCGTTGACGAGAGTGACACTGATGTTCGTTCTCCGCCGTCGCCGATTAACCCAGAGGCGGCGCTCGCTCTCCTGCCCGCGGGGACTGGCAACGACTTCGCGCGCGCCGTCGAAGGCCATCGCGCGTCGCTCGAAAGCTGGATCGCGAGGCTCGTCGCACACTGCCGCGCGCCGCGCGCCGCGGGGGCGGGCGAAACGAAGAAGACGACGCGCGCCGTCGATGTCCTACACGGGGCGGCTGCGACGGCGGGGGGCGGCGCGCAAAGTTTCCTCTGCCTCAACGCCGTGACGCTCGGCGTGGGCGCGGAGGTGGCGGCGCGCGTGGCGGCGCAGGGCGCGATGGCGCGCAGGCTCTCCGGCGAGGCCCGTTTCGCGCTGGCGGCGGCTGTAGGGATCGCGCGCTGGCGGGAGCGGCGCGTCAGGGTGCGCGTGGACGAGGGCGAGGAGCGCGAGCTGCGGACGAATTTGATCGCGGTCGTCAACAGCCGCTTCGCGGGCGGCGGCATGATGTTCTCTCCGGGCGCGCTCGTCGACGACGGGCTGCTCGACGTGGTCACCGCCGCGCGACTCTCACGCGCGACGCTCGTGCGCGAGATGACGCGCATCCACGCGGGCGGCCACGTCGCCAACCCGAGGGTGCGGATCGAGCGCGGCGCGCGCGTCCGCATCACACCCGCCGCCGAGGGCGACTCGCTCCCCGTCGAGGCCGACGGCGACGTGCGCGGCCGCACGCCGCTCGAACTCGCCGTGATGCCGCGCGCCCTGCGCGTCGTGATCTAAAAACCGTCCGTGGTCAGTTGTCCGTGGTCAGTTGATAAATCGATCCGCGCTTTAGCCACACGCTATAGCAACCAGGCACCACGGACAACTGACCACGGACAACTGACCACGGACTACGGACAGCTTTTCCCCTCACCGTTCGCCGTCTGCCTTCGTCGTTTCGGCCCGCTCGATGTCGAGGACTTTGGCGAGCCGCCGCAGGTGGCGCTCCTCGCCGGTGAAGCGCGCGGCGACGAAGGCGCGGACGATCTCCATCGCCAGCTCTTCGCCCGTGACGCGCGCGCCGAGGCAGAGCACGTTGCAGTCGTCGTGCTCGCGCGACTGGTGGGCCGAGTAGGTGTCGGAACAGAGCGCGGCGCGCACGCCCCGCAGCTTGTTCGCCGCCACGCTCGCGCCCACGCCGCTGCCGCAGACGACGATGCCAACGTCGGCGCGCCCGCCGCGCACCGCCTCGCCGACAAGTCGAGAGTAGTCCGGGTAGTCGTCGGGCAGAGCGCCGTCGTGCGTGCCGAAGTCCTCGACCTCGTGGCCCGCCGCGCGCAGCTCCGCGACGACGCGAACGTTCAGCGGGTGGCCCCCGTGATCCGCCCCGACCGCGATCCTCATCCCTGCACAACCCTCCCGCGCCAAGATTATCCAAGCATCGCACTTTTAACTGCCGCGCGCGAGCGGCGACGCGCGCCGGCGAGTGGCGAGCCGGCCGGGCGGCGCTTCAAAAAAATCACCTGATACTTTTTGCAGGCTCGTTGCGCGTTTGTGAGTAGCGGTGAAGGGGCTCGACAGACGCCCCGCGCGCCGCAGGGCGCGAAAGCTTCGCAATTATTTGATTCGCAGGAGGAGTCATCATGTCATACGCAAACGCTCACACGACCACGCACTTCGTACGCACCGCGGCGCTGCTTCTGGCAATCGCCTGCGGTCTCGTGATCGGCGCGTTTTCCGGTCTCGCCGGCAACCGCGCCGCCGCGCAGGACGGCGCGGCGGCTGACAGGATCGCCTTCGACCGCAACAAGCAGATCGTCACGGCGAACCCGGACGGCACGAACCAGGTCCCGCTCGGCGCGGGCGCCGATCCGTCCTGGTCGAAGACGGGCAAGATCGCTTTCCTCTACACGCCCTCCATCGAGGTCTCCATCATCGCCGCGATGAATGACGACGGCACGGCGCGCACCGAAACCACCACGGCCGCCCTCAACTACAGCCCCGCCGTGTCGGCGGACGGCTCGAAGATCGCTTTCGTCAGCGAGCGCGTCGAGCCGGGCGATCCGGCGGGCGGCTCGCGGGCGCGCATCTACGTCGTGAACGCCGGTAACGTCGCGGAGACCGACGGCTCGAACGAGCACCGGCTTTTCCAGAGCCTCGCGATTTCCGGCGTCGAGCAGGAGTTAGAGCCGGCGTGGTCGCCCGACGGGACGAAGGTGGCCTTCGTCGGCGAGACGCGCCTCGACGGACTGTCCGACGATGAAATCTACGTGGCGAACGCCGACGGCTCGACGCCCCCGTTGAAGATCACGAACTTCGGAGTTCACGGCTCGCTGCGGCTCTTCCGCGACGCCGCGCCCGCCTGGTCGCCCGACGGCACGAAGATCGCCTTCGCCGCGGCGCGAGACATTCACGTCATCAACGCCGACGGCACCGGCGCGCCCGTCAACCTGACCAACAGCACGGGCAGCGACGACAAGGAGCCCGCCTGGTCGCCCGACGGGACGAAGATCGTTTACTCGTCGAACAACTTCACGAACAACGCGCTCGACGGCATCTACGTCATGGACGCCACGGGGCAGAACCAGACGCTCGTCGCCGACTCGCAGGGCGGCGCGAACCCGACTTGGAAGCAGCGCGACGTGTCGCAAGACCCGACGCCGACCCCAACCCCGACCGCGACGCCGACGCCGACGCCGACCGCGACGCCGACGCCCACGCCGACTGCAACTCCCACGCCCACGCCGCAGGCCGATCTGTCCGTCCTTCTGACGGCCGCGCCCAACCAGCCCTCGGTCGGCAGCAACCTGATCTACACGCTCGTCGTGCGCAACCACGGCCCCGAAACGGCGACGAACGCCGCCGCCTTCTTCACGCGACCGCAGGGCGTGAACCTCGTCTCGGCGACGGCGGCGCAGGGCTCCTGCCAGCAATCGCCGCAGACGCCCGCCGGCACTATCTGCCAGTTGGGCGATCTCATCAGCGGCGCGCAGGTCTCCGTCACCGTCGTCGCGCAGCCGACGGCCGCCGGCGAGATCACGGCGTCCGCCGCAGCCAACTCCGCCATCGACGATCCGGAGCAGAATAACAACGTGCAGCAGTTGAAGCTCACCGTCGCGTCGGGCTGTGTCGAGGAAGTCACCGCGTCGGTCGGGCAGCAGATCGTGCGCAACGGCAACCAGTCGCGCAAGCAGTTGGAGCACACCATCTACGTGCGCAACAACTCGGGACACCGCCTGAACGGTCTCGTCCACTTCGTCTTCGACGGCCTGCCGGCGTCGGTCGAGGGCGACAAGGGCACGACGTTCTTCCGCACGCGCTGCGCGCAGCCGCTCGGCAGGAAGTACACCTCGGTGGGCGTCGGGCTCAATGATCTGGTCTGGGAGCCCGGTCAGTTGATCAAGCTCAAGGTCGACTTCTTCAACCCCGGCCGCGCGGAGATCAACTACAACCTCCGCATCTACACCGGCCCCGGCTTCCCTTGATCCCCTGAGCCGGTAGCGAAGTGAAGCGAGCCCGCCCGTCGGCGCTTAACGACGGGCGGGCTCTCGCGCGAATAAAGCTGCGCCGCGCGGGCGCGGAGGGGCGCAGAGATTTACATCGTTCAAGCCTCCGCGGTTCACACTCTCTCCGCGCGACCTCCGCGCCTCCGCGGTTAATCCTGACTCGCTCCGGGCTCGACGACAGACAACCCGGTGTGCTCTCAAAGTTGAATCCGCGCTCGTCTTCTTGCCGCGGTCGGCGGCGGTGACTTAACCTCACGGGGCGTCGTCGAGCCCGCGGCAAGCGCGCCGGGCGCTGGAGGAACTTAACCCGCGCGGCGGGCGTTAAGCCCTGCTGATTCCCGAAGGGCGGAACGACGCCCGACCCGACACTCCGACGAATGATAAACGGGACGTAGTATGAACCCCTCTCTCAGCCCACTCGCGATAGTGAACCTGCTGGGCGTCGCGCAGGCGATCTTACTGGCCGCGGCGCTGCTGAGTCTGAGCCGCAGAGACAGGACGGCTAACCGACTCCTCGCCGCGCTCGTGGCGGCGACGGCGCTCAGCGTGACCGGCAGCGTGCTCTACGCCACGCGCTACATACTGCTCTTCCCGCACGCGGCGCAGGTCTTCGGCACGTGCAACTTCGCCTTCGGGCCGCTGGTGCTGCTCTACGTCCGAGCCCTGACTTCGGGCGGGGCGCGCGTGGGTAGAAAGACGCTCCTGCATTTCATCCCCGCCGCCCTCTGTGCCCTCTACTACCTCCCGCTCTACTTACAGAGCAGGGAGGGCAAGCTCGAATACGTCTCCAGGGCGCTGCAAAACTACCCGCCCGCCGAGTGGCGACTCAAGTCGCTCCTGATCTTCTTCCACGTCATGATCTACCTCGCCCTCTCCGCCCGCCTGATCGTCGCGACTTCGCGGCGCGAGCGAGTGAGCGGCGTCGAGGGGGCGGCCGGGCGACTCACATGGGTGAGGAACTTCGTCCTGATGGTGCTCTCGATCTGGCTGGTCGCCGCGCTGCGCTTCGTCTTCGCCTACGACTCCCGCCCGGAGATGATGATGTTGTTGCCGCTCTGCCTTTCGCTCTGGGTGTACGTGCTCGGCTACGTGGCGCTCAGCCGCCCGGAGCTGCTCGCCGGCTCGGACGCCCTCCCGACCACCGCTCAAGCCGCGCCGCCGCCGGCCCCAGACCTCTCGCGCGCCGCGCGGCAAGACGCGCCCGCGGCGGCGAAGAAGTATGCCCGGTCGTCGCTCACGCCGGAGAAGGCGGAGAGGTCTCTCAAGAAACTCCTGCACCTCATGACCGCGGAGCGGGCGCACAGGGACAGTGAGTTGACGCTGCAAAAGCTCGCCGCACGGCTGTCGCTCCCCGCCAACCACCTCTCGCAGTTGATCAACGAACGCCTCGGCCAGAGCTTCGCGGACTTCGTCAACTCCCACAGGGTGCGCGAGGCGCAGAGGCTGTTGACCGATCCGTCCGCGAGTCACCTCTCGATCCTGGGGATCGCCGAGGAGGTCGGCTTCAACTCGAAATCCACCTTCAACCAGGTCTTCAAAAAGCAGACCGGCATGACCCCCTCCGAATTCAGGAAGGGTCAGCCGACCGCGGGGTCGCTGGCGGGCAACCCGTCGGCGGTCGCCGCGTCCCGGCTCTAACCACGGCTCCAGCCTCCCCTCCGACGAATGACCGCGCGCCCAGAGCCACTGCGCCGCGGTCGCCGCGCGCCGCCCGCTCGAAACCCGTTCGACCTCGCGCGATCCGACCGGCGCGGACGAAATCACACTTGTGCACGTCCGGATTTACGACTTCGGACGATCACCATCCCCCTGCCGCGTCTATATAGCCGCAGGCCGCGTACAGGATCACGCGCCGCGAGACGGGACATCTAGTCCGAAGCTCGCGACGCCGCGCGCGCGCTGGACAGGAAAAGGGTAAAGGAGAGACACATGATGCAGGCAGTTCGGCGAGGCGGTTTAATCGCGGCGGCGTTTTTAACGTTGGCCGCCGGGTCGGCTGGCAGCGGGGCGCGCGCGTTCGCGAAACAGGGCGGGGCGGCGGCGGCGGGGGCGCGGCAGTCGCGCCTCCCCCTGAAGCCCTGCCGCGTGGGCGGCATGAAGGAAGACATCCTCTGCGGGACGCACGAGGTCTACGAGAATCGGCGGGCGCGCAAGGGGCGGCGGATCCCGCTCAACGTGATAGTCATCCCGGCGACGAGCCCCGCCCCGGCGCCCGATCCGCTCTTCATTCTCGTCGGCGGCCCCGGCCAGGCGGCGACCGACGGCGCGGAATACTTCTCGCAGCTTTACGCGGACATTCGCCGCGCCCGCGACATCGTGCTCGTAGATCAGCGGGGCACGGGACGCTCGAACCGTCTGGACTGCGCGTTCGCGAGTGTGGACGAAACGATCCAGGCTTTCGTCGCCTACGACATCCCGGCCGAGCCGCTCAGGCGGTGCCGCGCCGAGCTGGAGAAGAAGGCGGACCTGCGCTTCTACACGACGCCCGTCGCGATGGACGACGTGGACGAGGTGCGCGCGTGGCTCGGCTACGAGAAGATCAACGTCTACGGCGGCTCCTACGGCACGCGCGCCGCCATCGTCTACCTGAGCCGGCACCGGAAGCGCGTGCGCACCGTCACGCTGCGCGCCGTCTTCTCGCTCAACCTGCTCTACTCGCCCCGCGACGCGCAGCACGCCCTCGACCGGCTCTTCGACGACTGCGCGAAGGAGGCGGCGTGCTCGCGCGCCTACCCGACCTTGCGCGCCGACTTCCAGACCGTGCTCGCGCGACTCGAACGATCCCCGGCGAAGATCACCGTCAAAGACCCGCGCACTAACGAGCCGGCCGAGGTCAACATCACGCGCGACGCCTTCGCCGGCGGCATCCGCCGCGTGCTCTACGACGCGAACGCGCAACGCGGCATCCCCTTGATGATCGCCCGCGCCCTCGCCGGCGACTTCAAACCTTACGAAACAATCGTCAGCCAGACGCTCGGACTCCTCGGCGGCTTAAGTCTCGGCATGAACCTCTCGGTCACCTGCCCGGAGGGGATGTCGCGCGTTAAGCCGCGGGACGTGGGGCGCGAGACGCGCGGGACGTTCCTCGGCGCGCACATGGTCGAAAACATCCTCGGCGCGTGCCGCGAGTGGGCGCGAGCGGAAGTGCCGAAGGGCTACTTCGAGCCCGTGCGCGCGGACGTTCCGGCGCTCATCTTCTCCGGCGTGCTCGATCCGCAGACCCCGCCCGTCTGGGGCGCGGAGGTCGCGCGCCACCTGCCGAACAGCCGCCACGTCGTGATGGAGGGCATCGCGCACAGCCCCTTCCCCGAATGCGCCGTCAAGATGATGGCGCGCTTCGTCGAGACGGCGGACGCGCGAGGCTTGGACACTTCCTGCGTCGGCGAACTGCGCCGCCCGCCGTTCATCGTCCCACCGCCGCCGAAGTGACGCGGGCCGAAGGCGAGGGGCGTGTGACTGATTAGGCGTGCTTACCCGAATAGACTGAGCGCGTGGAAACGATCCGAGAGCCCGACGCCCTCACTACGGTAGCCGGACGGTGAGCGTCCGCTCCGCGCGCGAAACTACCGCGCCGCGGAACTCGCCCTTCAGGCCCTGCGCGTCGATGCTCAGGCGCGCGCCTTCGGTCGCGACGGCGGGCTCGGATGGAAGACCCGCGACGGTGAGCCGCCGCACGCCGTTGAAGAGCGGGTGCTGTCCGGCGCCCTCGGTGAGCGAGCCGCGCGAGAGGATTTCGATTGAGCCCGCGGCGTTGCCGAGCTTGAGGAAGCGCGTGTGCAAGATTTCCGACGCGCCGACGCGGCTGACGTTGAGCGGATCGAAGCACTGCGGGAAGAGCGGCGCGCCGCCGCCGGCTTCGACGACGAGACGCCAGCCGGGCTGCGCGAGATAGTCGCGCCGCGCCGCCTCTCGCCGCGCGATAAGTGAAGCCGTCTCGGTTCGCGCGCGGCCGAGCGCGGCTTCGCGCTCCGTCGTCGTGAACTCGCAGGGCGCAGTAGGTCGCGCGGCGCGTGAGTTCGCGGCGGGCGCGGTGGCGGCGGAAGAGTTTGAGAGTGAGGCTTCGAGCAGTTCGTCGAGCGCGCGCTTGTCGCCCGCTTCGAGGCGGCGCTGCCAGCCGGGCGCGAAGCGGTCGAGCAGGAGCGCGAGCGAGAGGCCAGACTCGTAAGCCCTCTGTCTGATCGCTTCGGCGGCGAACTCGTCCGCCGACAGGCGCGAGCGCGTCGCACGCCCCGCGGCGCGCGCCTCGACGTAACTCGCCAGCCCCTCGTTCAGCTCCGTCCCGCGCTCGTAGCCGACCGCCCCCGCCGAGAGCCGGGCGAAGCGTTCGCGCCGGAGTTTCACCGCCGCCTCGGCCCAGCACGCCGAAGCGGCGCGCGGGCGCGGGTCTTCGGCGCGGGCGAGGGCGAGCGATTCGAGGCGGCGCAGGCTCAAGCCCTCGGCGTCCTCGAAGGGGTAGACGAACAACTCCAGCTCGTCGCCCGACCAGTCGGGATGACGTTCGCGCTGGAAGACGTGGAACGCCTCGTGGACGACGAGCGCGGCCTGCTCGCGGAGAGGGCGTTTCGCGTCGGGCGTGATCATCGCCGTCGCCGTCCAGACGCCGTTCAGCTCCGCGCGCGCGTTGGCGGTCACGGACTCGTGCCGGCCGGGGAAGGCGTAGACGCCTCGGCGCGAAGAGAGCGAGACGAACTCCGGCGGCGGGTTCGGGTGGCGGAAGAGGAAGGTCGTAGTGCCGTCGAAGATCGCGACGGGCACGCGGCGCGGATCGAAGCCGTCCCACAGCGGCGCGAGCGCCGCCGTGCGATCAACCTCGGCGACGACGGCGTAGACGCCGCCCTCGCGCGGCTCGGTTCGCGGCCCGGTTTTCTGCGCCGTCAGACCGGGCGACAGCGCGTGCGCGAGCAGGAGCACGGACAGGAGGACTCTCATGCTCGCAGAAACACGCGCGCCGCGGGAAAGTTCCGGCGATGCGGCTTCAGCGCGCGCGTTAACGCCCGCCTCCGACGACAGCGCGCGCGTGGTCGCTAGCGCCTGAGGAGCGCGCGCGCTCTCTCCGTCACGTTCTTGACGTTGAAGCCGAGGTTCTTGAGCGCCACGTCGCCGGGGGCCGACGCGCCGAAGCGGTCGAGCGAGACGCAGTCACCGTGTGAGCCGACGTAGCGATCCCAGCCCAGACGCGCCCCCGCCTCGACGCTCAGGCGCGCCGCGACCGCGGGCGGCAGGACTTCGTTGCGATAACTCTCGTCCTGCTCCTCGAACGACTCCCAGCAGGGCATCGAGACGACGCGCACGGGCACGCCCTCCGCCTGCAACCGTTCGCGCGCTTCGAGCGCGAGCGAGACCTCGGAGCCGGTGGCGATGATGACGAGCGCGGGCGTCGTCGGCCCTCCCGCGGTGGCGGCGGCGGTCGCGTTATTCGTGTCGCGAGCGTCAGTCGCGTCGTCGCGCTTCGCGCCCGTCTTCGTCGCTTCCGCGAGGACGTACGCGCCGCGGCGCAAGCCTTCGGCGGGGGCGTAAAGTTTGCGGTCGAGCGTCGGCACCTTCTGGCGCGTGAGGATGAGCGCGGTCGGCGCGTGCCGCCTGAGAATCGCCGCGCGCCACGCCTCGGAGACCTCCGCCGGGTCGGCGGGGCGGATGACGTGGAGGTGCGGGATGGCGCGCATCATCGCGAGTTGTTCGATGGGCTGGTGCGTGGGGCCGTCCTCGCCGAGTCCGACCGAGTCGTGCGTGAAGACGTAGATGACCTGAATCTCGGAGAGGCAGGCGAGGCGGATCGCGGGCTTCATGTAGTCGGCGAAGCAGAGGAACGTGCCGCCGTAGGGGATGATGCCGCCGTTCAGACTCATCCCCGTCAGCGCCGCGCCCATCGCGTGCTCGCGGACGCCGAAGTGGACGATGCGACCGTCGTAAGAATCGGCCTCGAAGCTGCCGCCGTCTTTGATGTCGGTGTTGTTCGACGGGCCGAGGTCGGCGGAGCCGCCGACGAGCGCGGGGATCAGGGCTGCGAGCGCGTTGATGCACTCGCCAGAGGCGCTGCGCGTCGCCATCGCTTTCGCGCCCTCGAACGTCGGGAGCTTCGCCTCCCAGCCTTCCGGCAGATCGCCGCGCATTAAAGTCTGCCACGCGCGCCCCTGCTCCTCGTGCGTGCGCGCGTATCGTTCGACGAGCTGGTCCCATTCAGTCTCGGCCCGCGCGCCGCGCTCGACGGCCGCGCGGAAGTGTCTGAGCGCGTCTTCGGGGATGTAGAACTCCCGGTCTTCGGGGAATCCGAGCGCGCGCTTGGTCTCACGCACGGCTTCCGCGCCCGGCGCGTCGGAGTGCGCCTTGCGCGTGCCCTGCGTGGGCATCCCGAAACCGATGGTCGTCTTGACGGAGATCAGCGACGGCCGATCCCCGACCCCCTGCGCCTCGCTGATGGCACGCTCGATTGAGCCGAGATCGTTACCGTCGGCGACGGTCGAAGTGTGCCAGCCGTAAGCCTCGAACCTCTTCGGCACGTCCTCCGAAAACGCGAGCTGGGTGAAGCCCTCGATGGTGACGTGGTTGTCGTCGTAGAGGTAGATCAACTTGCCGAGTTTGAGGTGGCCCGCGAGCGAGGCGGCTTCACTTGCTACGCCCTCCATCAGGTCGCCGTCCGAGACGATGGCGTAGACGAAGTGATCGATGACGGGGAAACCGTCTTTATTAAATTTCGCCGCGAGGTGCGCCGCGCCCATCGCCATCCCGACGCCGTTGGCGAAGCCCTGGCCGAGCGGCCCCGTCGTGATCTCGACGCCGGGCGTCAGAACGTTTTCGGGGTGGCCCGCGGTCTTCGAGCCCCACTGCCGGAAGTTCTTGATCTCGTCCAACGGCAGTTCGTAGCCGGTCAGGTGCAGCAGCGAGTAGACGAGCATCGAGCCGTGGCCCGCGCTCAAGAGAAAACGGTCGCGGTTCTGCCACTTCGGGTTGCGGGGGTTGTGGCGTAGGAACTTCGTCCATAAAACGTAAGCCGCCGGGGCCATGCCGAGCGGCAGGCCCGGATGGCCCGACTCGGCGCGCTGGATGGCGTCGAGCGAGAGCGTGCGGATCGTGTTGACGCAAAGCCCGTCGAGTTCGGCGGTGACGTTCGTGGAAGTCGGCTGTGTTGACGCGCTCATCTTTGGCGGCTCCTGTTTGATGACTTCAAGATGTTAGTGCTTGCGGATCGAAGACGGAATTGTAGATCGACTCCTGCCTGGAGAGCGCCTCGCGGTAGAGCGCGTGCGCGTCGTCGTCGGGCGTGAAGGTTTCATAGACGGGCGGGGGCGCGTCTGTCAAATTTTTTATCGCGCCTAAGTTTTCGAGCGCGAGGAGCGCGACGCCGCGGCTCGAAGCCTCGCGCGCGCGTGAGAGGCGGACGGTGCGGCCCGTGGCGTCGGCGATGATTTGCGTCCAGGCGCGGGAGTGGCGGAGCGCGCCGCCCGAGGCGTAGAGCTGCGCGCCGGGGGCGTACCGGTCGAGGTCGGAGGCAATCGCGGCGAAGCGGAGCGCGACCGCTTCCAGCGCGGCGCGCACGATCTCGGCGGGGCGCGTGTGCGTGCGCAGGCCCAGGATCGCGCCGCGCGCCTGCGGGTTCCAACGGGTGCTGCGCTCGCCCGCCCAGAAGGGAAGCACGGTGAGCCCGTGCCCGCAGGGCCGCATCGCGGCGATCTCGCGCTCGATCTGCTCGCCGTCCCCGGCCAGGGCGAGGGTCTCGCGCATCCACTCGTACAGGCCGCCGCCGTCTGAGAGCGCGCCGCCGACGGCGACGCGGCGACGATCCAGGCGGTAGCACCACAGGCCCGCGGGCAGCTCGCGGGGCGGCTCGCCCTCGTAGACGACGCGCATCGCGCCGGAGGTGCCGACCATCAGCGCGATCTCCTTCGCCGTCACGCAGACCGCGCCGACGTTGTTCGCGGGGCCGTCGCCGCAGACGGCGAAGACCGGGCGGCCGCGCAGGAGAGGCCAACGCGCGGCAAAAGTTTCCGAGAGCGCGAACGTCTCCGCGTCCCCGGCGAGTCGCGGCAGCCGCCCCGTGGGTAAACCCAGGCCCGCGACGATCTCCGCGTCCCACTCGCAGCGGCGAACGTCGAAGAGCCCCGTGCCCGAAGCCATCGAGACGCTCGCGGCCGTCTCGCCGCACAGGTGCTTGAGTAAGTATTCGCCGAACGAGAGCCAGCGCGCGGCGCGCGCGAAAGTGTCTGCTCGCGTGCGGCGCAGCCAGAGTAGTTTGGCCGCCCAGTAGCTCGCGTGGAAGGGGCAGCCGGTGCGCGCGTGCGCGGCGCGCTCGTCGAACAGCCCGCGCAGCCGCCCGACTTCGGAGGCGGCGCGCGTGTCCGCCCAGCCGTAGACGGGAGTGACGGCGCGCTCTTCTTGCGAGTCCACGCCGACGAGGCTATGCATGAAGCAGGAGACGGCGACGGCGGCTATTTGCAGACGTTGCGCGGCGGCGCGCGCGTGCGCTTCGTCGACGACGCGCAGAACGTCGGCGAGCAAGTCTTCCGCCTCGTCCTCCGCGCCGCCGTCCGGGGTCGCAGTGAACTCGCGGCGCACGTGCGCGTCCGTCGCCGCGATCTCGCGCGCCGCGGCGTCGTAGAGGGCGGCGCGCGCCGAGGACGTGCCGATGTCCACGGCGAGGACGAACGGGGCGCGCGCCCCGTCCGCGTTCGTCAGGCTGTCGTCTGGGGCGGCGCGGCTCATCGCGGCGGGTTAGACCTTCTGCGATCTCTGGGCGCGCTCGCGCGCGAGGAAGTGTTCGACGACGAAGAGGATGTCCTCGCCGAAATAGTGGTTGACGAGTCGCAGCGCGCGGATCGTCTCGGCGCGGGAGACGTCGTGCTCCGTCTCCGTCTCGGCGACGAAGTTGAACACGCAGTCGCGCAGCAGCTCCAGCTCGCGCAGGAGATCGGGCAGCGAGTAGCCCTCGGACGAGCGCATGTAGCCGTGCTGGCTGGAGGCGCGGATGGTCTGGAAGTCGGGCTCGGCGTCGCGGCTGAGCAGCGAGCAGATCTCTTCGAGCATCTGCGGGACGTGATCGACGATCTGCGCGAGCGTCAGCGCGTCGTCCGACTTCATGTAGGGGTCGTGCTGGACGCGGCGCACCCATTCGAGCGTGAGCGCGTCGATGTTCGTTCGCAGCTCGCGGCAGAGGAGATCGGTGTTTGCTTCGGGCACGTCGCTGTCCTTAAAACTGCCCGGGCGGGGCGTCGAAAACGTAAATTGAAATCTGTGTGAGCATTGTTCCGCGCGCGGCGTTCAGACGCCCGCCCGACGAGACCCGGCCTTCGAGCGCGGGAATTTTATCCACCGACTCCAGCAGGCGCGCGCGCAGCTCCTCGACCGTCATGTTCGGGTTCGCGGCGAGGACGAGCGCGGCGACGCCGGAGACTTCGGGCGTCGCCATCGAGGTGCCGGAATGCTCCTCGTACTGGTTGTTCGGCCAGGTGCTCAGGATTTCCGCGCCGGGCGCGGCGATGTGGACGCTCCTCGCGCCGAAGTTGGAGAAGCGCGCGAGGCCGTCCTGCCGGTTGAGCGCGGCGACCGCCAGCACGTTCGGCAGATCGTAGTTCGACGGGTAGTGCGGCAGGCGGTCGTTGTTGGTCGAGTCGTTGCCGGCGGCGGCGACGAAGAGGATGCCCTCCTCGCCCGCGCGGCGGATGGCGTCGCGCAGGGCGCGCGAGCCGAAGTTCGAGCCCCAGCTCGCGCTGATGATGCGGACGTTGACGCCCTCCTTTTTACGCGCGATACAGTAGTTGATGCACTCGATGGCGGCGCGCAGCGAGCCGCGCCCGCTCGCGTCGAGGAATTTCAGCGGCATGATCTGGACGTGCCAGTTGACGCCCGACACGCCCTCCTTGTTGTCGCCCTCGGCCCCGACGATCCCGGCGCAGTGCGTGCCGTGACCGTTGTCGTCCATCGGGTCGCCGTCCATGTCGGCGGCGTCGAAGCCGTGCAGGTCGTCGAACGTGCCGAGCTCCCGGTCGGCGTAGGGCGCGAGGCCGGCGGGGCGCGTCCAGATGTTGCCCGCGAGATCGCTGTGACGGTAATCGACGCCGGTGTCGATGACGGCGACGACGATCTTATTGCTGCCCGTCGTCTTCGCCCACGCGCGCGTGGCGCAGATGTCGGCGCCCGACCTGCCGCCGCGCTGCCCCGTGTTTTGCAGCGACCACTGCTCGTTGAAGAGCGGATCGTTCGGCCCCGCGACTTTGACGACCGGGGGATCGTCTTCGCCCGGATCGTCCGCCTCTTCCGCCGCGTCGTCCTCGTCCTCGCCGGGCGAGAGGCTGATCGAGAAGTTCGGCTCGGCGTAGACGACTCCGGGCAGCGCGCGGTACTGCTCGGCGACCCGCTCGGCGTCCATGTGGTCTTCGTCGGCGATGAGCACCGTGTCGTCCAGGTGCTCGAAGCGATCTTCGAGCCGGTCGTTGAGGCGCGCGATGACGGCGTCGATCTCTTCAGTCGTCATCCCGTCGCGGAAGCGCACGATCACCTCCGAGTCCTCGGCGGGCTCGAAGTCGGTCGCCCCGGCGTCGTCGGGGTGGTGCGGTTCCTGCACGGCGAGGCGCGCGGCGGGCGCGTGGCGCGCGTGGCGCGCGCGCCGCACCTGCCCGGCGAAGGCGGCGAGGAAGACGAACGCGAGAGCCAGCGTCAGGTGCTTGAAAAAATTCTGGCGGTTCATGGACTCTACCTCAAGCTCGGCGGGAAAAACTTTTCGACGGGCGGGCGCGCGCCTCAGACCTGATGGTTCGCGCCGCGGAAGTTGACGAGCCTCATCCGGTTGCGGTTGGCGCGGTACTCTACTCTTTCGCCGCGCGCGCGCAGGCGGATGCGCCAGCCCGGCGTGATCATCTGCGCGCTCATCTCGCCCGGCGAGCCAGCGCCAAACGACGCATCCGGAAAGTCCGCATCCTCAACCGAATCTTCTTCAATCTCATCCTCTTTGACGCCGAGCCGCGAGGCCAGATCAGCCCGCGCGCGCTTCACGGCGTCCTCCTTCGTCATAGCCATACGCTCGGCGCTCCTCCGATGTTCTTCGCCCGGTGCGCGGGAGGCGGGAGAGTTTCGCGCCCGCCCCACACATTTACGAACCCTCGCCCGGCTCGGTTTGGGCTACGCGATTCATTCTGCTCCCGCGCGGGTTGTTTCGTCAAAAATGTCCGGTTCATCTCAGATCGCCGCACAGGTGTTGCAGCAGCGCGGCGACGACCACGCCCGCCGTCTCCGCGCGCATCACGCGCCCGCCGAGCGTGACCGCCTCCCACCCTGAGGAAGTCGCCTCTTCGATCTCCGCGTCCTCCCACCCACCTTCGGGGCCGACCAGCGCGGCGACTCGCCCCGGCCTCTCGCCCCACGCCCCCACGGTCTCGACCAGGCTCCGACCGCCGCGCTCCGAGAAGATTAGACGCCGACCCTTCGCCCCGGTTCCGCCCGCGGAACCCTGGGTCAGCAAGTCCGTCAAACTCGACGGCCCCGTCACCTCCGGCACGCGCGCCCGCCCGGACTGTTTCGCCGCCTCGACCGCGATGCGACGCCAACGCTCGACGCGATTCAGTGCGCCCGCGTCCCGACGGCCCCGCCGGAGTTTCACGTCCGCGCGCGCCGTCTCGACCGGGACGACGCGCGCGACTCCCAACTCCGTCGCCTTCTGCACGACCAGATCGAACTTCTCGCCCTTCAACAGCGCGACGCAGAGCGTCAGCTCCAGCGGCGACTCCGGACACTGCGGCTCGACCGCCGCGCGCACGTCGAGCGTCGCACTGCGCGCCGCCACGCGCCGCGCGTCTTCGGTGACGACGCACAGGAACTCCCGCCCCTCGCCGTCGAAGACGTAAACCTCTTCGCCCGCGCCGAGGCGCAGCACGCCCGTCAGGTGCTGCGCCTCCTCGCGCGAGAGCGAGACGCGCGCGCCGTCGGGCGAGAAGGCCGCGGGCGGTGCGTGGAAGCGTCTGCGAGACATGGGAGGCTGTCAGTTGTCCGTGGTCAGTGGTCAGTTGTCCGTAGTCAGTGTTCAGTGTTCGGTGGTACTTGCCTTAACTACCGCGCGCGTTCCTTAGAAACGTGTGTGGTGAGCCACTTGCGACGGACAACTGACCACGGACAACTGACAATTTTTCAAATGATGATCGCGACCCACTCGCCGGCGGCGAGCGTCTCGCATCGCGTGACGCCGAGCGCGTCGAGCGCGGAGCGCACGCCTGCGGCTTGCGCGTCGAGGATGCCGGAGAGGACGAGCCGCCCGCAGGTCGCAGCCGTGAGCGCGGGCAGCAGCGGCAGGATCACGTCCGCCGTCAGGTTCGCGCAGACGAAGTCGGCCGACGCGGTCGTCGCCCCGATTGAGCCGACGCGGAAGTCGACACGGTCGCCCACGCCGTTCAGCCGCGCGTTCTCTCTCGCGATCTCGACCGCCTCGGCGTCCGTGTCGCAGGCTTCGACGCGCGCGCGGGGGCGCAGCTTCGCGGCGGCGATGGCGAGGATGCCCGTGCCCGTGCCCACGTCGAGGAAGCTCCCGCCCCCGAAGTATTTTTCCACGGCGGCGAGGCACAGGCGCGTCGTCTCGTGCGTCCCCGTGCCGAAGGCCATGCCCGGCTCGACGCGGATCACGATGCGCGACTCCGCGGCGTCGCCCGCCCCGCCCAACTCGCTCCACGGCGGCGCGACCAGGAAGCGCTCGCCCACCTCGACGGGCCGCCAGCTCTTCTTCCACTCGGCGAGCCAGTCGCGCCCCGCCACCTCACGGAAACTCATCTCGCGCACGTCCGAAGAGTCGAGCCCGTAGATTCTGAGCGCCTCGCGCAAAGCCTCGCGCACGCGCTCGACCCCCGGCGGGGCGTCGAAGTACGCGGCCACGCGGACGAACTCGTCCCCCTCGCCCGCGACCTCCTCCGTCCCGCCCGCCCCCGCCTCCATCAGCGCGTACTCGACCGCCTCCCGCGCCCGCGCCGTCAACGTCAAATCAATCGCGTACCACATGAGAAAGCAGGGGAAAGGGGTAAAAGGGGAAGAGGGTAAAAGGAGAATCCGGAACCCTCGCGGGGCAGACGCATCCTGCCGCACCCTCTTCCCCTTTTACCCTTTTCCCCCTTTCCCCCTTTCTTCTATACCCATCTCGTTGAGGGCGCGCGGGGAGTTGCGCCAGTCCTCTTCGACCTTGACGAAGAGTTCGAGGTAGACGCGGTGGCCGACGAGGCGCTCGATGTCG
>DATLMC010000053.1:0-58221 GCA_035537435.1 Pyrinomonadaceae bacterium | reverse complement strand
AGGCCGTCGGGCGTCACGGTCCCGGGGTTCATCTCCATGGTCACCTCGGAATCGGGGAGGACGCGGAAGCGGGCGCGCACGGCTTCGAGGATGAGAGCAACCTGGGCTGGTGCGAGCAGGCTGGGTGTGCCGCCGCCGAAGTAGACGGTGTCAACAACAACGTCCGCCGCGTCCTCGCCCGGCCGGAACTGCTCAAGCTCGCGCACGACGGCGCTCACGTAACGCCCCGCCAGGCCAGTGTCGTATGGTCCTGTGGCGAAGTCGCAGTAGGAACAGCGCGCGCGGCAGAAAGGGATGTGGATGTAGATTCCGGCGCGGCTCATGGAGGCAGAAATTATAGCACGCGCTCACGCGCGTCGTCGGCGTGCGCGCGGCGCGGCGAGTGGCGAGGCAGTGTTCAACGATGAAGTGATCTGTCTTGAAGTGAGAAACGGCGCGCGGCGTGTACGCTTTTTTAACCGTGCGTGTACGGCTTTATCGTGGCGCGATGCGCAACGACGTAGACTTCAAGACGAAATGAGCTACAAATCTTGACAATTGCTCCACAAGTTTTTCCTAGTCTACACGGCACGCCGATTGTTAATTAGATGAAGTTCCTGTGCGGGCACGCGCGCCTCTCGTTGCGGAGACGCGGCGAGAGAGCGAGACAGCCCGTCGGTGCGACGCAACCCTCAACAACCTATTAGGAGGATATTGCGATGTTTTTTGAAGAAGGTTCCGGTGGTGGTTCGACTGGCGGCAGCGGCGGCGGCTCTGGTTCGGGCGGCGGCTCCGGCAGCGGTGGTGGTTCCGGTTCGGGCGGCTCGGGCGGCGGTTCCGGCTCGGGCGGCTCCGGCGGTGGTGGTAGCACCGGCGGTGGCGGCGGCAGCTCTTCGGGCGGCGGCTCCGGCAGCGGCGGATCGTCGGGCGGCGGCAGCGGCTCCGGCGGCGGCTCCGGCAGTGGCGGCGGTTCGGGCTCCGGCGGCGGCTCTGGTTCGGGCGGCTCGGGTGGTGGTTCGGGCAGCGGCGGCTCCGGCGGCGGCAGTGGTTCGGGCGGAAGCTCGGGTGGCGGCTCCGGCAGCGGCGGCGGCTCTGGAAGCGGCGGAAGCTCGGGCGGGAGCGGCGGCTCCGGCGGCGGCCCCGGCAGTGGCGGCGGCGGACGCTAGTCCCAACCAACTGAACCGGCGGGCGAGAAATTTTCCTCGCCCCTTACAAAACGAGCGCGCGCAAGTTGATCACTAACAACTTGCGCGCGCTCATTATTTTTATCTCACCGGCTGCCGCCGTCCTCGCGCGCGCCCCCACACCACGTCGCTCAAGAGTCCGCGGGACTCGCGAGCCTCGCCCGCTCACTCGCTCGCCGACGCCCCTCTTCACTTCTTCGTCCCGCCGATGCGGCGCAGGCTCCCCGTGCCGCTCAATTGACCGGCGTTCGCCGCACGCGCCACGCGCTCGGCCTGCGCGAAGGCGCGCAGGAAGTTCTCGCCCAGGACTTTTCTCACGTCGGCCTCGCTGTAGCCGCGGCGCAGCAGCTCGTAGGTGATCGCGGGGAGCTTCGAGATGTCGTCCATCCCGGCGGGCAGGTCGGGCACGCCGTCGAAGTCCGAGCCGATGCCGACGTGATCAATGCCTGCGACCTTCGCGATGTGATCGAAGTGATCGATCAGGACCGAGAGCGGGACTTTCGGGATCGGGTTCGCGTCCGTCAACTTCTTCAGCTCGGCTTCGAGCCGCTCGGCGTCGTCCTTGTACTGCGCGCGCAGGGCGTCGCGCTGCGACCTGAGGCGCTCGTCGCGCGCGCGGTCGGCGTTGTAGTAGTCCGTGCTGATGAACGCCGGGTAGAAGTTGACCATCACGACGCCGCCGTTGCGGGCGATGCGGCGCAGCAGGTCGTCGGGGATGTTGCGCGGCCGGTCGGCGAGGGCGCGCGCCGAAGAGTGCGACGCGATGACGGGCGCGGTCGAAACGTCCAGCACGTCCGACATCGTCTTGTCCGAGACGTGCGAGATGTCCACGAGCATCCCCGCGCGGTTCATCTCGCGCACGACCTCTTTGCCGAAGTCCGACAGCCCGTTGTGCGTCGCCTTGTCGCAGCACGAGTCGGCCCAGTTGTTCGTGTTGTTGTGCGTCAGGGTCATGTAGCGCACGCCGAGGCGGTAGAAGTCGCGCAGGGCCTCTAACGAATCTTCGATGGCGTGGCCGCCCTCGATGCCCATCAGCGCGGCGATCCTGCCCTGCTTCTTCGCGCGCCGGATGTCTTCGGACGAGTAGGCGAGCGCGAGCGCGGCGGGGTGGCGCTCCGCCGCGCGATAGACCCGGTCGATCAAGTCCATCGCGCGCCGCGCCGCGCCCCCCTTCTCGGCGTACGAGCGATCCACGTAGACGGAGAAGAACTCGGCGGTCAGGCCGCCCTCCTTCATGCGCGCGAGGTCGGTGTGGTACTTGCCGGCGGACGGCTCGCCCACGTCGTAGTCCTCGTCGTACATGAACGAGAGGATGTCGTTGTGAGTGTCGACGACGATGGACGAGCGCTGGAGCTTGAGGGCGCGCCGCCACAGCTTTTCGTCGCGCGGGGCGTCGGACGGCGGCGCGGCGGGCTTGAGCGCGTCGGTGACGGGCGCGTCCTTCGCGCTCGCCTTCCCGGCCTTGGGCTGGGCCTGCGGGAGCGCGGGGGCGCTCAGCGAGAGGAGCAGGAGCGACGCGCAGGCGGCGCGGGCGTGGCGTGTCAGTTTTTTCATGGCTCGCGGGTCTCTTCGGCAAAGTTTCAGGGGTGCGCCGGTACTCTACCGAAGAGCCCCCCGCGGCACAAGTCGCTCGCCGGCCCTGTATCGGGTAAGGCGAGCGCGTCGGCGTTGTCGCCGCGCTCCTTTCTGTGGTACACAAAGCCTCACAGCCGACACCAGAAACGGGGCGAGGGCGCGACACTTCGCCGGGGAGCGAGCAGACCGTCATGTCAACTTCCACGACCGACATCGAATCGACGCTGAACGAGCAGCGCGTCTTCCCGCCGCCCGCGGAGTTCGCGGCGCGGGCGCGCATCAACTCGATGGGCGAGTACGAGCGTCTGCGCTCGGAAGCCGCGGGCGAGCCGGAAGCCTTCTGGGCGCGGATGGCCGAAGAGTTGCACTGGTTCAAGCGCTGGGACAGCGTGCTCAAGTGGGAGCCGCCGCACGCCGAGTGGTTCGTCGGCGGGCGCACGAACGTCTCCTACAACTGCCTCGACCGTCACCTCGCGACCGAGCGGCGCACGAAGACCGCGCTGCTCTGGGAGGGCGAGCCCGGCGAGCAGCGCACTTTCACCTACGAGGAGCTGCACCGCGAGGTCTGCCGCTTCGCCAACGCGCTGAAGAAGCTCGGCGTCGCGAAAGGCGACCGCGTCGCGCTCTACATGCCGCTCGTCCCCGAACTCGCCATCTCGATGCTCGCCTGCTCGCGGATCGGCGCGACCCACTCGGTCGTCTTCGGCGGCTTCTCGGCCGAGGCGCTGAAGGATCGCATCAACGACGCGGGCTGCAAGGCCGTGGTCACGGCCGACGGCGGATACCGGCGCGGCTCGGAGGTGAAACTTAAGGCCGCGGTCGACGAGGCCCTGCAAGCGACGCCGACGATTGAGGCGTGCGTCGTCGTCCGGCGCACCGGCTCGGCCGTGGAGATGAAGGAGGGGCGCGATCACTGGTGGCACGAAGTCGTCGAGACCGTCGACGCCGAATGCCCGGCGGAAGAGTTGGACAGCGAGCACCCGCTCTTCATCCTCTACACCTCTGGCACCACGGGTAAGCCGAAAGGCATCCTGCACACGACCGCAGGCTACCTGCTGTGGGCGCACCTCTCGACGAAGTGGGTCTTCGACCTCAGGGACGAGGACGTTTACTGGTGCACGGCGGACATCGGCTGGGTGACGGGCCACTCCTACGTCGTCTACGGGCCGCTCTCGAACGGCGCGACCTCCGTCATGTACGAGGGCGCGCCGAACCACCCGGGGCCGGATCGCTTCTGGTCTATCGTCGAGCGCCACCGGGTGAGCATCTTCTACACCGCGCCGACCGCCATCCGCGCCTTCATCAAGTGGGGCGACGAGCACCCGCGCAAGCACGATCTCTCCTCCCTGCGACTGCTCGGCTCGGTCGGCGAGCCGATCAACCCCGAGGCGTGGATGTGGTATCGCGAAGTGATCGGCGGCTCGCGCTGCCCCATCGTCGACACGTGGTGGCAGACCGAGACGGGCGGCATCATGATCAGCCCCCTGCCCGGCGCGACGCCGACCAAGCCCGGCTCGGCGACCAAGCCGCTGCCCGGCGTCGAGGCCGACATCTTCACGCGGCAGGGCGAGGCGGTCGCGGATAACCTCGGCGGCTTCCTCGTCATCAGGCGGCCCTTCCCCTCGATGCTGCGCACGATCTGGGGCGACGACGAGCGGTTCCGCAAGACCTACTACGGCGAGATCGAGGGCGTCTACTTCGCGGGCGACGGCGCGCGGCGCGACCACGAAGGGTATTTCTGGATCATGGGGCGCGTTGATGATGTGATCAACGTGAGCGGGCACCGCCTGGGGACGATGGAGATCGAGAGCGCGCTCGTCTCGCACCCGACGGTGGCGGAGGCCGCCGTCGTCGGGCGGCCCGACGAGCTGAAGGGGCAGGGCATCGTCGCCTTCGTCACGCTCGAAGGCACGCGGGAGCCTTCGGACGAGTTGAAGCAGCAGTTGCGCCAGCACGTCGCGAAAGAGATCGGCGCGCTGGCGCGGCCCGACGAGATCAGGTTCACCGACGCGCTGCCGAAGACGCGCTCCGGCAAGATCATGCGCAGGCTCCTGCGCGAGCTCGCCGCGGGCGGCGCAGTCCGCGGCGACACGACCACGCTCGAAGACTTCTCCGTCATCGAGCGTCTGCGCGCGCAGGAGGAAGAATAGAAAGGACAGTGACAGGCGACAGGCGACAGGTGACAGGCAAACCCGCCGGAGGTCTTGCCCGTCACTTGTCACCGTTTACCCGTCACGCTTGAAGTCATGGCACAAGTAGAGCATCGAATCGGGCAGCGTTACGTGGCTTACTTCCCGGTCAGGGCGGAGTGGGACGACGAGTCGGGGGCGCACGTCGTAGCCGAGGGCGCGACGGAGAACGTCGGGCCTGCCGGCGCGCTCGTACACCTGCACCAGCTCCCCCTGGTGGGGAGCCGCGTGCAGCTCGCCGTGCTCGAAGAGGACGAGCCGAAGGTGCGGTTGCAGACCGTGGCGGAAGTCCTGCGCGTCGAGCGCAACCCGTCGCAGCCCCTCGCCGCGCTCCAGCTCATCAACGCCGACGAGGAGTGGCGCGGCACGGTCTACGAGTCGGCCAAGACGTGGGAGCGCGATCACGCGAAGTTCGAGTACGACGAAGACTGAGCGGAGAGCCGTCCGCCGTCCGCCGTCCGTAGTTAATTCCGTCGCCGTCTCGCGACGGACGACTGACCGCGGGCGGCGGACAGCTTTTATCGAATGGCCGAGCAGAAGATCGAGAAGCGGGACGTGAAGGAGGTCGCCGAGACGGCGGCCGAGTCGGCTGCCGCGGCGTCGGCGTCGGTGACGACGACGGCGACCTGGGCGCAGACGCGCGCGATCCTGCGCCTGCTGACGGTCGTCTTCGTCGTCCTGGCGTTCGTCTGGACGCTCTACAAGTTGCAGAGCGTCCTCCTCCTGCTCGTGCTCTCCATCTTCTTCGCCTACCTGATCGCGCCGCTGGTCGAGTTAGTCCGCCGCCCCTTCAAACTCGGCAGGCGCGAGCGCCTGATGCCGCGGCCCCTCGCCATCGCCGTCGTCTACGTCGCCATCTTCGGCTCCATCGGGCTCGCGATCTTCCTGCTGCTCCCGCAGATGGGCGAGCAGATCGCCGGGCTCGGCAAGCAAGTCCCCGTCTACTCGAAAAGCATCTCGGAGCGCGCGCAGAGTTTGGAGAGGTTCTACCAGCGGATACCGTCGGGGGCCAGGGAGACGGTCAAGCAGGCCGTCAGCAACGGCTTCAACAGCATCAGCGAGTACCTGCAAGCCTCGGTCGCGGGCGCGGTGCCCGTCGTGCTCGCACACCTGCCGTGGCTCGTCCTGGTCCCCATACTCGCCTTCTTCCTTCTGAAGGATGCCGACAGCTTCCGCCGCTCGGCCTTGCAGATGCTCCCGCGCGGGCGGCTGCGCTGGCGCGGCGACGAGCTGTTCCAGGACGTGAACTCGACGCTCGCCGCGTACATCCGCGCGCAACTCATCGCGTGCCTCATCATCGGCGTCATCTGCACCGTCGGGTTCGTCCTGCTCGGAGTCCCTTACGCGCTCGTGATGGGGCTGGTTGCGGGGTTTTTCGAGTTCATCCCGCTGGCCGGGCCGCTCGCCGTCGCCATCATCGCCATCACCCTCGCGAGCTTCCACTCGCCGGGCACGGCGGTCGGCGTCTTCATCTTCCTCGCCGTGCTGCGCATCGCGCAGGACTACGTCATCTACCCGCGCATCATCGGCTCCGGCATCCACCTCCACCCGCTCGCCGTCATCCTCGCCATCCTCGCGGGCGCGGAACTCGCCGGCGTCGCCGGCATCTTCCTCGCCATCCCCGTCATCGCCGTCATCGCCGTCACCTACCGCCACTGGATGGAGCACCGCGGGCGCGACGAGGGGTTGGTCGCCACGCTGCTCAAGCCCGCAGACCAGACCGCCGCCGCCACGGACGCGGCACTGCCGCCGCCGCATCCCGCGAACGCGACTCCCGAAGCAAACTAAAAGGTCGGGGTGTGACGCGCGACTCCGGCGTGCGTGCGCGGGTGAGGCGCGCCGACTCGCGGCCTCGACGCTTTACGCGCGCGCGGACGCCTGCGCGCCTTCCATCAGCTCGACGAAGCGCCGGAAGTGGTGCTCGGCGTCGTGGGGGCCGGGCGCGGCTTCGGGGTGGTACTGGACGGAGAAGACCGGCAGACGCCTGTGGCGCATCCCCTCGACGCAACTGTCGTTGAGGTTGATGTGCGTGACTTCCACGTCGGCGGGCAGGCTTGAGGCTTCGACCGCGAAGCCGTGGTTGTGTGAAGTGATCTCGATTGAGCCGGTCGCCTCTTCGCGCACGGGCTGGTTGCCGCCGCGGTGCCCGAAGCGCAGCTTGTAGGTCGTGCCGCCGAAGGCGCGCCCCAGCAGTTGGTGGCCGAAGCAGATGCCGAAGGTCGGCGTGCCTGACTCGGCGAGCCTGCGGATCTCCTCGACGACCCCCGACATCGAGGCCGGATCGCCGGGGCCGTTCGAGAGGAACACGCCGTCCGGCTTCATGGCGAGCACGTCGGCCGCGGGCGTCGAAGAGGGGACGACCGTCAGGCGGCAACCGCGCCGCGCGAACTCCCGCAGGCTGTTCGTCTTCACGCCGAAGTCGTAGCAGACGACGTGGAAACGCTCCCCGCCCTCGGCGGCGACCCCGTACGGCGCTTTGGTCGTCACCACGCTCGCCAGTTCCCTGTTCTCCATCGACGGCGAAGAGCGCGCCTTCCCGGTTAAGCTCCGCTCGTCGAGATCGACCGACGAGAGGCACGCGCGCATCGCGCCGCGATCCCGGATGTGGCGGACGAGCGCGCGCGTGTCGATGTGATCGATGGCCGGGATGCCCCAGCGTTTCAGGTAAGCGTCCAGCGTCTCCTCCGAGCGCCAGCTCGAAGCCGTGCGGCTCGCCTCCCTCACGACGAAGCCCTCGACCCACGGCCGCGCCGACTCCGAGTCCGCCGCGTTCACGCCGTAGTTGCCGATGAGCGGGTACGTCATGCACACGATCTGCCCGGCGTAGGACGGGTCGGTCAAAACTTCCTGATAGCCCGACATCGAGGTGTTGAAGACCATCTCCCCGCACACCTCGCCCGGCGCGCCCCACGCGCGACCGCGGAACACCCTCCCGTCTTCCAGCGCGAGCAGCGCGGACTTCTTCTCCGTCGAATCTGTTTTCGTCATGCCTGCGATCTCAGGAACTGCTGCGCCTCGTTGAGCCAGCGCTTGTCGGTGCGGTACTTGTAGGCGGGGGCGCTCTTGACGGCCTCGATGCAGGCGCGCATCGCCTCCGCCGCCTCGCGCACGCGGCCCACGCCGGCGAGGGCGCGGCCCTTCAGGTAAAGACCTTCGGCGTCTGACTGACGGCGTGCGAGGAATTTGTCGAGCGCGTCGAGCGCGTCGCCGTGCTGCGAGGCGGCGAGGTAGGTCGCGCCGATCTCGCGCCAGATTTCGTGCTGCGCGTGCGCGGGGTCGCGCGTGACGACCTCGCTGAAGTGGGCGATGGCGTCACTGAGGCGGCCCTGCATCCGCGCGATGCGGCCGAGCTGGTAGTGCGAGTCGACCTCGTCGGCGTCGATCTCGACGGCGCGCCGGAAGCGTTCGCGCGCCGGGTCGAGTTCCTTGCGCGAGAGGTGTATGAGGCCGAGGTTGTAGTGGGCGGAGGCGTCCGCCGGGTTCAAAGTCGAGGCTTCGAGGTGCTGCCGGAACGAGGCGCGCGCCCTCTGCGTGCGCATGACCTCGCCGAAGTAGCCGCGCAGGAGGAAGAACAGCATCAGCAGCAGGAACGGGGACGAGAGGAGCGAGCCCGCGAAGCGCAGGAGCGGAGAAGCCAGGACGACCATCACGACGCCGCCCGCCACGATCAGGGACGCGCGCAGCCACGACGCGCGGAAGACGTGCCGCGCCGCCGCCAGCGTCCAGAGGGCGACGAAGGGCAGCGCCAGCGTCGAGGCGAAATTCCGCGCCAGCTCCCGCGGGTCGAGCGCCGGGGCCACGTCCCGCGGCGGCGCGCCGCTCTGGGCGGCGAACTGTTGTATCAGTTCGCGCGTGCTCGCGATGACCTCCGCCTCGAAGCCGTTGGCGCGCGCCAGCAGCGCGAGCGGCAGGGCGACGGCGTGCGCCGCCGCCCAGGCGTAGAGCACGGCGGAAGCGACCGAGGCGTACTCCTGCTGTAAGACCACGCCGAAACTCGCCCTCCGCTCGAACAGGTTCGAGAAGAAGATCAGCGCGGGGATGAAGATGCACGCGACGACGAGGAGCGTGCCGACGGCCGTGCGAACGAGCGAAAAGGCGACGAGCGCGCCGCCGGCCGCGACCCCTGCGGGGAGGAATTGCCACTGCGCGAAGAGTTCGTAAAACACCTGCGCGGCCAGCGCCAGCAGCGCGGCGGCGCCGAGCGGCGCGCGCTCGCGCACGAGCGCCATCCCGCGCGCCGGGGCGTAGAACATCATCAGCAGCGGGTTGAGCCAGTCGAGCATGAAAGCTGTCCGTCGTCCGTCGTCCGTGGTCAGTGGTCTTAACGCCGCCCCGACGTGAACGCTTCCCTTAGAGATTGAGCCCGCGGGGCACGTGCAACGGACAACTGACTACTGACGACGGACGCTCCTTCACGGCTCGACCTCGTCGCTGTCCGGCTCGGGCGTGGACTGTGCGCCGGGGCGCGGGGCGAGGCGGTAGTCGGTCTCGTGGCGGATGACGCTCGCCTGCCCGAGGGGCCAGTAGCGCAGGAGCGCCTTGCCGTAGATGTACTTTTCGGGGACGAGCCCCCACGAGCGCGAGTCGTAGGACTGATCGCGGTTGTCGCCCGCGACGAAGTAGTAGTGCGGCTTGATGAGGACGGGCGCGTGGTTGAGCCGGGTGACGTTGCGCTCCGGCTCGATGTAGGGCTCTTTCAGCTCCTGCCCGTTGACGTAGATGACGCCGTCGCGAATCTCCATCAGCTCGCCCGGCAGCCCGATGACGCGCTTGATGTAACTCTTGTCGGGATCGTCCGGGTACCAGAAGACGACGATGTCGCCGCGCTCCAGTTTCGGCAGGTGGTAGTAGACGAGCTTGTTGACGAAGATGCGCTCGCCGTCGTGCAGGCGCGGCAGCATCGAGGTGCCCTCGACCTTGACGGGCTGCATGACGAAGACGACGAAGAGCGCCGCGACTAAAAGCGCGAAGACGAGATCGCGCAGGAGCAGGCGCGCCTCCGACCAGAAGTGCCTGCGCGCCTCGTCGTCCACGCGCTGCACGTCGATGTCGCGGTCGTCGTCGAAGGAGACGTGCCCGAACTTCGGTCCCGCCGATTTCTTACCCCAGAGCATCAGCTTTTCCCGGCCGCCCTTCCCGGCTGACGAGTCCGCCTCGCCTCGCTCGAACGTTTTCGAGTTTGCCGCGCGCGGCGAGCCTTTGTCAACGCGGGGTCGCGCGGGCGTTCGCGCGGACAACTCCTTGACAGCCGCGCGCGCGCGTCTCTATCATCGGAGCTGGTGCGGCGCGCTCCCTATTCGCAGTAATAACTTCACTTAAGCCGACCGGACGGAGGCAACCACAGCCGTGATTAAACTCGACATCGTCAACCGCGTCGCCGACCGCACGGGCGTGCCGAAGATGAAGGCGGAGCAGGCCGTCGACGCCCTCTTCCACTCGATGAAGGAGGCGCTCTCGCGCGGCGAGCGCATCGAGCTGCGCGGCTTCGGCGTCTTCATCGTCAAGCCGCGCAAGCGCGGCGTCGGGCGCAACCCGCGCACCGGCGAGGAGGTCGCCATCCCGCAGGGGAAGACCATCCGCTTCAAGCCGGGCAAAGAACTACAGGCGCACGGCTTCGACGCCGACGGCGAAGGTCACGACACGGACACGCCCGAAATGCCGTGACGCGGCATGACCGTGAACCGTAAACCGTGACGGGTGACAGGAGAAACCATTTCTTGCCTGTCACCCGTCACGGTTTACGGTTCACGGCTTTTCTCCCGTTACCGTATACCTTTCACGTCTTTATTCTTTATGTCTGAGACCCTACGCCCAGCCGCAGGCTTCGAGCCGTTCGCCGCGCCGCCCGTTGTGATCGCCCGTGGGCGCGCCGCGCGGCCGACGGCGCGGGAGTGGTGGCGACACGCGGGGCTGTTCCTGCTGACCGCGCTCGCCTGCACCTTCGCGGGGGTGATGCAGGCGATCCCGAACGACGCGGCGATTGAGCCCGCGCTGGCCGCGCCCGCGCGACTCTTCGATTACGTCTCCTACGTCCCCGCCTACTACGCCCTCACCGTCGCCGCCGTCATTAAGTACGCCGCCGCGCACCCGGCGCTCGTCGCGCAGGGCGTGACGTTCGCCGCCGCGCTGCTCTCGATCCTCGCCGCCCACGAGTCGGGCCATTACGTGGCGTGCCGCCGCTACGGGGTCGAGGCGACGCTCCCCTTCTTCATCCCCGCGCCGCCGCTCTTCCTCGCGGGCACGTTCGGCGCGTTCATCAAGATCAAGTCGCCCATCCCGACGCGCCGCGCGCTCTTCGACATCGGCGTCGCCGGCCCGCTCGCGGGCTTCCTCGTCATCATCCCCGTCGCGATAGCCGCGATCCTGACGACGCACCCCGCCCCGCCCCTGCCCGCGCCGGGCGCGGACGCGGACGCGGCGGGCGCGCTCGTCTTCTTCAACGATCCGCCGCTGCTCCGTCTCCTCGCGCGCGCGCTGCGGATGGACATCGCGAACGCCGCTCCCAACCCTTTTTACTTCGCGGCGTGGATCGGTCTGCTCGTGACGAGTCTGAACCTGCTGCCCGTGGGCCAACTCGACGGCGGGCACGCGGTCTTCTCGGTCTTCGGGGAGCGCGCGCACCGCCTCGTCGGGCGCTTCGCCTTCGCCGCGATGCTCGCGCTCGCCGTGCTCGGCTGGCTCTGGCACCACGCGCCGGGCGGGTTCGTCTACGCCGTCCTGCTCTTCGTCATGCTGCGCCTGCCGCACCCGCGCGCGACCACCGAGGAGGCCACGCTCGGCCGCGCGCGCATCGTCGTCGCGTGGCTCACGCTCGCCGTCTTCCTACTCTGCTTCGAGCCGTTCCCGCTCAGCATCAGCTAAAAAAACTGTGGGGGCGGGGCTCGTCCCCGCCCGCTGGGCGTCCTCGCGGTCGCTTAACAAGAAGCGCGGTCATTCGATTCTTGAATGACCGCGCTTCTTCATTTCGCGCCTTCGCGCTCATCGGGCAGGGACGAGCCCTGCCCCTACGGTTTGACGACGAAATATATTGTGTTGTTAGGACGAAGTGTGTTGTCGCGGCGAAGTGTTCTGACGATGGGCGGTCTTTGAGGCTCAGCGCGTGAAGCAGTCCTTCGTCTCGGCGAACGCGGCGTCGTCGACGGCGACGTTGTGCTTCACTTCCCTGAGCCGGATCGTGGCGGTGCCGGTGCGCGTGACGAAGGGGAGCTTGACGCCGTCCACCTCGCGGTAGTCCTCGTAATAGACCGAGTCGCGGCGCAGGAGCAGCCCCGTCGAGGCGTCGAAGTAAAGGGTCGTCGGCAGGCCGCGCGCGGGCGTCGCCTCGACGACGTAAGCCTCCGCGCCGCCCACCTGCTCCGTGCCCTTGAAGATCATCTCCGGGTAGTTCGCGAGCAGGCGCGTCTGCCAGCGGAAGTCTGCCTCGCGCCGCAACTCTTCCAGCTCCGCGCCGCGCATCTCGCGGAAGCCGAAGAGCGACATCTGCTCGTAGCCGTACGCGCCCGTGTACGCGCGCCGCAGCGCGCCCACGTTCGGGAGGTGGACGACCGTCACCGACTTGTCCGGGAACTTCTCCGTGATCTCGACGGCGCCGTAGGTCGGCACGCCGGAGTCCGAGCCCTCGAACACCCCCTTCGAGACGCGGCTCGAAATCTTTTCGAGCGCGGCGCGGCCGCCGACAGCCTGCAAGTAGTTTTCGACGATCCGACCGACCTGCGGATCGACGGCCGCCTCCGCTCCCTCATTCGCCGCGCCCTTCTTCGTCACTTCGACCGCGCCGCCGCCGTCCCCTTGCGCGTCGCCCGGCAACTCGACCGGCTTGTACGTGATGCTCGCCCCGCCGCCGCCGGCGACGACCGCGAGCGCGGCTTCGAGCTGCGGATCGCGGCCCGAGAGGAGCGAGCGACGGTCGAGCCGCGCGGCGATGTCAGGCTTGACGCCCTGACCTTCGAGCACCCTGCCGTAAGCCGAGACGAAGTCGGCGACGGCGTACTGGAGGATCGCGCCCGTCGGCAATTCCTTCGCCACCGAGGGCAGGGTCGAGCCCGCGCTCCGCTCGCCGACGATCACCGCGCGGCCCGACTCCTGCAAGCCGCTCGCCAACATCTCGCCCGCCGAGACGGTCGTCGCGTCGACGAGCACCGCTATCGCGCCCTTGAAGTGGTGGCGTTGCGGCGTGATGCGGAAGATCGTCCCGCCCTGCCGCGTCCGCATCTCGCCGAAGATTGAGTCGCGGTCGGCGAGCAGGCCGCCCATCCCGTAGATCATGCCCATGACCCCGCCGCGGTTGCCGCGCAGGTCGACGACGAGCCCCGGCGCGTCCGCCATCCCCCGCAGCGCCGCGCAGAACTTGTCGATCACGGGGATGGCGAAGACGTTGAAGCGGATGTAGCCGACGCCCCCGCGCAGACGCTTCGACTCGAACTCGACGAACTGCGGCGGGAACGACTGCAAAGGCGGTGACATCTCGCCCTTCAGCTTCTCGCGCCTGACGACCGCGCGGCGCAGGACGTTGCGCGCGTCGAGGTAGCTGATTCTCACCTCCGTGCCCGCGGGGCCGTTGAAGTGCTCGAAGAGGATCTCGGCCGGCTGCTCGTGGCGCAGCGCCGGCTGGAAGGCCGCGGCCTGATCCATCTCGCGCAGGACGCGCGACATGGGCACGCCGTCGACGCCGCGGATGACGACGCCGGCGCGCAGTCCGGCGCGCTCGGCGTTCGAGCCCGGCTCGACGCGCGTGACGATTGCCGCGCGGTTGATGATCCGGAGATCGATCGCGACGCCGTGCGTCAGCCGCTCCGTCAGGTCGAGCCCCTGCTGCGAGGGCTTCGCCCTGGCCTTCCCGCCCTCGTCCGCCAGGCCCTCCGCGTCCGGGCCGTCGTCTTCGGGCAGGGCGGGGATGCTTTCGGGCGGGACGACGGCGAAGTGGGATTTGCCGAGGCGGTTGAGCATCTGCTGGAGCAGGAAGTGAGCCTCGCGGTCGCTGCGCGCCCCGGCCACGCGCGGCGCGAACTCCGCCCTCACGGCGTCCCAGTCGACGCCGCCGAAGTGCGGATCGAAGTGGTAATCCCTGACCGCCTGCCAGACGATCTCGAACGCCTCCTCGCGCCGCGCCGTCGCCTCGTCAACCTTCCCGACGACTGGCGACGACGCGCCGACGACCTGCGCCGCGACCGGAAGATCAAACGCGACGAGGTGTGATAAGAGGACGGCGAGCGCGGCGAGGCGCAGCGGGTGAAGTTTCGACATCAGACCTGGGCCAACTTTCTTCCGCGGCGGCTCTCGATTCGGCTTGTAGGGTGTGGGGAGGCTTTACGCGGCGTTCAGCGCGCCCTCGATGACTTTCGGCAGCGCGTCGAACTCCGGCTTGACGACGTAACCTTGCGCGTCGCACTCCATCGACTCTTTGAGCCGCTGCGGAGTCTCGCCGGAGTAGAAGATGATGGGCGTCGTGGGGTCGAACTCGCGCAGCTTCTCGCACAGTTCTTTGCCCGTCCCGTCGGCGAAGCGGCTGTCGAGCAGGTAGAGATCGAACCTCTCCTCGCGCGCCATGCGCAAGCCCTCCGTGCCGCTCTCCGCCGCGCGGACTTCGTAGCCGAGGACGCCCAGCCAGGTGATGATGACGAGGCGCGTGTCTTCGTGGTCGTCCACGAAGAGGATGCGGGGTTTTGTGTCTCTCAAAGGGGGAACTCCGGAAACAAACAGTCTGCTCGCGACGCCCACGGCGTCGAGGGAGGGACGCTGCATCTTACAGCAGCGGCGGGCGGGTGTCCAAGAATTAGTGAAGTTAGCGCCGGGCGACCGCGGGAAGGGTTTACGTAGCTAACAGGGGGTAAGGGAAAGCGGCGTTCGGCTTTTAACCCGACGCCGCCTCATCCGAAGTTGGAAAGGGAGGGGCGGCTCATACCGAGTCGTCCCTCTCCCACCCTGAATCCGCGCTACTCTTCCGCCTTAAAGCCTGTCCCGTTGATGACCTCGCGCAGCTTGGCCTCGTTCACCTTCTCGTCGTCAAAGGTGACCACGGCTTCGCCCTTCTCATAGTTGACTTGCGCGTCCTGAACGCCTCCGGTCGCCTTGAGCGCCTTGGCGACTGAGGAAGAGCAGCTACCACATTTCATGCCGCTCACGCGGATGGTGACGGTCTTGGTGACTGCGAAAGCCGACATGACGCCGAGCGTCAGCACGAACGCGCATGCTAATGCGAGTCTATTTAATCTTCTGTACATTCCTCGTCTCTCCTTTAGAACTTCGCTGCTCTAACAGCGGCTTGATTTGTGTGGCGAACTCTTCGGGAAGAAGAATCCCCGCGATGATGCCGGCGACCGCCCCTTCGCGGTCGATGATGACGGTTAGCGGCAAGGTGTCGTCTGCGGTAAAGAGAGCTTTCGTCTCGCGCGCGCCGAGTGCGATGGGGTAGTTGACCCGAATGCTTTTGGCAAACTTTCGTACCTCTGCGCGCGTCTGCGGGGGGTAGGTGACGCCGATGATTTGAAGCCCTTGCGCCGCGTACTCCCGCTGGTACTTTACAAAGGCGGGCATCTCCGCGCGGCAAGGCGGGCACCACGTCGCCCAGAAGTTCAACAGCACGACCTTGCCCCGAAACTCTGTCAGCCGCACCGCGCGCCCCTCCAGGCTCTTAAGGGTCAGGGGCGGCGCGTTTTTCTTCTCCTGCGCCAAAGCATTCAGGGAGGAGAAGGCGAACAGGGCGAAGATGACTGCCCGCTTCATACGGTTAAAACAGATGTCTGATGCCGAATAAGATTAAAACGGATGTCTAAGCGGGCGAGGCCGCCCACTCTCCGAAGTCAGACAGCCGCCCTTATGATTTCCACACCCGACCGCTCATAGACGGCAGCCTGATGCGTATAGAGGAACACGAAGGCTACTCTGACTTGTAGCCAACGCACTTAGCGTTCCACTAATGCGGCATCATTGTATTTAAAACACTTACGAGATTAAGGGTTAACTTAGTTCAAATAATTGGTTCAGAAATCTGAATGTCCTCTCGTCAGACGATTAAAACAGATGTCTGATGCCGATGAGCAGACTTATGCGGGAGCAGTAGCCAGGGTCGCCGGTCGAAGTGCGCCCTGAATTGTCACCGGCTGCCGGGGAGATCAAGGAGTTGTGCGGTATGGCGGTGGCGGCGTTCTCGGCTTTCGGCGGCGGCGACAACCGCCGGCGCGCCCTTTGTGGGGTACGTCCGGGGTACTTTCCCCCAATCTCGTTCTTAAAACGCCTCGCTTGACCGCTACGCCGTCGCCGCGGCGGGCAGCAGTCCCCTGATCTCTCGGACGATCCGCTCCGCGTCCTTCTGGTCTTTCAGCGCGATCATGAAGAACTTGTAGCCCTGCTGGAAGCAGATGACGCCGTTGGCGAAGAGCCAGATGCCGTTCAAGACGGGGTTCCCGCCGACGAGCCACTGGATCGGCGCGCCGACGATGGTGCCCGGCTGGAGAATCTGCGCCCAGATGGCGAAGCCCGCCGCGCAACTGAACGCGCCCAGGAGCGGCGCGCCGACGTGGCGCACGATCGTGCGCTCGAACTCCGCGCGCTTGCGCTCCGCCTCGGTCAAGTCTCCCTGCTCGATCAGGCTCTCGCGCTCGCGCAGGTAGGTGTCGAACTTCTCGCCCGCGCGCCGGAGCGCCCAGACCGGCAGCGCCGAGTGCGTCAGCCAGTGCGGGTGCGCGCCGAGAAGCACGCCGTCGAGCGAGGGGAAGACGACCCCCGCCTGCACGCCCGCCGCCACAGAGATCGTCACGAGCACGGCCTGCTTCGGGTTCGCGCGCGCCCAGTCGTAAGCCTTGCGCGCGCCCGCGGTCGTCGCCGCACTCAGCCGCGCCACCCCGGCCCCTGCGCCGACCACCTTCGAGGCGCGGTCGTAGTGCTTGCGCGCGCCGCCCAGCACGTCGCCCGCCTTCTTGCCCGCGTCGCGCCCCGCGCCCTTCAACTTCTCGACGCCGGCGCGCGCCGCGCGCTCGGCCTCTTCGGCCGCGCGCTTCGCCTGCCCGCGCAGCTCCGACGCGCCGCCGCCCGCCTCGAACTCGTCGCCCAGCCGCTCGGCCTCCGCGCGCGCCCGCTCGGCCTCTTCCGCCACGCGCGTCGCCCCGCGCTTGGCCGCGTCCTGCGCCGCGCGCGCGCCGTCCTCGACGCGCTCCTTGATCTTGTACTTCTCGTCCAGCTCGCGCGCCTTGCGCCGCGCCGCGTCGCCCCACTCGCCCAAGCGATCCTTGTAGTCAGCCATGATTCCTCCAAGCCGATAAAAACCGTAAACCGTGACGGGTGACGGGCAAGACAATGCTTCGGATTTGCCTGCCACCCGTCACCCGTCACTCTTCTATGATACGCCCACGGTCGGCGCGGGGTTCGCTGTCGCGTCGTCCGAGCAGCAGACGCGGTCGCGCCCCTGCCGCTTGGCTTCGTAGAGCGCGGCGTCGGCGGTGTTGAAGAGCTCGCGCGCGTCGCGCGAGTCTGCGCCGAACTCGGCGAGTCCGATGCTGACGGTGATCCGCCCGGCGATCGGCACGACCATCTCGCTGATGCTCGCGCGCAGGCGCTGGGCGACTTCGAGCCCGTGCGCGAAGTCGGTCTCGGTCAGGATCACGCCGAACTCTTCGCCGCCGACGCGCGCGGCGGTGTCGATGCCGCGCGTCCCGGCTTGCAGGGCGTTGCCCAGGCGGCGGATCACGTCGTCGCCCACGTCGTGGCCGTAGGTGTCGTTGACGCGCTTGAAGAGATCGATGTCCAGGAGGAGCAGGCAGAACGGTCGGCTGAAGCGGCGCGTGCGCGAGACCTCGCGCTCCAACTGCCGCTCGAAGCGGCGGCGGTTCGCCAGGCCCGTCAGGTGGTCGGTGAAGGCCGCCTCCTCGCAGGTGTCGAGGTAGTTTTTGAAGTCGAGCAGCGTGCGCGCGCGCGCGAGCAGCAGGTCGAGATCGGTCGGGTCGGTGATGTAGCCGAGCGCGCCGACTTCCGCCCCGCGCCTCACGTCGTCGGTCGCGCTGCGCGCGGCGGTCTGGATGATGACCGGGATGAAGCGCGTCGAGGGGTTGGCCCTGACGCGGCGCACCATCTCGTAGCCGTCCATGTTGGGCATCATCACGTCGGTCACGATGAGGTCGGGCTGGTGCGACTCGACGGCGAGCAGGCCCTCGACGCCGTCGTTGGCGGTCTGCACGTTGTAGCCCGCCATCTCCAGCGCGACCTTCAGCAGTTGCTGCTTGTCCGCGTCGTCCTCGACGAGCAGTACGTTGAACTTGCTCAGCATAAATTTCGCTCTCGCGTTGACCCGCGCGCGCCCGGCCGAAGAGGGTCTTGCGCGCCTGCACGCTTCGTGCTAGAGTGCGTGCTTAACAAGGACGGATGCCGCAACGCACGCGTTCGGTTGCAATTCTTGCCGACGAAATCCTTACTAACTTGGACGAATAATCTCAGAGGCTCCTCGGTCCGTGCCCTTCCGGGCTCGTCCGTAACTCTCGCGCCTCGCCTGCTCTGCTTGAATCAAATTTAACTCCTTGTCGACCGCCCGGCGATCCCTCGCAACGCACCCCGCTCACGTCGCACCGTGACGCCCGCAGAGGGCGGCGAAACTTAGAGGTCCCCCCATGCCACACCGTAGAGCCTGCGACCTGACCGACGCCGAGCGCGCCGACGCGATCCGCGACTCCGAGATCGGCGCTGACCTCTCGGAAGAGACCACCGCCCGGCTCGCCGCCGCCTCGACCGCCTACGACTTCCGCCGCCGCCGCTTCGTCTACCGCGCCGGCGACGCGGCCGACGCCCTCTACCTGGTCGCGCGCGGGAGCGTCAAACTGTGCCGCGTCGAGCCCGGCACCGACCGCGAAGCCGTCATCGACATCCTGCCGGCGGGCGCGCTCTTCGGCGAGTTCGCGCTCTTCTCGACCGGCGCGCACCAGATGTCCGCGGCGGCGTTCGAGAACGCGCGCGTGCTGCGGATTCCGGTCGGGGAGTTCAAGCTGGCGATGGGCGAAAGTCGCGAACTCAATCATCACACTTTGCGGCTGCTCGGTCAACGACTTTCCCGTTCCGAGCGTCGCGTGGCGGACTTCGCCCTGGACGCCATCCCCGCGCGCCTCGAAAAGCTGCTCGCCGAACTCTCCGAGCGCTACGGCCGCGAGGAGCCGGGCGGCGTCCTCATCGACCTCGCCCTGCCGCACCGCGAGATCGCTTCGATCGTCGGCTCGACCCGCGAGAGCGTGACCGTGCGCCTGAACGACCTGCGCCGCGCCGGCGTCATCGACTTCGTCGACCGCAAAATCCTCCTCAAGCACCCGCCGGAGATGGCGACGGCGTAAGGAAAATTGTAGAGACCCGGGGGCGGGGGGCGGAAGTCGGCTCAGGTTTGACTTTCGCCCCCCGCCCTTCTAATTTTTACGGGTGATGAAGAAGTGTCCCAACTGCGGCAAGCCCGTCGAGATGAAAGACAACCCGCACCGCCCCTTCTGCTCCGAGCGCTGCAAGCTGATAGACTTCGGCAACTGGGCGGACGAGAACTACCGCGTGCCGGCGCAGGAGCAGCGCCCTTCGGTCGAAGAGCTTGAGCAGCAGCTCACCGAAGACGGCGCGCCGCAGCTCTGAGCCCCCTTCGCGAACGTCCCACATGAGAACCGCTCTCGCGATCACACTGTCCGCGCTCGCGCTCTCGGCGGCGGCCTGCACGCGCCCCGACTACACGAAGCAGTCGATCTCCTACACGCCCGGCAACGCGAACACGCCGCGCGGCAGCGCGCCGCCGCAGACGAGCCTGCCGATGCCGCCCGTCAACGCGGCGCGCGTCCCGCCCGGCGGCGCGAAGCCGGACGAGGCGGGCCTCGGCAGCAGCGTCTGGACGACGCTCGACGGGCGGCGCGCGCGCCCTTCCGACTACCAGGGCAAAGTCCTCGTCCTCGACTTCTGGGCGACCTACTGCCCGCCGTGCCGCGAGGAGACGCCGCACCTCATCGAGATGCAGAGGCGCTACGGCGCGCAGGGGTTGCAGATCGTCGGCCTGAACGTCGGCGGCGAGGACGACAGGGCGAAAGTCCCCGGCTACGTCCGGGAGTTCGGCATCCAGTTCCCGCTCGGCTACCCCGACGACGCGATGAGCCAGCTCTACTTCGCCGAAAATGACGTGATCCCGCAGACCTACGTCTTCGACCGCAAGGGCCGCCTCCTCAAACGCTTCGTCGGCTACGACTCGACCGTCCCCGCCGAACTCGAAAACGTCATCAAGACGGCGCTCGACAATTAAAAGCCGTGACAAGTGACAGGTGACGGGTGACAGGTCAGGACAAGTTTTCACCTGTCACCCGTCACCGTTTACCCGTCACGGTTTTACCTGTCACCCGTCACGGTTAACTGTTTACGGCTTTCGCCGCTTGTCACTTGTCACGGCTTTCTCTACGATTGACGAAACGATGAGGAAAGCCAAGATACTCGCGACGCTGGGTCCCGCCTCGCGCGATCCGGCGACGCTCGAAGCGCTGCTCGCCGCGGGAGCCAACGCCGTGCGGATCAACATGTCGCACGGCACGCAGGAGGAGCACGTCGAGACGATCCGCCGCGCGCGCGAGGCGTCGGAACGGATGAGGCGACCGCTCGCCGTGCTGGTCGATCTCTCCGGCCCGAAGATCAGGACGGGCGTGTTGCGCGGCGGCCAGCCCGTCGCGCTCGAAGCCAACGCGCTGTTCACGCTCACCACGCGCTCGGTCGCGGGCGACTCTCACGAAGTCTCGACCAACTACGCGGGGCTCGCGCGCGACGTGCGGCCCGGCACGCGCGTCCTCTTGGACGACGGCTTGATCGAGCTGAACGTCGAGCGCACGAGCGAGACCGACGTCGTCACGCGCGTCGTCAACGGCGGCGAGTTGAAGGAGCGCAAGGGCATCAACCTGCCGGGCGTCGCGCTGCCGATCCCGTCGCTCACGGACAAGGACAGGCGCGATCTCAACTGGGCCGTGCGGCAGGGCGCGGACTACATCGCGCTCTCGTTCGTGCGCCGCGCCGAAGACTGCGTGGAGGCGAAGTCGCTGATTAAAGCCGCGGGCGGACGTGCGCCGCTCGTCGCGAAGATCGAGAAGGCGGAGGCGATAGATCACCTGACGGACATCGTCGCCGCCTCGGACGGCGTGATGGTGGCGCGCGGCGACCTCGGCGTGGAGACGAGCGTCGAACTGGTTCCCGTCTACCAGAAGCGGATCATCGAGGAGGCGAACCGCGCGGAGAAGTTCGTCATCACGGCGACGCAGATGTTGCAGTCGATGGTCTCGGAGCCGCGCCCGACGCGCGCCGAGGCCTCGGACGTGGCGAACGCCGTGTGGGACGGCTCGGACGCGCTGATGCTCTCCGGCGAGACGGCTTCGGGCCAGTACCCGGTGGCGGCGGTGGCGACGATGGCGCGCATCATCGAGTCGGCCGAGTCGGGGCGCTCGGACGAGTACGGGTCGGGGCGCAAGTGGAGCGGCAGGCAGACGGGGCGCACCAGCCGCGCGCTGTGCGAGGCGGCGGCCTTCGCGGCGGAAGAGATGAACGCGAGGCTCGTCGCCGTCTTCACCGAGTCGGGGCTGATGGCGCGCCGCCTCGCGGTGCTCCGGCCGCGCCAGCGCATCGTCGCGCTCACCTCCTCGCGCGAGGTGCGCAACGAGCTGTCGCTCATCTGGGGCATCGAGGCGCTCGTCCACACGCCCGCCGAGAGCACCCGCGACCTGATCAAGGTGGGCGACCGCGTGCTGCTCGAAGCGGGCGTCGTCGAGCAGGGCCAGATCATCGTCGTCATGGCGGGCAGGCTTTCGGGTCTCGGACTCTCCAGCTCGATGGCGCTCCACGCCGTCGGCGAAGAGACCATCCCGCCGCAGGTTTAACTCGACCGCGCGAGCCGTACGGTTGTTGCGCCCGGCGACCCGCACCAGAAGGAACGGGCCGCGCGTCTGGTGACGCGCGGCCCGTTCCGTTTTCCCTTCGCCTTCCCGACCGCCTCTTAAGCTACTCGGCGCGCAGGACGTGGCTGATGGTCTCGCGCAGGTTCTTGGGCGCGGGCTCACGGGCTGCGAGTTGCTGGGGCTTGCGCCAGTTGTCGAGGATGGCGACCTTCTGGGCGCAGGCGACGGTGCAGAAGGGCGCGCAGTGCTTCTCGGTGTCGTACTCGCGCACCACGTCGGCGGTCGTGTAGTCGGCGAGCGGCGTGCCGGGGTAGCCGCGCTGCTGCGAACACCAGTGGACGAGCCCGTCCTCGCACACATACAGGTAGCGCGCACCCGACCGGCAGCGCCAGTCGTTCGCCTTGCCCGCGATCAGATTCTCCTGAAACCAGTCGAGCCGCGCGTACTCCCTGCGCCCGACGTTGCGGGCGAGCTGCCACAGCCCCTGCCACGCGCCCTTCACCTCGAAGGGCTGGTAGTCGTGGTGATCCGGGAGTTTCTGCACCTCGCGGTAGACTCTGCGCTCGCTCTCGCTGAGGGGCTTCAGCTCCCCGCCGCCGTCGTGGATGACGCCGATGGTGGAGGTGAAGCCGAGTTCCAGCGCGCGCTTGTCGATCTCTAAGGCGTCTTCGGGCTTGCGGACGCCGCTGCCGATGACGGAGTTGATGTTGACCTGGAAGTCGGCGTGCTCGGCGAGCCAGCGCAGGCGCTTGTCGAGGAGCTTGAGCGACTTCTTGGAGACCTCGTCGGGCTCGACGTTGTCGATGCTGATCTGGAGGTAGTCGAGCCCGGCGCGGTTGAAGCGCTCGATCTTTTCGGGCGTCAGGTAGAAGCCGTTGGTGATGAGCCCGGCGAGCATCCCGCGCTTGCGGATGTGGCGGACGATCTCGAAGATGTCGGGGTGCATCATCGGCTCGCCGCCGGAGATGGTGACGACGGAGGTGCCTAAGCTCGCGAGCTTGTCGAGCCGCCGCCTCATCTCGTCGAAGGGCACGGGCTCGGAGGTCTTGTCGTACTCGTTGCAGTAGGTGCAGGCGAGGTTGCAGCGGCGCATCGGGATGACGTGGGCGAGGACGGGGTGATCGGTCGAAAACAGCGCGCGCGTGATGAAGCGCGCCTCGCGCAGTTTGATACTGAGGAATGTGCTGCGTCTCATCTGTCCGTTTGATCGATGCCCGGCGCGCGCGCAAGCGATGCACGCTATTTAGAGTCTTGCGGGAGAAGATACGAGAAACCGCGCCCGCCTTGCAAGGCCGCGGAAACGGCGAAGGGCTCCGGTGTTGAGACGCCGGAGCCCTTCGGCTTCCAACTTCAGTTGTCCCGCCCCTCTAGCCGCGGTTCTTCTTCACGTCCGAGCCGAGGTCGAGCTTGAACTCGTCCTTGGAGACCTGCACGTTCCGCTCGATGTTCATCAGGCGGACGGTCGTCGAGTCGTTGTTCTTCTCGATGACCTTCGTCTGCACGGGCATCCCGGAGCCGTCGACCCAGATCTCCTCGTACTGGAAGCTCGCGCCGCCCTTGGGCACGAGTTTCATGTGCGTGGTGGCGACGCCGCCCCAGAGCGTCTCGTTGTAAACGTCCTGCACGTCGAAGCTGCTCTTGAGCTGCGCGGCGCTGGCGTTCAGGCCGAAGCCGAGGACGTTGCTGACCTTCGCGTTCTTCGAGGCGGTCGAGCCGACCCAGGCCGTCTTGCGGCGCGGGCTGAAGAGCGTGTACTGCCCCTCGGCGACGGCGAGAATCTCCTGCACCGGGCTCTTCCAGTCGACGCGGACGTAGGCGTTGCGACCGGCGGCGGGGAGGTAGACGACCGTGCCCGTGCGCTTGTCCGAGTCTTTGATCTGCGCGTTGTACTTCTCCATCGAGATGCCCGCGCGCATGGACTTCAAGTCGCGGCGGTTGCGCTCCATCTTGTTGAAGATGGAGCTGACCAGCCCGGCTCCTTGGGCGTTCACGGGGGACGTGTTCGCGAGCGCGATGGCGGCGGTTAAAACGAGCGCCGCGCCAAGCGCAAAATGTTTCTTCATGCCAACTCCTTCAAGAAATAGGGGAAACTCTCCGCCGTTCACGCGGTTCGTCAGAACAAACCGCGCGATTATTAGAAAATAGCTACTGTATGTCAACCTCGTAGGCGACAGTTTTGCCATCTGTACTCCTGACCGCGCTCGCCCCCGTCACCCTCAAATCGGAACGTCCCGTCAACTCTCTGGCGCGTCGTTCCAACTCGTCTGTGCGGGGGTTCATCGGAAGAGTTTCCGACCACGGGAGCAGCACCTTCGTCGCCGCCTTCGAGCCATTTAGATGCGACGCCGGGGTCATCCGTTCGCCCGTCGCGAACCACCCCTGGGGCGTCAAAAAGATGAAGGCGAGGATAAGCGCGCAGAGCACGTCGTACTGCCAGGAAGTACGCCCGTAAGACCAGAAGAGGATTTTTTTGACTATTCCGAACAATGGAGACGGTTTTCCGGTGAAAAAGCGAGGGAGGCGACCGGCGGCGGCTGGCTCCTGCGGCAAGGTTTCCGTTCCCTGCCAGACTGACCTGCCGGAGCGAATTATAACTGTACACCCCGGTTCGGCGCAACTATTTGCCCGTCCCGCATCTGGACGATGCGACGGCACATGGCTGCCGCCTCCGGGTTGTGCGTGATCATGACGATGGTCTGGTTGAAGCGGTAGTTCATCTCCTGAAACATGTTGAGGACGATGGCCGAGTTCTCGGTGTCGAGGTTTCCGGTCGGCTCGTCGGCGAGGATGATGGCGGGCCGGTTGACGACGGCGCGGGCGAGCGCGACCCTCTGCTGCTCGCCCCCGGACATTTCGAGCGGCTTGTGGTGCAGCTTGTCTTCGAGCTTCAAAAGCTTCAGCACCTCGCGCCGGCGCTCCTCGCCGTCCTTCGCGCCGCCGCCGCCACCGCCACCATCGCGCCCGCCGGCGTGGATGCGTTCCGCCAGGCGCAGATTCCCGTCGGCGGTCAGGGTCGGGAAGAGGTTGAAGCGTTGGAAGACGAAGCCGATCTTGCGCCGGCGGATGTCCGTGCGGCGGGCGTCCGAGGCGGCGGTCATGTCCTCGCCGTCGAGCGAGATGCGCCCGCTCGACGGCGTGAGCAAGCCGCCCATCAGGTGGAGCAGCGTCGATTTGCCGCAGCCGGAAGGCCCCATGATGGCGAGGAACTCGCCCTCCTCAACGTCGAGCGAGACGCCGCGCAGCGCGTGCACGTCCACGCTGCCGACGCGGTAGACCTTCGCGAGGTTTTCGGCTTGCAGGATCGTTTTCATCAAAAGCTGTCCGTTGTCCGTTGTCCGTGGTCAGTTGTTTAAGATCATCTTCAGATCAGGGCGTGCCGTCCACGTGCAACGGACAACTGACCACGGACAACGGACAGCTTTACTCGTAAGAGAGCGCCGTGACGGCGTCGAGGCTCGCGGCGCGCATCGCCGGGTAGAGCGCGCCGAGGAGCCCGCCCCCGACGCCGATGGCGGCGGCGACCAGAGCCCAGCGCCAGCCGTACTCGAACAGCAGTCCGTAGGCGCGGTGGATCGCGTAGCCCGCGGCCAGCGAGACGATGAAGCCGACGACGAGACCGAGCAGGCTGATGACTAAAGCCTCCTGCTCGATGAGCCCGACGATGTAGCCGCGCGACGCGCCGAGCGCCTTCAGGACGCCGATCTCGCGCGTCCGCTCCGTGATCGTCGTGTACATGGCGAGCATCACGACGAGCCCGCTCACGATTGCCGACAAGCCCACCAGCGCGCGCAGGAAGACGCCGAGGTAGGGGATGCTCTTCTCGATGTTCGTCACCACGTCGCGCGTCAGTTGAATCTTGTTGCCCTGCGTGGCGGGCGCGGCTTCGATGGCGCGCGCGACCGCCTCCGGCGTGAAGCCGTCCTTACACTTCACGAGGATGTAGGTGCACCTGCCCGGCGACTCCAGCGCGTCCTGCAACGCGGCGAGCGACATCTTGACGCGCGCGCCCGACTCCGGCGCGTAGACGCCGACGACGCGGTAGGGCTTGCCGCCGAAGATGTCGAGCGCGCCGCCCACACCCTTCCCGTTGTTCTGCGCCTTCGTCTCGTCGATCACGATCTCGTCGTCGGCGCTCGGCGCGCGCCCCTCGACGAGCCCCACGCCGTTCATCGCGGCGTAGCCCGCCCAGTCCACGCCCTCGATCATCTCGAAGCCGAAGCCGCGCCCGCTCTGGAACGGGTAGCGGATGACGGGCAGCGCCGACTCGACGCCCTCGACCCTGCTCAGCTCCTCGGCGTACTTCGTCGAGAGGTTCGCCGTCGAAGAGGTCAACTCCATCCCGCCCTGCCGCGTGAAGATGATCTCGGCCTGCAGGTTCGACGAGCGCCGCTGCAAGTCGTTCGACATCCCGCGCGAGAGCCCGGTGAAGAGCATCACCAGCGCCACGCCCAGCGCCACGCCCGCCACGCTCACGAGCGCGCGCAAGGGGCGCTGCCGGATGTTGTTGATGATGAGGTTATCCATCTAAAAGCCGTAAACCGTAAATCGTGACGGGTGACAGGTAAAAGCCGGAAGCCGTAAGTGGTGCCGGGCGACAGGTGAAGCCGGACATCCTTACTCACCTGTCACCTGTCACTTGTCACCCGTCACGGTTTTTTCGCGTCGAGATCGACCGCCTTCAGGTTCGAGCGGTTTTCGAGGACGAACGACTCGCGCGGCAGCGGCTGATCGACCTTGACCGCCTCGGGCGACTGGTAGTTGATGCGGATCGAGTAGCGATCCTGCGGGCGCGTCAGCTCGATCTCGGAGGCGAGCGTGTACTTGCCCGCCTCGCCGAAGGGCTTCGGGGCGCGGTAGACCACGTCGGTCACGAGCGCGCCCGACTCGTCGAAGGTCTGGATGCGCGCGAGGCGCACGCCGCCCGTGCGGTCGAACCAGAAGCGGCGGAGCAGACGCGCCCGCCCGCCCGGTTCGGGCTGCAACTCTTCGAGCTGGTAATAGCCGCGCACGACGCGCGCCGACTTCGACGCGCCGGGGCGCGGGTCAGGCTCTTCGGCGAACGCCTCGTTGCGCGCGTAGATCAGCTCCGTCCCTTCCGTCGCGACGGGCCGCACGAGCAGGGCGTCGGTGAAGTGCTGCGGGCGCAAGCCGGAGAAGGCGGAGACGGCGCGCTGCTGCATCGCCGCGTTCTTCTTCTTGTCGCCGCCGCCGCAGTTGATCTCGGCGTCGCCGCCCGCGAGCCGCTTGTAGTCCGCCGCGTTCGTGCCCGTCAGGAAGTTGCGGTACTTCTCGTCGCCCTTCAGGATCGCGACCCAGAACTTCGTGCCGTCCGAAGACATCTCGGCGATCTTCGAGCCGACGAACGGGTCCTGGATGACGAGGTAGATGAGACCGGGCCGCTGGATCGTCACGTCGCCGTCGGCCGTCCGGTACTTCTCGACGACGCCGCACTTGGCGAAAGAGGTGTCGAGGAACTGTATGTCCACCTTGCCGCGCAGCGACTGCACCTGCGTGACGCGGTTGATCTCGGCGAAGAGCTGGGGGGTGTCGGCCGGCGCGAGCGGTTCGAGCAGCGGCGTCACCGCCACCGTGCTTTTGATGAATTTGCTCTTGATCGAGTCGCACCCGGCCGACGCGGAGGCGGCGACGGCGAGGACGATTGCGGCGAGCAGACGCACGCACGGCGTCGCCCTGCGCGCGGGGTGCGATAGTCCGAGGGACGCCCGGCGACGGGGCACAAGTGTCATAAGATTCCGCAAGTTATCCGGCACGAAAACGATAGGGGAAGCTAACAAACAGGTCACACCTTGTCAACGTGTGCCGCCCGCGCCGACCCACTTCGCGGGCGACCGTCCGCCCGGCGTCGGCGCGCCCCGACGCCTCGCCCCGCCCCCCGCGGCGGCGCGACGAAAATGCGCCGCCACCGCAGCGGAACTGCTGCGCCTTCCGCGCCCGCCTGAACGCAACGGCTCTTAGCGCGGCGTGAAAGTTACCGCGCGGTGCGGCGGTCGGGCTCGCTCAGGCAAGCGGCGAGCCAGTCTGTCGCAATCCCGTCGCTCGTGTCAGACCAAGTCGTCGCTATGCCGACACTCGGTCGTCGTCTTCAAACTTAAACGTGGCGGGATCGACTACTGAGACCGAGCCCCGGCGCGGGCGGCCGGTGAGGTCGGCGCGGCCGTCAGTCGAGCAGCAGCGGCGGCTGGTTGAATCTTTTCCTCACGCGGTCGAGCGCGCGCCGCACCTGCTGGCGGCGTACGAGCCTGAGTTCGAGCCCGCGCTTGCCGGGGAAGTCCAGGAGCATAATGCCGAGCAGGATCGTCACCACACCGGGACCCGGCACGCCCGGCAGCGACATGACGATCCCGACGAGGACGAGCAGGACGCCCGCGATGTTCTTCCCGATGAGGCCGGCCCAGCGCAGGACCGGATGTTGATCGACCCAGAACTCGCGCTCGTTCGACGGGTGGAAGTAGTCGGCGGGCAGCTTGACGATGATCAGCGCGGCGATGGCCGAGGTGATGGCGAACGTCGCCAGGAACAGCAGGAGCCCGTACATGAGCCCCGCGCCCGTCAGCCGCGACACGAGGTGCTCTTTCATCCACTCGAACATTTTCATTCAGCCGCCCCGCCCTACGCCCGCCCGAAGAGCCTACCGCCCGCGCGCCCTAGCGACCCCGTAACTCTTCGCGCGCCGCGACGAGCGCGGCGAATACTCCCGCGACGATCTCGCGCGCCGCGCCGTCGAGCCCGAAGTCACGCCCCTCCGCGCCCTCCCAGAACTCGTCCAACTCCCGCGCCCCGGCGCGCTCGAACGCCAGAGCCTGCGCCAGCAGATCGACGATGTCCGCCGCCTTCACCAGCCGCGCCTCCAGGCTCGCGCGCTCCTCATACTCCGCGTGCAGGCGGGCGTAATCCGCCCGCAGCTCCGCGTCGAGCCCTTCGATCAAATCCCCGAACGCCGCGCCCTCCGCGCACTTTCGCGCCTCCGCGCCGTAATACTTCGCCATCGTCCGCGGCATATCACCTGTGCGCGCCTCCGCCAGATCGTGCAGCAGCGCGAGCCGCAGCACGCGCTCGACGTTGACCCCGACGCCGCGCGCCCTCACCTCGTCGGCCAGCAGCATCGCCGCGACGACGACGCCGAACGTGTGCGCCGCGACCGACTCGGCCCCCGGCGCGAGCCCGCGCAAGACCCAGCCCGTGCGGTCGAGCCTTTTTAAGCGTTGCAGGTCTGCGAGAATAGAGAGCATGAAAAACTGTCCGTGGTCAGTTGTCCGTCGTCAGTTGTTCGATCCAATTTTCACACGCTGCTCATCAATCGCGGAACAACGGACAACTGACCACGGACGACTGACGATCACGTAAACATCTTCCCCGGATTGAGAATCCCGTTCGGGTCGAGCGCGCGTTTGATCCGCTTCATCAACTCGATGGTCGGCGCGTCCAACGCCATCGAGAGGTACGGCGCTTTGACGTAGCCGATGCCGTGCTCTCCGCTGATCGTGCCGCCCAACTCGATGGCGACGGCGAAGGTCTCGCGCACGGCCGCGCGCGCGCGCCGCATCGCTTCCCGGTCGTCGCGGTCGCACATGAAGTTGACGTGGATGTTGCCGTCGCCCGCGTGGCCGAAGTTGACGACGAAGGTGTCGAGGCGTTTGCCGATCCCGACGACGCGCTCGACCAGCTCCGGCACGCGCGAGCGCGGGACGACCACGTCCTCGTTGAACTTCATCGTGCCGAACTTCTTGATCGCGGGCGAGAGCGCGCGCCGCACGTCCCAGAGTTTCTCCTCCTCGTCGCGGCCGCGCGAGCGCACCACGTCGAAGCCGCCGCCGTCGCGCACCACCCGCTCGACGATCAGGGAGTCGCGCTCGACATCTTCGGCGTGCCCGTCCACCGAGACCAGCAGCAGCGCGCCCGCTTCGTGGCCGAAGCCGAAGGCGAACTCCGTCTCGACCGCCTCGATGGAGTTGCGGTCGAGCACCTCGACCGCGACGGGCACGACCCGCGCGCGGTTGAAGCGGGGCACGCAGGCGCAAGCCTCGCGCATCGTGCGGAACGTGGCGCGCACCGTCCGGGTCGCTTCTGGCAGGGGCAGGAGTTTGAGCGTCGCCTCGGTGATGATGCCGAGCATCCCCTCGGAGCCGCACAAGAGGCCCGTCAGGTCGAAGCCGACGACGTTCTTCGTCACCCTCCCGCCCGCGCGGACTACCTCGCCCGTCGGCAGTACGACTTCGAGCCCCAGGACGTAGTGCTTCGTCACGCCGTACTTGGCGGAGCGGATGCCGCCCGCGTTCTCCGCGATGTTGCCGCCGACGTATGAGTTTTTGTAAGACGCCGGGTCGGGCGGGTAGAAGAGCCCCTGCGCTTCGACCGCCTGCTGCAAGGCGTAGGTCGTCACGCCCGGCTCCGTCACCGCGTAGAGGTCGTCGGCGTTGATCTCGCGGACGCGGTTCATCCGGTCGGTCCCGACGACGACGCCGCCCTCGACCGGGACTGCGCCGCCCGTGTAGCCGACGCCGCCGCCGCGCGCCGTGACGGGGAAGCGGCGCTCGTTGGCGAGCCGCAGAATTCGCGAGACCTCTTCCGCGCTCGCGGGCAGCAGGACGGCTTCGGGCGGAAACTTCTCCTTCACCGCGTCCTGCGCGTAGGGCTCGACGCGCTCCCCGCCGACGAGCACGTTCTCCGCGCCGACGATCTCGCGCAAGGAGGCGAGCACGTCAGCGTCGGACGCGGCGGTGCGCGCGCGAGTCTTTGGTGCGGGCGTGTCGAGGTGTCGGCTCATGTTCAACCCGTCCGTGCGCCCGACGGCGCGACTAGAAGGCGAAGGCGAAGAAGGCCGCGCCGACGATGAAGAGGTACGAGACGACGAGCAGGGCGACCGTCTTCATCCCCCGCGCTTTGACCTCCGGTTTCTCTTCCATCGTGATCGCGTTCGCCTAAACATTATCACAGAGAGACTGCGCCCCGGCACCCTCCGGAACAAGGAAGGCGGCGCGCGCCTCGACAGCGCGCGCCGCCTTCCCCCGTCGCATGAAAACGTTTTACCGCCAGTCTCTGTTCACGTCCGCCGGTGCGCCGGCGGCGGGGCGCGGAGCCGTGTCCTTTCCGGGGCGAAGATTGACGCCTGTGCCCGCGTGCGAGGAGCCGGAGGTTTCGGCGCGCGCGGCTTCGCGGGAGGAGCGCGCCGGCGCGACCGCGCAACTGATGAAGATCAAAGTGGCGATCAGCAGAATCCTTCTCATCGTGAGCCCTCCCCATCTTCGTGCCCGGTCGGGCGAGCACCTTTGCGCCCCGCCGGGGGCCGCGCCGAGGGCTCGTCCGATCCGAGCCCTCGAATGTTAACGTCTCGCTGGCGGTTCGTCGGTGGAATAATAGAGACTACGACGCCGTTCCGATGTTGCGGTTTGATAATAATTCGGCGGGGCCTGGTGCGCTTAGGTTTAGGGGAATGCGCCGAAAAAGCGAGCCCGCCGACGATCCGTTTTAATCGTCGGCGGGCTCTTTCGCGCTCCCTGAATCTCAGGCGCAGCCGTCGTGCTGGCAGCTACAGCCGATCTCGTTGATCCCGACCTTGTGCGCGTCCTCGCAGTACTCGCTGCAATAGTCGCTGTCGGCGGGAGCCGGGCAGTCGCATGAAGTGTGCTTGCACTTCTTCCCCTTCCCTCTCTCATCATCCGCCATCTCAGGTCTCCTTTCGTCAGGCAGGCAGAAACACCGGGGGAGTCCGTCGGGCACGAAGTCTGACGCCGCGCGGCGCGCGGGTCAAGCCGCGGCGCGCGCGGGTCGGGCGACCGCGCCGGAGATCATTCAAGGCGCGCGGCGGACGACGATCAGCACGCGCTCCTTGCCGACGACCACGTCGAGCGGGTTGTCGAGTTGCAGCGGCAGCGTCTTGCCATTGACGTTGATCTCAAGGCGCATCGGAGCTTCCGCGCCCGCGCCCGCGGCGGCCTGCGCCGGCGTGGTCGGCGGCAGCGCCGTCGCCGCGCCCGCTGTCGGCGCGGGCTCGCCCGGCTTGGCAACGTCGGTCGAGCGCGTGAGCAGGTTCAGGGCGGTGACGCGCCAGGTCGCGGGCGCGCAGGTCAGGCGCAAGCCCGGCGTGTCGACCTCGGCTGACTCGCCCGGCGCGAACGCCTCGACCTTCCACAGCCCCTCGCCGCAGCGCACGCCCGCGCCGTCGTAGAAGGTCGCCCACCCCGAAGCGTAATTGTAGAACAGGCCACTGCGGTTCTCGACGACGATTAAGACGTTGCGCACGGGCGCGTCCGCAGCGCCCGCGAGTTGCGTGGTGCGCAGGCGCGCCGCGAGGGCGACGCGGCCCGCGATGTCGTAAGCGGTCGCCGCGTCCGCGAGCGCCGCGCGCGACTCCCTCACGCCGCGCTCGTCCGCCGGCTGTTGCGGCTGCGACTCTTGCGCCCGCGCCGCGCCGAGACACGCGCACGCGGCGAGCGCGGCGCAGAAGATTGATCTGACGACTCTCACCTTCGGTTCTCCTTTTTTACCCACCACTCGATCCGGCACGCGACAGTGTAACCTCGCGCGCCGCCCGCGTGAAGACTTCGGGGCGCGATTAAAATTGTAGGGGCGGGGCTCGTCCCTGCCCGCGGCGTGCGGGCGCGAAAGGATGGTGTGATCATTCAACGATGAATGATCGCTGACGGTTGAGCGACTTGCCAGTCGCCCAGCGGGCAGGGGCGAGCCCTGCCCCTACAAAAATTTCGCGCCCCTAATTTTCGACGCGGGAGATGACCGGCATGAAGTGCGCGCCGCGCGGCATCACGTAGCCTTCGGCGTCCGCGTCAACCCTCGCCAGTGCCTCTTCGACGCTGCGCGCCGGAGTCATCTGCATCCGCCGCACCTGCTCGCCCGGCAGTTCGGAGACGAGATGAACCCGGAAGCGCTCCGCCTTCGTCAGGAGCGCCCACGCGGTCTGGCCGTTGACGGCGTAAGTCTCTTTCAACCGCGCTTCGAGCGCGCGCGAATCCGTGGCGTCGAACCAGTCGATGAAGTCCGCGCGACCCAACCCCTCGGCGCACTCGGCGACGAGGATGATGTGGCCGCCTTCGGCGCAGGCGTAGGTCGCCATGTCGAGAGCCTTGTGCGCCTGAATCAGGTTGATGTCGTGGGGCGCGCCGCCGCAGGAGGCGACGACCACGCCGCGCTTCTCTTCGACACGGACGGCGTGCGCGTCCGCGAACTCGGCGCAGGCGAGCCGGTGCGCCGCGCGCCAGTCGCCCGCGTAGAGGCGCACGGCGCGACCGCGCTCGTCCACGACCGTGTTGATGAGAAACGACGGCGCGATCTCGGCCGCGACGCGCTCGCACTCTTCGTGGACGGCGTTGCCGTCGAGCCTGCCCGTCGAGACGCCCGCGCGCCGCCCGCCCGTCTCGAAGTCGAGGGCTCGCAGGTGAGTGGCGGCGACGGTGCGCGCCGAGGCGAGGCCGGGGCAGACGCTCTTGCGCCCGCCCGTGAAGCCCGCGAAGTAGTGAAAGTTGACCGCGCCGGTGAGGATGACGTGCGCGTGCTCGACGAGCGCGCGGTTCAACTCTATCGGCGTGCCGCGCTCGGTCTCGCCCAGCGAGACGTGCTGACCTGAGTCGTCCGCGTCGTGATCAATCGTGCGGACGCGCTGCGTGATGAAGGGCGTGAGCAGCTCGCGCCTCTCCGCTTCGGTGACTTTGCGGTGGATGCCCGTGGCGAAGATGATGCGCAGGTCCGAGGGCGCGACGCCGAGCTGGACGAGGCGGCGCACGAGCAGGTTGCAGACCTGCGCGGAGGCGGTGGCGCGCGTCGCGTCCGAGACGACGACGAGCACGCTCTCGCCAGGGCTCAGGATGTCTTCAAGCGGCTGCGAGTCGAGCGGGTTGTCAATCAGCACACCCATCTCCGCGTCCGACAGCGGCTTCTCGGCGGCCGCCTCGGCCGGCGCGAGGACTCGGAAGCGTCCTTCAAAGTCCTCGAAAGATATCGTGCCGCGCCCGTAAGCTAGTTCAATCTGTGGCATTGAATAAGCAGCCGTCGATAAAACCGTAGGGGCAGGGCTCGTCCCCGCCCGCTCTCACCGTTAGACGCCGTCTTCGTCCCGGTCAATCGTAATGTTGAAGATCATTTCGGGCCTCCCGCTTCCGGATGATCACACGCGGCTGAAAAACAGGCAAGACGTTGATCCGGGCGGTCAGATGCCGAAGCGGGCGAGGGCTTTTTCGATGACTTCGAGGGCGGCGAAGTCGCCGCTGTCGGCGGCGCGGGCGTCGGCGAGCCAGCGCTTGAGCTTGCGCGCCTCTTCGAGCGTCGCGATGCGGCACGCGCCGGTGAGCGCCATCGTCACGAGCGGGTCGGGCGCGCCGTGCGTGACGAGCGCCGCTTGCAGCGCGGCCTGCTCGCGCAGGTCGAGGGTTAAAAGTAGATTGATCTCCATAAAGGCTGCCCGCCGTCAGTCGCCCGTTGTTCGTAACTGCTAAAGGTTCGTGCCAATACTGTCTCGAACAACGGACGACGGGGTGCGGACGACTGACCACGGACGACGGACTATTTTTCCGAGCGGAAGCAGGCCGTGCCCGCGTGGCAGAAGTGGTACGTCTCGTCCTCGAAGTCGGGGGTCTCCATCTGGATCGTGAGGTGGTCGACTCCGAAGCGCTCGTGGAGCTTGGCGCGCAGCTCGATCAGCAGTTCGCGCGGCGCGACGCCGTGCGCGTAGACGACGTGCGCGCTCAGCGCCTCCCTGCCCGACGTGATCGTCCAGACGTGCAGGTCGTGGACGCGCTCGACGCCCCCGGTCTCGCGGATCGACTCCTCGACCGACGCGAGGTTGATGTGCGCGGGCGTGCCCTCCAGCAGCACGTTCGTCGATTCGCGGATCAGGTGCCACGAGCTCCAGACGATGAGCAGGGCGATCGCCGCGCTGAAGAGCGCGTCGGCCTGATACCAGCCGTAGGCCCACATCAGCACGCCCGCCGCGATGGCCCCGACCGAGCCGAGCGCGTCGCCGAGGATGTGCAGCCACGCCCCGCGCACGTTCAGATCGTCGTGGTGGTCGCCGTGCAGCAGCCAAGCGCAGACCAGGTTGACCACGAGCCCGCCGGCGGCGACCGGGATCATCAGGCCCGTCTCGACCTCGCGCGGCGCGTGGAAGCGGAGGTAGGCCTCGTAGAGGATGCCGAGCGCGATCACGACGAGCACGACGCCGTTCGTCAGCGCGGCGAGGATTTCGAGCCGGTAGTAGCCGAAAGTCTTATGCGGGGTGGCGGGGCGCGAGCCGAACCAGACGGCGGCGAGGGCGAGGGCGAGCGCCGCCACGTCCGCCAGCATGTGCCCGGCGTCGGCCAGGAGCGCGAGCGAGCCGGAGAGCCAGCCGCCCGCGGCCTCGGCGAGCGTGTAGGCCGCGGTCAGCGCCAGCACCCAGAGCAGTTTGCGCTTGCTGCGCGCGGCGCGCGTCGAGGGCGCGTGGCTGTGCGCGTGCGTGTGTGTGCGCGCGCGTTCCGCCTGTTGCTCGGAGAGTGCCGCCATTGGAGTAAGGACGATTCGGGGGCCGCTAAGGGCCTGTGCGCCGCCGCGCGACGCCCGGCGAAAAAACTTTGCCGGACGCGGCTTGCTAGATTACAAGCCGCGTCCGGCAAGGTCAATCGACTCGGCGCGCTGCGCCCGTGACGCGCCGCGCGTCAGACTCCCCCGACCTGCGTCGCCTTGTTGAAGTCGCGGTAGAGTTCGTTGAACTCGCGCACGGAGCGATCCAGCAGCGCGGGCAATTCCTCCACGTCCGCGGGGCTCAGGGCGAGGTTGGCGTGGCCGACGAACGCCTGGTGCGCGTCGCCGCTGCGCACCTCCGGTGACATCACGACGAAGAAGAGTTTGCGCCGCGCCGCGGGGCGCAGGGCGCTGATCTCGCGGCGGATGAAGGCGGCCCCCTGCTCCTGCTCGTCGAACTTGGGGTCGAGCAGCACGACGTCCATCTTGTCCTCGCGCATGCGCTCGATCGCCTGCGTCGTGTCTTCGGCGACGAAGACCTCGTAACCGGCCTCGACGAGGATGCGCGCGACCGAGAAGCGGTGTTCGTCCGTGGCGCACACGAGCGCGCGGCGGTGCTCCCACCCGCGGCGCAGCGACCCCTGCGAGGCGGCGCTCGCGGCGGAGGTCATCGCGCGCGAGAGGAGCGAGGAGAGGAGATGCGCGATCTCGTCGCGGTCGGTGCGCAGCGCGTCGGCGTTCGACGCCTCCTCGCCCGCGCCGGCCTCAGAGCCTTCGGGTCGGAAGGCGGGGGCGGGCATCGGGCGCGCGAAGCGCGAGTCGTGCGCCGCCGACATCTCGCCGACGGCGAGCGCGCCCCCGGCGGGCGAGGCTTGCGCGGGCGGCTGCGCGTTGATGATCTGCTGACACTTCGGGCAGCGGACGGTGAAGGCGCGCGTCGGCACCTTCGTGTCGTCGAGCTGCAAACGAGAGCTGCACTGCTGGCAGGTGATGACCATAGATTAAAGTGACGGGTGACGGGTGACGGGTGACAAGGAAGGACAGGCGGCAGACGGTTCTGCCTGTCACCCGTCACCCGTCACTGGGTGATGTCGAGCATGGGCGCGCCGCGGCGCTGGCCGTTGGCGGGAGGGAGGTTGTCGGGCTGGAGGAAGTCGTCCCGGATGCTGACGCCCTTCAGGGCGAGTTGCAGGTTGTGCGGGTTGGTGGCGAACGCCAGACCGTCTTCGAGCGAGACGACCTTGCGCTCGATCATGTCCTTGATCACGGTGTCGAAGTCCTGCATCCCGTCGAGTCGGCTGTCGCGCATGGCGTCGAGCAGGGTCTTGCCCTCGCCCTCGCCGTTCTGCAAGTACTCGCGCGTGCGCGGCGTGGACTTGAGGATCTCGACCGCGGCGACGCGACCCGCGCCGTCGGCGTGCGGGATGAGCCGCTGCGAGACGATGTAGCGGAAGGTCTGCGCGAGGCGCGTGCGGATGACCTGCTCCTCGTTCTTCGGGTAGAGGCCGATGATGCGGTCGACGGTTTTGGAGGCGTCGATGGTGTGCAGCGTGGAGAGCACGAGGTGGCCGGTCTCGGCCGCCTCCAGGGCGATCTCGGTCGTCTCGTAGTCGCGCATCTCGCCGATCAAGATCACTTTGGGGGCCTGGCGCAGAGCCGCGCGCAGGGCCGAGGGGAAATCCTTCGTGTCGGTCCCGATCTCGCGCTGGTTGATCGTCGAGCGGCGGTGTATGTGGAGAAATTCTATCGGGTCTTCGATGGTGACGATGTGGTAGTGGTGCTCGTTGTTGATGCGGTCGATGACGGCGGCGAGCGTCGAGGTCTTGCCCGAGCCCGTGGGGCCGGTGACGAGGACGATGCCGTTGCGCAGGTTCGTGATGTCGGAGAGCTGCTTCGGCAGGCTCAAGGACTCCAGGGAGGGGATCTCGGTCGGGATGACGCGCATCACGATGGAGTAAGTGCCGCGCTGCTGGAAGATGTTGACGCGGAAGCGAATCTTGGTGGGGAGCGACCAGGAGAGATCGACCGAGCCGGTGTTGGCGAGGCGCGAGGCGGCGTCCGGGTTGCCCTCCATCAGCGTCATCGCGATGATCTCGGTCTGGTAGGGCGAGAGCTTTTGCAGGCCGAGCGGCTGCACCGAGGTCAGCTTGCCGTTGACCTCGACCTGCGGCTGCTGGCCGACGGAGAAGTTGAGGTCGCTGATTTTGTCCGAGACGAGCAGCATGCGCTCGATGACGGGCGGCAGATCGAAGAAACTCATGCCGGTAGTTACTCCACCTTCGGCGGGAAGATTTGTTCGGGAAAGGCTGAGAGGAGGGACTTGCGAGGGGCCGGCGCGTTCGCTTACCTGTCATCACGCGCCGCAAACATTCTCTCTAATCGAACGACTTAACGCAAGGGAAAACTTCCGCGGCGGAAAGATTCACCGCCGCAGGCGCAGGGGGCGCGGAAGTTGACGCGGAGGAAAACTCAGTCTTCCCTGCGCCCCTTGCGCGCCCCCTTGCGCCTCGGCGGTCGGTTCCCTGTTTTCACCCCAGCTCGTCCAGGAATTCCCGCGTGCGCCGCGCGATCTCCGCGGGCTCAGAGAGGAGCGCGCTGACGACAGCGACCGAGTCCGCGCCGGCGGCGAGCGCGGCCCGCGCGTTCTCGCGCGTGATGCCGCCGATGGCGACGAGCGGGATCGCCGGGTCGAGCGCTTCCCGCGCCCTAGCCAGCAGTTCGAGGCCGACGACGGGGTCGGGGTTCTCTTTGGTGCGCGTCGGGAAGACAGGCCCGAAGGCGACGTAATCGACGGGCAGGCGCGACGCCGCTTCGAGTTGGCCGACGCTGTGCGTCGAGTAGCCGATGACGGAGTCGTCTCCCAGCAGGCGTCGCGCCGCCGCCGGCGGGAGATCGTCCTGACCGAGGTGCACGCCGCCCGCTTTGAGCGCGAGCGCGATGTCGGCGCGGTCGTTGATGATCAGGGTGACGCCGCGACGGCGCGCCACGTCCAGCGCCGCCTCCGCCTCGCGGTGGAATTCGCGGGGGCTGGCGTGCTTCTCGCGCAACTGCACGAAGGTCGCGCCGCCTTCGGAGAGACGCAGCAACTGTTCGGCGTGCGCGAGCCCAGAGAGGCGCGCGTCCGTGAGCGCGTAGAGCTTCGGCAGGAGCAATTGTTTCATCACACGACGCGCGGCGGTTTTGCCGCGCGGGGCGAAACCTGATAATTTCGCGTCGCCGCGATTCACATCCCGTGCGAAGCATAGACTAACCGCGCCCCTTCGCTTAAGCGGCGGCGGCGACAGATCATGATCACGCTACCCGAATCCGACGAAGCCCTGCTGCGCGAGTGCGAGGTTGACACCTTCCGCTCGTCGGGTCCGGGCGGGCAGCACGTCAACAAGACGGAGAGCGGCGTCAGGCTCCGTCACCTGCCGACCGGCCTCGTCGTCTCGTCGCAGCAGGAGCGCAGCCAGCACGTCAACAAGGCGATCTGCCTGAAGAAACTGCGCGAGGCGGTCGACAAACTGAACTACCGCGCGCCGAAGCGCGTGCCGACGCGCCCGAAGCGCGGCGCGAAGGAGCGCACGCTCGAAGAGAAGTCGCGCCGCTCGCAGGTCAAGCAACTGCGCTCGAAGCCGCGCGCCGACGACTGAACCGGCCGACGCCGCGCGCTCGCGAAGGCCCGGCGTGTTAGTCTCATCCGACGAAGAGGGGGTTTTAAGGGAATGATCACCGTCGCCAACCGCATCTACGTCAAGACAGAATACGCCGAAGCATTCGAGCAGAGGTTCCGCGAGCGCGCGGGGCTCGTGGACACGATGCCCGGCTTCGTCTCCAACCAGGTCCTGCGCCCCGTCAACGAGGGCGACCCTTACGTGGTCTTCACGGTCTGGCAGAGTCGGCAGGACTTCATGGCCTGGGTGCGCTCGGACGCCTTCGCGAAGGGGCACGCGCAGTCGGGCACGCTGCCGAAGGACGCATTCACGAAGCCGAACGTGCTGGAGATGCACGAAGTCGTACAGGACTCTTCGCGCCCGGACATGGAGCCGGAGCCGCGCGGCGGCGCGTTCCAAATGCACTAGGGGCGATTCCTCCCGACTCGCCGGCGGACGCCAGACGCTCTTCGCGCGTGTTGGTCGTGAGCGCGGCCGTTCTGTAGAATGGCGCGTCCCAAGCATCATGATTCTCCGAGGTGAACGTAGATGGCGCTCATCGGCGCGAACGAGTTGAAGCGGAAGATGCTGATCGCGGTGGACGGTCAGCCCTACACGGTCCTGGAGGTCTTCTTCGCTTCCCCGACGGCGCGCGGCGCGGCGACGATGGTGCGCACGCGGCTGCGCCACCTGCTGACGGGCGCGGTGCAGGAGAAGAGTTTCAAGGCGACCGAGAAGTTCGCCGAGCCCGACGTGCAGCTCGTCCCCGCCTCCTTCCTCTACGCCGACGGCGAGGGCTGCCACTTCATGGACGAGTCCTCTTACGATCAGTTCATGCTCACGGAAGAGCAGATCGGCGACGACCGCGGCTACCTGAAAGAAGGCACGACGCTCCAGGTCCTGAAGTACAACGGCGAGCCCGTCTCACTCCAACTCCCGCCCTTCGTCGAGCTGACCGTCCTCTCGACCGAGCCGGGCGTGCGGGGCGACACGGCTTCGGGCGGCGGCTCCAAGGTAGCCACGCTCGAAACCGGCATCACGGCGCGCGTGCCGCTCTTCATCAAGGAGGGCGAGACCGTGCGCGTCGACACCCGCACGGGCGAGGTCGCGGGCAGAGCTTAGAGTGATCAAAATCATCTTGGCGTCTTTGCGCCTTTGCGTGAGAATAAAATTTCACGCTGGAGGCGCAAAGGCGCAAAAGAGTTTTCGCAGTCTCGATCCCGATTGTTAACTTGTCATCAGGCGCGGCGGATCGGATAACTCATCCGATCCGCCGTTTCACTTCGGCGGGGCGGGCGGCGGGATGTTGCCGGAGATCTGCTGCGCGACGAGCAGCCAGCGACCCTTCCGCTTGACGTAGGTGCTCGTGTAGCGGCGGTTGTTGTCGATCTCGCGCCCTTTGTAGTCGACCTTCCAGACGGCGCGACCGCGCACGACCGCCGCGTCCGTATAGACGCGCGCCTCCGCGTCCTCGGTGCGGAAGTAGTGGGTCACAACGTCGGGCGCGGGCGCGAGGTTCGCGAGCTCCTGCTGCTTGTTCTTCAGCTCGCCGTTCGGGCTGACGATCACGAACTCTTCGGCGAACAGCTCGCCGAGCGCCTTCACGTCGCCGCGCGCTATCGCCTCAGCCCACGCGCGATCCGCCGCCAGCACCGCCGCTTCGTCCTTGCCTATCTTCCTCGCCGCGCCGCCCTGCGCCTGACCCGGCGCGGCGGCGAAGCATGATGCCGCGAAGAACGCGATTAAAAGTAGTCGTCCCGTGAGCCTCACCGTTAGTCCCCTTTCGGCGCGACGCCCGTCACCGTCAGTGGATGATCGCGCGCCGGGTTAAATTGTTTGCGCCACGCGCGGGCGATTGTACGACGGTAAATGAGAGATGGTGAGCGGCGGATCAATCCCCCCGAAAGCCCGCCGCCCTCTTCCGGGGAGGCGCGCGGGCGAGACAGCAAACGGCCCGCGCGCGTCTCCCCTTCCGAACTCGAACTCACTTCCTTTCCGCCGCCTCACCTGCCCTTGCGCGTTTTAAAGTCCGAGCCGCTGTAGTCGGGATCGAACTGCCGCATGTATTCCGGCAGGTACGGCTCTTTGCGGAACTCCTTGCCGCGCGTGACGAGCCAGCGTTGCAGCCACGAGATGCCGACCTCGCCGACGTAATCGTCGCGGCTGCGGTACGCCGGGTCGCGGAGGGCGTCGTCGAGCGAGACGAACTCGTAGCCGCGCCGCCGCATCATCTCGATCACCTCGGCGAAGTGATCGCCGTTGAGCTGGTTCGCGTGGACGAGCAGCACCTGCGGGATCTCTCTGCCGAACAACTCCGTCGAGAGCTTTTCGTAGAACTCGAACATCGACTCCATGTAGGGCACGTAGCCTTCGGCGACGCGGCGCGCCTTCTCTGCGTCGCCCGCCGCGAGCGCGTCCGCGTACTCGCGCGCGAAGATCCACTCCGAGTTGTCGACGGTGACGGGGGCCACCGCGTAGCCGCGCCCGGCGAGGAATTTCTCGAACTCGCGTCGGGCGTCGCGCGTGCGGCCGGTGTTCAGGAACGGGTGGCGGAAGTAGCGCAGCCGCTTTCCCTTCTCCGCGAGCAACTGCCTGGTGACGGGCTCGCCCTTGATCACCTCCTGCTCGAAGGCCGCGAGCGGCGTGTGGTAGAACGACTTGTGCGAGTAGGTGTGGTTGCCCAGCTCCATCCCCGCGTCGAGCCACGCGCGCAGCGCCCGGGTGCGCGCCTCGCGCTGCTCCGCGCCGCCCAGGCCGCGCTCGTTGACGAAGCCGATGGCCGGGATGTTGTTCGCCTTCAGCGCGGCGACGATCTTTTTATTGGTCTCCAGCACGCCCTCTCCCGTGCTGCGCCCGCCGTCGCCCGTCATCGGCAGATCGTCGAACGTGACGGCGACGCGGCGCGCGGCCCCGCCCTGCCCCGAAACGACTGAAGCCGCCGCGACGCTCAGGAAGACGGCGAGAGCCGCCCGTTTCATTCTGTCCATCCGGTTCATCCTCTTTTCGCGAAATTCGCGCCGCCCCTCGCCTACTGCTGGCGCGGCTGTTGACGCACGCGCGTGAGCTGCGAGGCGACGACCTGCCAGCGCCCGCGCCGCCTCAGGTAGGTGTTGGTGAAGTGGACGCGGTCGTCGATGTCTCTACCCTGGAACGAGTACTTCTCGATGATGTGGCCGGTCGAGACCGCCGCGTCGTCGTAGACGCGCACGCGCACGCTCGCCTCGTCGATGCGGAAGACCGTGCCGGGCGAAGGGTTCGGGTTGTGGCTGGCAAGGATGTCGGCGCGCTTCTCCGCCTTGCCGAGGAGCCTGCCGTTGCTGTGCGTGATGGTGAAGTCGTCGGCGACGATGCGGTCGTAATCGGCCATGCTGTTGCCGTTGCCGTACGACTCGATGAGCCACGCCCGCTCCAGCCGCTTGATCTCTTCGGCGACTCGCCCGGCGCGCGAACTTCGCTTCTCGTTCGTCTGACCCGCGGCCGCGCCGAGCGCGGCGCACACGACGAGGGCAACTGCGAGGGCGCGTCTCATAGTTCGATCCCTTCCCGGCCTGGACTTAGCGTGCGTTAAAATCTTCACCACGGAGGATGCGGAGGGTCACGAAGGAAATACATTGCTTTTCTCTTCCCCCGCGCCCCTCCGTGTCCTCCGTGGTGAACCTCATGTTTTGAAATGGACTTCAGACGTTGGGCTAGGGGTCGGCGCCGGTTACTTCTTCTCCGCGTTGACGCCCTGCCGCTTCTCCGCGTAGGTGTCGAACTGTTTGACGTAGGGCGGCAGCGGCGGCTCCTCGCGGAAGTCCGCGCCGCGCGCCATCGCCCAGCGTTGCAGCCACGAGATGCCCCACGCTCCCGTGTAGGTGTCGGGCTGCCGGTAAGCCCTGTCGCGCATCGCCTCGTCGAGCGTGACGAACTGGTAGCCGCGCCGCTTGAGCATCGCGGCGAGTTCGTCGAACTTCTCGCAGTTGAGCGCGTTCGCCGTGAGCATCAGGACTTGCGGCGGCTCGTAGCCGAGCGTGTCGCGCGACAGTCCCTCGTAGAAGTCGAAGACGCGCTCCATGTAGGGCACATACTCGTCCGCGACGCGCCGCATCGTCTCGTCGTCCTCTGCGCGGCGCGCGTCCGCGTACGCCTTGCCGAAGAGCCAGTCCCAGTTGTCGATGGTGACTTTGTGAACCTGCATCCCGCGCCCGGCGAGGAAGCGCTCGAACGCCTCCTTCGTCTCGCGGTCTGGCCCGACGTTCAGGAACGGGTAGCTGAAGTAGCGCAGCCGCGCGCCCCGCTCCGCGGCGAGCTGCGAGGTGACGTACTCGCCGCGCTGCACGTCCTGCTTGAAGTCTTCGAGCGGCGTGTCGTGCAGGTTCGGGTGCGAGAAGCCCTCGGAGCCCAGCTCCATCCCCGCGTCGAGCCACAGGCGGAGCAGGTTGACGCGCGACTCGTCCTGCACGCCGTCCTTGTAGAGCTGCGCGGCGTTGACGAAGCCGACGGCGCTCACGTCGTTGGCGCGCAGGCTCGCCAGGAGTTTGCGCATGTCCTTCTCGGCGCGCGGCGGATACCAGGTGCGAATCATCGGCAGCGCGACGAACGTGACGGCGACGCGACGCGGGGCGTTCGCCGCAGTCTTTACGCCGCGCGCGCTCTCCCGTGCGCCCGCGCCGCGCGAGGCGACAGCGCCGTGCGCGCCCGCGAGCGCGAAGGCGAGTGAGAGCGAGGCGACGAGTGCGGCGGCGGCGGCGGGCGCGCGCGAGCCGCTGCTGCCGCGCGCGGTCTGCAACTTCAGCAGGCGCTGGATGCGGTTGACGAGCGAGCCGCCGCTGGCCGCGAGCGCGAGCGGGGGGACTTGAGAGGGCCGCCGTCGGAGCTGTTCGAGTTCGGCGAGGGCGCGCGCGTAGACGAGCACGTCGCCCGTCGCCTCGACCGCGAGATCGTCGCAGGCGTGCTCGCGCTCGGCGCGCGCGCGGCGCGAGACGTACCAGACCGCCGGGTGGTAGAAGAGCAGCGTCTCGACGAACGACTGCAAGAGGTTGACGAGATAGTCGTGCCGCCGGACGTGTGCCAATTCGTGCGCGATGATCGCTTCGAGCTGCGCCGCGCTCAACCCGGCGAGCGCGCCCGCCGGGACGAGGATGACGGGACGCAGCCAGCCGACGACGGTCGGCACTTCCACGAGGGCCGAGCGGCACAAACGCACCGCGCGCCTGACCCCCACGCGCGCGCCGAGCCGCGCGAGCGCGCCCGCGTAGCCGTGCAACGGCGCGGCGGCGTCCGCCTCCCGACTGACCCGGCGGTTCAGCAGCCACCCGCCCGCGAGGCGAGCCAACAGGAAGGCGACGCAGGCCATCCACGCGAGCGCCAGCCACGGCAGAAGCCTTGCGAAGCGGCCTCCGGCCCACAGGCGCAGCGGCGCGCTCACGCCGCCTTCGTCGAGCGCCTCGGCCGGCCGCGCGTGCGCCTGCGCGGGGGTGAACGCCCCGCCCGCCGCGCCGCTCGCGTTCGCGCGCGGCGAGTAGGCGGTCGCGGACGCGGGGGCGTGGGCCGAGGCGGACGCGCCCGAAGAGTTGAGCGCGAGGAACGTGCCCGCCGGCAGCGCGAACATGGCGAAGAGCGCGAGGCAGGCGGCGCAGTAGCGCGCCTGCGACGAGGCGCGCCGCATCAGTGCGTGGGCCGCGGCGTAGGCGAGCGCGACGCCCGCGAGCTGCCAGGCGGAGTGCGCGAGCGTCCAGCCGAGATTCTGGACGAGGGGGTGTCCGAGGATCGCGTGGAGGTTCATCAGTCGCCCCCCCGCTCGAAGTCGTCGAGCATCCGGCGAATCCGCGACAGCTCTTCGGCGGAAGTCCGCTTGGAGGAGAGCGCCTGCATGACGAGCTTCGACGCCGAGCCCTCGAAGGCGCGGTCGAGCAGGTGCGTCAAAAGCTGCTGCTGCGTCTGCTCCCGCGGCAGGCGCGCGCGGTAGCGGTGCGCGCGCTCGCGCTCGTCCCGCTCGACGAGCCCCTTCTCCGTCATGATCTGCATGAACTTGAGGACGGTCGTGTAGAGCGTCGGCTTGCGCGCGCTCAACTCGTCGTGCACCTCGCGCACGGTCGAGGCCCCGCGCTGCCACAGCACGCTCAGGATTTCCAACTCCGCGTCGGTCGGGCGCGGCGCTTTCTGCTTCGGCATCTCTTCCGGTCTCGACTTCCCGCGACGACTCGCGTCACTCGAACGCGCCCCACCATACTACGAAGTGCTTCGTACTGTCAACGAAATTCTTCGTACTTAAGCCGCCGTGAGCGTTTGTGCGCTCGCGCGCGCCGCCCGCCGCGTGCGTTTTGCGTCGGCGGTTGACCCGCGAGTTAAAATGGTCAACACTACCGCCGTCGCCCCGGGCGGCGCGCGAGAGTTCGTCATAAATTTTTCGGTCACGCGAAGGTCGGAGAGGAACAGTGGCACGGGAGACAGCGCAGACTGGATCGGCGGGGCAGGACACGCAGACGCAGACGGTGCTCGTCGTCGAAGACTTCGAGGACACGCGCTACCTGATGCGCCTGGAGCTTGAGAAGCGCGGCTACCGCGTCGTCGAGGCGGTCGACGGCGCGGAGGGCGTGGCGAAGGCCCTCTCCGAGCGACCGAACATCATCCTGATGGACATCGGGCTGCCGGTGCTCGACGGCATCGCCGCCACGCGCGAGCTGCGGCAGCGCGAGGAGATGCGCGACACGCTCATCGTCGCCCTGACCGCGCACCACGAGACCGAGTACCGCGCCAACGCGCTCTCCGCCGGCTGCGACGCCTACCTCACCAAGCCCATCGACTTCGACTGGCTCATCGATCTCCTCAGCCGCCTGCTGCCCTGAGCGGCGCGAGCCCGTCGCGCTGAAGTTAAGACTGCTCCCCGACGGTTACGGAGCCGAAGCGGGGCCGGCGAAACCGCAAGCTAATAAGGAGAAGCAGAGAATCATGTTCAGCCCCCTCAAATTCATCGCGAACCTCCCCGCGACTCGGATCGCAACTTCGGTCTTCGCCCTCGCGGCATTAACCTTCGGCACGCCGCAGGGCATGACCGGGGGCAGCGTCGAGGCCAAGTTTCGGGGCGAATGGGTGCCGGCCAGAGCCGCCTGCACGTCGCCGCTCAGGCTCATCATCGAGCCGACCGTGGTCACCTTCGTGAAAGGCACGGATCGCGCCGAGTACCGCAAGCTGGATCAGTGCTTCACCTGTGCGGGCCACGACGTTGAAAACGTCACCCTACTATCGACCGACGCGATGGGCGATTCGCCCTTCACCATCTACCTCGACGGATCGAAGAGGAAAGCCTCCCTGACGGTCCTCTACAACGACAGCAAACTCGGGAAGCGCTTCCCGTTCGGCACCGCCAATCTGAAGAAGTGCAAGTGAGTCGGGGCGGCGCCTTTCGCGGCGAGCCGCCCCCGGCACGCAGCATCGTCAGTGGAGATGAAATCATGAGCACTCGCGCCAGCGGCACTTTCGAGGTCGAGATGAGCCCGCAAGCCCCTTATGACACGGCCGGGGGCGTGAGCCTCGGGCGGGTGTCGATCAGCAAGCGGTTCCGCGGCGATCTCGAAGCGTCGAGCACGGTCGAGATGCTGAGCGCCATGACCGGAGTGCCGGGGTCAGCCGGGTACGTGGCGATCGAGCGCGTGAGCGGCACGCTCGGCGGGCGCGCGGGCGGCTTCGTGTTGCAGCACGCGGGCACGATGACGCGCGGCAGCGCCGAGTTGTCGGTGTCGGTCGTACCCGACTCCGGCTCCGGCGAACTCCGCGGCATCGCCGGCCGGATGAAGATCGACATCGTCGACGGCAAACACCTCTACACCTTCGACTACACGCTCGACGCGGCGTCGTGACGACTGGATACGTGCGGGCGGGCGGGTTCGGAAATTTCTCGGACTCTCGCCCCGCGCCGCCGTCTCTCAATTTCCCCTCCCCCGCCACTCCGGTTAAAATCTTTCAGACCGTAATGCGCCCCCGCGTCGTATTGATCTACGCATGAATCTCGACCCGCGTAACATTCTCGTCATCGACTTCGGTCAGATGGGCGACGTGATGCTGAGCCTGCCCGCGCTCGCCGCGCTCAGGCAGAGGTTCCCGCGCGCGCGCATCACGGTGGCGGTCGGCAAGCCGGGCAGGCAGATCGTCGAGCTGACGGGCTCCGCCGACGAGGTGATGGTCGTCGACAGGGTCGCGCTGCGCGACGGCTTCGCGCCCGCGTCGCTCTTCAGGATCGCGCAGATCGTGAAAGAGGTGCGCCGCCGCAGGTTCGACTTCGTCGTCGATCTCCACAGCCTCTCGGAGACGAACCTGCTCGGCTATTTCTCCGGCGCGCCCCAACGGCTCTACTCGCGCCGGCCGGGTCGCTCGCTCGACTTCCTCTCTAACTTCCGCCCCGCCGCGCCCGTCGAGGATCGCGAAAAGCACGCGGTCGAGCGCTACCTCGACGTGCTCGCGCCGCTCCGCGTGGGCGAGGTCTCGCGCGCGCCGCGCCTGCCCCTGCGCGAGGAGGCGGAGCGCGCCGTCGATCAGTTGTTCAGGAAGCTAAAGATCGGTCGCGACGCGCCGCTCGTCGGCGTGTTTCCGGGGGCGGGCAATCCGAGCCGCGAGTGGAGGCTCGAAAGGTTCGCCGAGATCGCGGAGCGCGTCGCGCGCAACGATGGGCTGCGCACGGTGGTCTTCCTCGGCCCCGAAGAGAGGGCGCGCTCGCGCGAGATTCGCGCCGCCTTCCCGCCGCGCACGACGAGCGTCGTGGATAACCTGGACATCCCGCGGCTCGCCTGTGCCCTCGCGCGCATGAGCGTGCTCGTCTCGAACGACACGGGACCCGTCCACGTCGCCGCCGCCGTCGGCACGCCCGCCGTCGTGCTGGTCGGCCGGCCCACGCGCGACGGCTACGAGCCCGTCGGCGAGCGCCACCGGGTCATCTACGGTCGCGACATCGACTCGATCACGGTGGAAGAGGTTTACGCCGCGACGCGCACGGTGCTCGCGGCCGAGCGCACCACCGCGATCTTCGCGAGCTGAAGGGACGGCGGGGCCGCGCTCCGCCGCCGCCTCTTCCCCCGCCGGACTGCGATGAGGCGGGCGCGGAATCCTCAGATTTCCGGTTAAAAACTCACTTTTACGGCTCGCAACCCGCCGCCCCCCGCCAAACAAGGTGGTAGACAAGCCGCGTTTGTTTGTGTGATACTCAATTTGCTGCCCCGCGCAGCGTCTCGAAGGGCAATTCGACGATCCAACCAGACACGCCCCGCTGATCGTCGTCCGTTAATCAAACGAACTTCCCTCCTCACCGTCAGCGCCGAGCCGCGCCGTGCTCTGTAACGCGCGCCTGAATTTTTTCGCGCGTCCGACGGGCGCGCCGCTCACGAGCTGACCCGCCGGGAACCCACCAGCGCCGAATTAAACTTCTCTTCCGGAGTGAAACCCATGCTCAAACGAACTCCCAGGCTGTCTCTCACGCTGCTCCTGCTCGCCTCTTCTCACGCCGCCGTCACCACGGCGCGCGCGCAGGCGGGCGCGCAGGCTCCCGTCGTGCTCGCCTCCTCGGCGCGCGCGACGACCGAGACCGACCGCGACCGAGACGGTCTCCAGGGTCCCGTGCGCCGCGTCCGCACCGAGAACGCGAAGCTCGTCTTCAAGGAAGGCAAGATGGTCGAGGGGCAGCGCAACGTCCTGGAGACGGCGACCTACGACATCAGGGGCGCGAAGATCGACAACGCCTACTTCCTCGCCGCGGGCGGCGCGCTCACCGGCAGGGAAGTTTACAAGTACGACGACCGGGGCAACATCGTCGAGATGACGCTCTTCAACGCCGACGGGTCGGTACTGTCGAAGGAGAAGTACGACTACGAGTTCGACGCGATGGGCAACTGGACGAAGATGCTCACCTCCGTCGCCGTCGTCGAGAACGGCAAGCTGAGCTTCGAGCCGACCGAGGTCACCTTCCGCTTCCTCGCCTACTTCCTAGAAGACAACGTGACGAAGAAACTCCAGCCCGGCCAGACGCCCGCGCCGCAAAACGCGACCGCGAGCGCGCCCGCCGCGGTGAGCGCCACCGTCAATGCCCACACCGCCGCGCCGCAGCGGCAGCAGCAGCCGCAGCAAGCCGCCCCCGCGCCGAAGAAGTTGGCGAGCCTCCCGCCGATCGCCCTGAGCGCCCCGGCCACGAGCGCCGCGCCCATCAACGCGCCGACCGCGCAGGTCGCCGCGAACGCCGCGGCCCCGGTCGTGAAGGTCGAAGATGACATGCCGCCGCCCAGGCCGGTCGCGAAAGCGCCGGTGCGGCCGATCTCCGGCGGCGTCCTGAACGGCAAGGCGTTGAGCCTGCCCGCGCCCTCCTACCCGGAGTTCGCGCGCCGCATGCGCACGACGGGCGTCGTCGCGGTCGAGGTCGTCGTGGACGTTTCGGGCAGGGTCATCGCGGCGAAGGCCGTGAGCGGCCCGGAGTCGCTGCGCGCCGAGGCGGAGAGCGCGGCGATGCGCGCGAGGTTCGCGCCCACGCTGCTGTCGGGTCAGCCCGTGAAGATGACCGGCACCATCAACTACAACTTCGTGTTCTAGCGCCCCGCGCGCGGGACGTATATCGCGAGACCGACGGAAAACCACCATGACATTGAACGGACAGTTAAGCGACCTCCACCTGAGCGAGCTGATCGAGTTCTTCTGCAACCAGCGCAAGACGGGCCGGCTCAAGATCGACTACCCGCTCGCCCCCGGCGTCTTCTTCATCCACGAGGGCGATCTCGTGGACGCCAAGGTCGGCGCGCTCAACGGCAAGGACGCCGTCTTCTTCGCGCTCACGCTGGCGAGCGCGACCTTCGACTTCAGCCCCGGCATGAGCTCTTCGCGCCGCACGATCAACGAGTCGTGGGCGAGCGTCGTGCTCGAAGGCTTGCGCCGCATCGACGAGGGCGCGATGCCCGACTTCGATGTCTTCAACGGCGAGGACGATTTGGACGAGGCGACGCGCGAGTACCTCGAATGCGTCGAGGAGTCGAAAGCCTCGAAGACCGCCGCGCCGCGCGGGGCCGACGCGCAGGACGTGTCGGGGAACGTCTCGCCGCTCTCGATGACGGTCGACGCGGCGAACAACACGGGCGGCAGGAGCAAAGCCATGATCGCGGGCGTCGCCGCCGCGCTCGTGCTCGTCTGCGCCGTCGCGGCGATCCCCGTCAGCCGCAAGCTCATGCGCAAGGGCGAGCCCGCCGCGGCGCAGCCGCAGGCACAGAGCGCGCCCGCCACTCAGTCGGACGCGCCCGCCGACGCCGACGCCGCGAACGCGCCCCTCCAGGTCAACGCTTCGGACGCGGCGGCGGCCGAAGACGCGGCCGCCGCGGCGCGGCGCGACCAGCAGCAGCGCGAGGCCAGAGAGAGGGCGCGCAAGGCGCGCGAGGAGGCGGCGAAGAACGCCGGGCAGGATCAAACTCTGACCGGCCCGCCGAAGCCCGCGACACCCGCGGGCGCGAAGACCGTGCGCGTGCAGATCACCTACGACGACGCGGGGCGCGTCACGCAAGCCGCGGCGGTCGGCACGAGTCCCGGCGCGGAAGCCTACGCCTCGGCCGCCGTGCGCATCGCGCGCTCGCGCCACTTCGCCCCCGGCAAAGCCGGCTCGACCGTCGTCACCATCCCGATCAACTGAGGGAAGCTATTAGCTGTTAGCTATTAGCTATCAGCCAAACAAGAAGGCGGGAGGCAGTCACGTCCGACTGCCTCCCGCCTTCTAATTTCAACTCACGATCAATTGCCCGACTAACAGCTAACGGCTAATGGCTAATAGCTAACAGCTTCTGATTCCCACCGAGCCGAGTGCGACGAGCAGGGCGCGCTTCAAGCCGTGGTCGCGCCCGCGCGGGTCGTACCACTCTTCGAGCGTGTGCGAGGAGCCGGACGTGCCGCCGGCCCCGAGCGTGACGGCGGGCACGCCGAGCGAGATGGCGACGTTCGAGTCGGTCGAAGAAGAGTCGAGCCGCGGCTGGTAGCCGACGGCGCGCGTCGCCGCCTGCGCGAGCAGGACGAGCGGCGAGTCCGCGGGCGTCTGCCCGCCGGGCCTATCGCCGATCATCTTCAGTTCCAGCTCGACGGGCGGCGTGCCCGCGCGGCGCGCGGAGTTTTCGTCCCCGGCCGCCTCGCGCGCGGCGCGCCGGAAGAAGGCGTCGAGGCGGCGCAACTCCTCCGGCGACTCCGAGCGCAGGTCAACGTCCATCGACGCTTCCTGCGGGATGACGTTCACGCCCGTGCCGCCCTCTATGCGCCCGACGTTGAAGCTCGTGCGGGGCTTCGCCGGCGCCGGGTAGGCGGCGAGTCGCGCGACGGCGCGACTCAAGGCGTGGACGGGGTTCGCCGCGCCGAAGTCGCCCCACGAGTGGCCGCCCGCGCCCGCGAACCTCACGCGGTAGCGGCGCGAGCCGACCGCGGCGTGCGTGATGCGCTCGACGCCGGGGCCGTCGAGACTCACGAAGTAATCGATCCCGCCGGCCCACTCGCCCGCCGTCAGCAGGTGGCGCGCGCCGCGCAGGTTGCCCTCGCCCTCCTCGCCGACCGTCCCGACGAAGAGCAGCGAGCCTTCGGTCTCGATCCGAAATTCGTCGAGCGCGCGGGCGAGCGCGACGAGCGCGACGAGCCCGCAGCCGTCGTCCGCGATGCCGGGCGCGAGCATCCGAGAGCCCTCGCGCCGCACGGCGAAGTTAGTCCCTTCCGGAAAAACCGTGTCGAGGTGCGCGCTCACCACCGCGAGCGGGCGCGCGCCCCGCCCGCGCCTGAGCGCGACGCAGTTACCTTCCGCGTCGACGCGCGCCTCCGCGAGGCCGCACTGCCGCAGGCGCGCCGCGAGGTACTCGGCGCGCGCCTCCTCGCCGAAAGGCGGCGAGGGGATCGCGCACAGCGCCGCGTGCTCTTCCGTGATCTCCGCGGCGCGCTCCCCGAAGAACTCGAACGCACGCCGCACCCGCTCGTCGCTCAACAGATCGGCGACGACATGTTCGGCCGAGAATGCGGCGGTGGGACTGACCATGACTTAATGGCAGGTGACGGGTGACGGGTGAGAGGTGACAATCAAGAAGTAAGAATTTGATTTGCTTGTCACCCGTCACCTGTCACCTGTCACTAAACTAACTGCCTCACTTCTTCTTCGCTCAAGACGCCCTGCGCGCTCTTGGCGCGGTCGTAGATGCGCGCGACGCGCTCGTCGGTGGCTTCGAGCCCGCGCGATTCGAGCCAGTAGACGACGTTCGACTTGCCGCTCATCGGCCCGACCTCGATCACCTGCCGCAAGCCGAAGAGCCCGGCGGGGACGCCCGAATAGACGAGGTCTGCCAGCTCCGTGTCGCCCCGCTTGTAGCTCTTGATGACCGCCGCGGCGTGGACGCCCGTCGCCGTGCGGAAGGCGTCGCGCCCGAAGACCGGGTAGTTCAGGGGGATCGTCCAGTTGCAGCTCTCCGCGGCCTTATCGCAGTAATCCTTCAGCTTCGTCAGGTCGTTGTCGATCCAGCCGAGCAATTTCAGATTGACGAGCAGTTGATCCATCGGCGCGTTGCCGACGCGCTCGCCGACCCCGAGCGCCGAGCCGTGCACCTGATCCGCGCCCCCCTCAATCGCCGCGATGGAGTTGATGACGCCGAGGCCCCGATCCTGATGGCCGTGCCAGTCGAGCCGCACCCGCCCGCCCTGCTCCTCGATGATCCGTTTGACGAAGCGGACGACCGCGCGCGCGCCGTCCGGCGTCGAGTGGCCGACGGTGTCGCAGACGCACACGGCGCGCGCGCCCGCGCGGATCGCCGTCGTGTAGAGCGCGCGGATCGTCTCGGGGTCTGCGCGCGTCGTGTCCTCGGTGACGAACATCACGGGCAGGCCCTCGGAGACGGCGAAGCTGACGGCTTCCTCGGTCAGCCGCAGGAGTTTTTCGAGCGTCCACTCCTCGGCGAGCGAGCGGATGCGCGAGGAGCCGATGAAGGTGCAGGCTTCGATGGGGATGCCGGCGCGCTGCGAGATTTCGGCGATGGGCGTGATGTCGTTGCGGTGCGTGCGCGCGGCGCAGTTCGGGCGAATCCTCATCTTCTGCTCGGCGATCTCGCGCGCCAGTCGCTCGACGCCCGCGGCGTGGGTGCCGCCCGCGCCGGGCAGGCCGATGTCGGCCGTGTCGATGCCGAGGTCGTCCATCAGGTGGAGCAGTTCCAGCTTGCGCTCGATGGGCGGCTCGCAGACCGAGGGCGACTGCAACCCGTCGCGCAGCGTCTCGTCGTCGAAACTGATGCGCCGGCCGGGCGCGCCGAACGTCGGCTCCGTCGTGTTCCAGTCGTAAATCAGATCGCTCGCGGGCACTGCTGTAAGTCCTCCTCAAACTCGCGCGCCAAATTCCGGCGCGCGCCTCCTGTTTGTCTCGATGTCGGAAGCATTGCAACCGCCGCGCGCAATGTCAAGCGGGTCGAAATCGTGCGGCGAAAGCTCGCTTTGACTTGACGAGCGCGAGTCTGTTATAGCTTGCGCCGCGCCCGGCGGCGGGCGGTTCGCCCCGCCCGCGCACAACTCCCGCGCCACTTTCCGGATGAACGTACTGCGGATCGCCGTCGGCTCGGTTCGATCAGCCAAGCTGCTGGCGGTGCGCGCCGCCTGCGCGCGCATCTCCGAGGTCGATCCCGGCTGGGACCGGGCCGAGATCGTCGCGCGCGAAGTCGAGACGAACGCGCCCGCGATGCCCCTGACCGACTCGCAACTGATGCGCGGCGCGCGCGAGCGCGCCCTCGCCGTGCGGAAGCTCCTGCGGCACGAGGGCGTGCCAGCGCACCTCTACGTCGGGCTCGAAGGCGGCTTCCACACGGTCACGCTCGACGGCGAGCGCCACACCTTCCTACAGGGCTGGGCTTACGCGACCGACGGCAAGCGCGGCCACTTCGGCATCAGCCCCTCGGTCTCGGTGCCCGCGCAGATCGTCCGCGAGGTGGTCGTCGGCAGGCGCGAGCTGGGCGAGGTGATCGACGAGGTGGCGGGCGAGCGCGACGTGCGGAGCCGGCAGGGCGCGTGGGGCGTCATCTCGAAGGAGCTGCTGACGCGCGCGCAGAGCTTCGAGTCGGCGCTCGTCGCCGCCTTCGCGCCCTTCTACAACGCGGAACTGTTCGAGAGCACTCAGCACTCAGCCGTCAGCCGTCAGCCAAAGCGTTGACTGCCGATTGTTGGTTAAGGTTTTTGCTGAATGCTGAATGCTGAATGCTTGATCATGGAAGAATTCATCGCACAGGGTAACGAGGATCACTTGAGCGGCAGCGTCCACCAGCGGAATGCGCCGGGCTGGATCGAGGTCATCGCCGGCTCGATGTTTTCGGGCAAGTCGGAGGAGCTGATCCGCCGCCTGCGCCGCGCGCGGATCGCGCGCCAGCGCGTGCAGGTCTTCAAGCCCCTGATCGACAACCGCTACTCGCGCGATCACATCGTCTCTCACTCGGAGATGCGCCACGAGTCGGGCGTCGTCGAGACCGCCGCCGAGATACTCGCGCAGGTCAGGCCCGAAACGGACGTGGTCGGCATCGACGAGGGGCAGTTCTTCGACGGCGATCTGGTCGATGTGGCGAACGAACTCGCCCGCCGCGGCCTGCGCGTCATCATCGCCGGGCTCGATCAGGACTACACGGGCAAGCCCTTCGAGCCGATGCCGCAGCTCCTCGCGGTCGCCGAATACATCACCAAGACGCACGCCATCTGCGTGCGCTGCGGCCAGCCCGCCAACTACTCGCAGCGCACCGTGCAGGTCGAGGGCCAGGTCGTCGTCGGCGCGTCGGACGCCTACGAGGCCCGCTGCCGCCGCTGCTTCGTCCCGCACGCCGACGCGCCGACCTCCTACGTCGAAGAAGACACTCCGCAGCCCTGACCCGGCTCCGGCCACGTCAAAGCTCACCGCCGCAGACGCAGAGTAAACGCAGAGAGGGGCGCGGAGGATGACAATTCTTCCCCGCGCCCCCTTCGTCGTTCTCTGCTCCTCCGCGGCGAGTCCTTAGCCTGCCCGACTTTCAAGCCGCACCTTCCGGTCCGGGTTTCCCGTGCAACCTCACGCCGCGCGCCGCGCGTCCCACGCAAGAAGTCTGCGCCTCCCTCGTTCAAGAGGACAGAGCCCACTGGCGAAACGTTAGCTCTGACCGTATCGAGGAGAACGAACATGAAGACACGGATACGCGCGCGCCTCAGCCGAGTCGCGCTGCTCGCCGCGGCACTCACCCTCGCCTGTGCCACCACCGCCCAAGTCACACAACAGAAACCCGGCGGCGACGCCGCCGCCGCGGGCTCGCCCGACTACACCGTCTCCGGCCCCTACACCTACAAGAACCTCTCCGTCTTCCTGCTCCACGGCAAGGGCGGCGACGAAGGCAAGAACCTCCTGACGCTCTCCGAGGCGCTCGCCTCGAAGAAGGTGGTCGTCTACGAGACCAGGAACGTCAACGAGCTGGCAATCGAGAACCTCTCGGACGAGGAGGTCTTCGTCCAGTCGGGCGACATCGTCAAGGGCGGGCAGCAGGATCGCATGCTCTCAGTCGATCTGATCGTGCCGGCCCGTTCCGGCAAGATCGCGATCTCGGCGTTCTGCGTCGAGCACGGCCGCTGGACGAAGCGCGGCGGCGAGGCGTCGGCGCACTTCAGCTCCTCGAACGACCGCGCGGCGACGAAAGATTTGAAGCTCGCGGCGCGCAGCGCGAAGTCGCAGGGGCAGGTCTGGCAGCGGGTGGAGGAGGCGCAGTCGAAACTGAGCCGCAACGTCGGCGCAGTGGTCAACGACGCCGCCTCGCCCACGAGCCTCCAACTGGCGCTTGAGAACACGAAGGTGCGCGCGACCGCCGACGAGTACGTCAAGGCGCTCGCAGGCGTCGTCGAGCGACACCCGGACGCGGTCGGCTACGCCTTCTCCGTCAACGGCAAGCTCAACAGCGCGGAGGTCTACTCGTCGCACGCGCTCTTCCGCAAACTCTGGGGCGGGCTGCTCAAGTCGAACGCCGTCGAGGCGCTGGCCGAGGCCGGGCGCGACGCGAACGCCGCGCCGCCTTCCGGCGCGGACGTGCGCGGCTTCATCGCCGAGAGCGAGAAGGGCGCGCCCTCGCAGGACGAGACGGTCGGCGGTCGCGTCCAGCTCGTCACGCGCGAGACGAAGTCGAACATCATGTTCGAGACGCGCAGCACGACCAAGAAGTCGGCCTGGGTGCACAAGAGCTACATCAAGAAGGAGTAGCGCTGCGCCGGCGCGCCAAGCGCCCATATCACTCACCCGTGACGGGTGACAAGAAGAAGACCGTCAACCGTGAACCGTGACGGGTGACAGGGTAGGAGTACGGAGTGATGAGTACAGAGTACTGAACCAGGAGGGCTCGCCTTCCACTAAGCACTCATCACTCATCACTCCGTACTTTCTTGTCACCCGTCACGGTTCACCCGTCACGGTTTTCTACCTGTCACCCGTCACGGTTTACCGTTGACGGCTTTTGCGCTATCCTTCCGTCGTTAATCCCCTGCACGACAGTCCGAAATGCTCTTCTAGATTCTTTTCCGGACGGAGGAGACTTGCTATGCGCACCCTGCACGCCCAAAAACTTCTGACCGCGGCGCTCGCCCTTGCGCTCACGGGCGCGGCTTGCCAGCCCGGCGCGACGAACACGAACGCGACGAACATCAACGCCGCGAATACGAATTCGACGAACACGTCCGCCGCGTCGAACGCGAACGACTCGACCGCCGCAGCGACCGCCTTCGAGACGCGCGAGCCGAGCCAGTACCAGGCGACGCTCGTCATCACGCAGGCGGCGACCGACAAGGGTCAGGCGATGAGCACGCCGAACATCCAGATCGCGCGCAGCGGCGACAACCGCCGCTACTCGATCTCGGGGCTCCCCGCAATCGGCGACGTGGTCTTTCTAGATCGCGCCGACAAGCGCTACCTCCTGCTGCCCACCAAGAAGCAGTACGTCGAGCTGGGGCCAGAGACGACCGGCTTCGACGTGCGCTCGCTCACCCCCGCGCAGATGGTCGACCGCATGAAGTCGCAGCCCGGCGTCGAGCGCGTCGGCGACGACACCGTCAACGGCCGCAGCGTCGTCAAGTACCGCTACGCCGCCGCCGGCCACACCACGACGCAGGCGGGCGACGTGCGCGCGGAGAACTTCATCTACGTGGATAAGGACACGGGGCTGCCGATCAAGGTCGAGACCTTCGGGCAGTCCACGGGCAACGTCGCGGGCGCGACGCGGGCGCGGGTCGTCGCGGAGCTGCGCGATCTGACGACGACGGTCGACGCGGCGAGCTTCGATCTGCCGCAGGGCTACGCGCAGATCACGAAGGAGCAGATTCAGCAGTACGTGAGCATCGCCGCGAGCGCCTTCAAGTTCCTGGTGAGCAACATGGGGCAGCAGGGCGCCGCGCCGACGACCCCGCCGACTTTGAACGCGCCCGCGGCCGGCACTTCGCCGTCGCCGAGCAGATAGCGGATCGCGCGGAGGCACAGAAAGCGATGCGATACCTTCTCACGATCCTCGTCGGGCTCGTGCTCGGCGCGGCGCTGACGTTCTACTTCTTCGTCGGCGCGCCGCGCGCCAAGCAGTCGAGGCTCGGCGCTCAGCCCGTGCAGGCCCCCGACGCCGGGGGCGATCCGCCCGGCACGATAGTTTTAACCTTCGACGAGAAGTTCTTCGACACGCTTCTCTCGACGATCTTCCGCGACCTCAACCCGCCGGCCTTCAAGCTCGGCGCGAACTCGCCGCTCTTGCCCGGCGTCGCGGGCGATCCGCTCTTCGTCAACGCGCAGGCGGGCGGCTGCGCGAACCAGATCAACATCACGCAGGAGGGCAGCGGGGCGCGCACGACCGTCAGCCTCCAGAACGGCGAGATCAACGCGCCGCTCGCCTTCAACGGCGCTTCCGACAAGATCCCGTTCGCGGGCTGCCTCAACTTCAAGGGCGCGGCGCAGGCGAACATCTCGCTCTCCTTCAACCGCGAGCAGCAGACGCTCTACGGCCAGATCAACGTCCTCAGCGTCAACCTCGAAGGCGCCTCCCCCATCGTCGAGCCGTTCGTCACGACCGCCGTGCAGACGGCGATCAACCAGAAGGTGAACCCGCTCGTCATCATGCGCGGTCAGCAGCTCACGCTGAACGTGCCCGTGCAGGCGAGCGGCGGCACCGTGCGCGCGCAGGCCAAGGACGTTCGCGCCGAGATCAAGGACGGCGCGCTGCGCCTCCACATCTCCTACGACTTCGCCGGCGCGAAGGGCGTCGTCGCGCCGCAGCAGCCGCAGGGCTGACGCGGATGCCGTCGGCGCGGAAGGCGCCGCGTAAGAGCATCGACACCCGGAAGCGGGCGCGGACTA